>NZ_CP089507.1:3495000-3795000 GCF_021233355.1 Luteimonas fraxinea | reverse complement strand
CGCGCACGGGCGCGGATACGAAGAAGCCCGCTTGCGCGGGCTTCTTTTGACACCGGGACGACGACGATCAGTCGCCCATCTGCTTCTGCATGTGCTCCCAGCGTTCCTGCTCGTCGATCGTACGCTCGGCGGTCAGACGTGCTTCGAGACGGTCGAGACCGATCTCTTCGCCCGAATCCACGCTGTAGCCGTACTCGCCCTCGTCGACGCGCTTGAGCGTGCTGTCGATCTTGCCGATCAGCTTGCGGTAGCGGTCACGGGTACGCAGTTCGAGCGAGTTCTCGGTTTCGCGGGTGGCACGTTCGGCTTCGTCGCCGACGTCACGCACTTCGTCCTTGAGATTCTCGATCGTCTGCTTGGATTCTTCGACCAGATCCGCACGCCAGTTCTGCAGGCGCTGGCGGAAGTACTCGAGCTGCAACGCACTCATGTACTCCTCGTCGGCGCCGGGCTTGTAGCCCTGCGGAAGAATGGGACGACCTGTTTCTGCATCGGTCTTGTACTGCACGACCTTCACCTTTGTTCTTGGCGCCGGCTCTTGCTGGCGCGCAACGCCCGCGACGGCGACTTTGCCGACCGGACGTGGACGCTTCGTGGGAGTGGATGCCGGCACCGGCTTCGGCGCGGCGGCTTTCGCCGGAGCGGGAGCCTTCTTCGGGGCCTCCGTCTTCGGGGCGGCAGCGGACTTGTCGGCGATCGACTTGGCCGGTGCTGCCTTCTTCGCGACGGGCTTGGTCACCGCTGCGGGAGCAGCGGCCTTCGGCTTCGTCACAGGCGGGGTGGCCGCGGCTTTCGCCGGGGCTGCCTTCGCCGTTTTCTTCGCAGGCGCGCCCTTCGCAGGCATGCTCTTGGCAGCCGCCTTCACCGGCGCTGCCTTGGGCGGCGCTGGCTTCTTCGCGGGTGCCTTGACCGGCGCCTTCTTCGCAGCTGGCTTGGCGGGCGCGGCCTTGGCGACAGGCTTCTTCGGGGCCGGTGCCTTCTTGGCGGGTGGCTTGGTGACGGGGGCAGCCTTCTTCCCGACGGCTGCCTTCGCGGCGGGCTTTGCGGCCTTCTTGACGGCCTTCTTTGCGGGTTTCTTGACTGCCACGTGCTGCGATCCTTGTCATTCCCTTGGGCGGGGAAGCGGCGTGTTATACCCTGCATGCCCCTGCAGCAGCAACCGTCCCGACCCCCGTGTTCATCGCCCCTGCCGAGATGCCGTGATCGCGCGCCTGCTCATCTTCCTGCTGCGCGGCTACAAGCGCTTCATCAGCCCCCTGCTCGGCCCGCGCTGCCGCTTCCATCCCAGCTGCTCGTCGTACGCGATGGTCGCCATCGCCCGCTTCGGCGTGCTGCGTGGCGGCTGGCTGGCGCTGCGCCGCCTGTCGCGCTGCCATCCCATGCATCCGGGCGGGAACGACCCCGTGCCGATGCCGAACCTGGACCCCAAGCCATGACCTCGACCCTGATCCGCAACGCACGCCTCGTCAACGAAGGCCGCATCTTCGACGGCGACCTGCGCGTCGGCGCCGACGGCCGCATCGCCGCGATCGGCGGTGACCTCGCCGCCCGCGATGGCGACACCATCGTCGACGCCGCAGGCCGCTGGCTGCTGCCCGGCATGATCGACGACCAGGTGCACTTCCGTGAGCCGGGCATGGAGCACAAGGCCGACATGGCGACCGAGTCGGCCGCGGCCGTCGCCGGTGGCCTGACCAGTTTCATGGACATGCCCAACACCAGCCCGCCGACGCTCAGCGCCGACGTGCTGCAGGACAAGTACGACCGCGCCGCCGGCCGCGCGCGCGCGAACTACGGCTTCTACATGGGCGCGAGCAACGACAACCTCGACCACGTGCGCCGGATCGACCCACTGACCACGCCGGGCGTCAAGGTGTTCATGGGCGCCTCGACCGGCAACATGCTCGTCGACAATCCCGAGACGCTCGACGGCATCTTCCGCGAGACCCCGGTGCCGATCATCACGCACTGCGAGGACACGCCGACGATCGACGCGATCCAGCGCGAGTACGTGGCGAAGTACGGCGACGACATTCCGGCCGAATGCCACCCGGACATCCGTTCGCGCGAGGCGTGCATGAAGTCCACGCAGCTGGCGCTGTCGCTGGCACGCCGTCACGACACCCGCCTGCACGTGCTGCACATCTCGACCGCCGACGAGCTGGCGCTGTTCGAGCGCGGCCCGCTGGTCGATGCCGCCGGCAAGCTGCGCAAGCGCATCACCGCCGAGACCTGCATCCACTTCCTGCGTTTCGATCGCGCCGACTACGCGCGACTGGGCCACAAGATCAAGTGCAACCCGGCGATCAAGGACGCGTCCGACCGCGAAGCGCTGCTGCGCGCGCTGGCCGACGACGTCATCGACGTGCTGGCGACCGACCACGCGCCGCATCTGCTGAGCGAAAAAGAAAATCCGTACACGCGCGCGCCGAGCGGCCTGCCACTGGTGCAGTTCGCGCTCAACGCCGCGCTCGAATGCGTGCACGAAGGCCACTTCGACATCACCCGCGTGGTGCAGAAGTTCGCGCACGCACCGGCGCAGCTGTTCGATGTCGCCGAGCGCGGCTTCCTGCGCGAGGGCTACTTCGCCGATCTGGTGATGGTGGAGGACACGCCGTTCACCGTGACGCGCGAGCAGGTGCTGTCGAAGTGCGGCTGGTCGCCATTCGAAGGCACCACCTTCCGCTCGCGCATCGCTTCGACCTGGGTTAACGGGCGTCTGGCATGGGACGGCGCGCAGCTCGTCGGCGAAGCGGCCGGCCAGCGTCTTGCGTTCGAACGCTGACGCCTTCGCGACACCGTGTCTTCATCGCCGGGCGCGTAGCGTGCCCGGCGCATTCCCTTGCTGCCCGGACCACCGCATGCCCCTGCTCCGCCGTCTGCCGCTCGCATGTTTCCTGATCCTTGCACTGCTTGTTCATGCAGTACCGCTGGCAGCGCAGGACGCGGGTGATGTGCGGTTCCCGGCGCAGGTGCAACAGGGCAGCCTCGTGATCGGCAAGGTGCCGGCCGGCAGTCAGGTGCAATACCGCGATCGCGCGCTGCGCGTGAGTGGCTACGGCACGGTGGTGCTCGGCGTCGGGCGTGACGAGTCCGGCCCGGTGCAGGTAGCGGTCACGCGCGCCGACGGCAGCCGCCAGTCGGCGTCGATCGCGATCACCCCGCGCGACTGGCCGGTCGAGCGCGTCAACGGTGTGCCGCCGGCCACGGTGAATCCGCCGGCGGCGATCGCCGAACGCATCCGTCGCGAACAGGCGCAGGTCACCGAAGCGCGCGTGCGCGACGACGACCGCGTGGATTTCGGCAACGGTTTCATCCGTCCGGTCGAAGGCCGCATCAGCGGACGCTTCGGTCGTGCCCGCTCGTACAACGGCCAGCCCGGCTCACCGCATTCGGGCATGGACATCGCCGCGCCCACCGGCACGCCAGTCAAAGCGCCGGCTGCGGGCATCGTCACGTTCGCCGGTCCTGATCTCTATCTCACCGGCGGCACGCTGCTGCTCGACCACGGGCATGGCGTGAGCTCGAACTTCCTGCACCTGTCGCGCATCGACGCGAAGGTGGGCGATCGCGTCGAACAGGGTCAGGTGATCGGCGCCGTCGGTGCGACCGGGCGTGCGACCGGGCCGCATCTGCACTGGGGCATGAACTGGCTGGATGTGCGGGTGGATCCGCAGCTGGTGCTGGAGCGGCCGTAGCCGATTCCGATCTGGCGCACTGATCGCGCGATTTCGCACGCGTTTGTCTAGCTCGTCATTCCGGCGAAAGCCGAAAGCGCTCCTCAACAGCCGGCTGGCTGGTCATCCAGGGACTCGTGGATCGAGCACATCGCAACGGCAAGTCACTGGATTCCGGCTTTCGCCGGAATGACGGACCAAAACGTCTGCAAAGCGACCGAGTCATCAGGCAACCACACGCCACACTCTTCAGGGAAGCGTTACGGCCCACTCACCCGCGCCACCGCGTCGTGCGCGTGCAGGCTTTCGAAATGCGAGACCTTGGCCTCGAACCGCGACACCCGCGGATCGGCCGACAGCGCTGCGGCAACCCGGCGGGCGGCGTCTTCGCAGAACATCAGGTTCTCGGCATTGAGGCTGGCGAACGCCTGTTCGTCCTCGCGCTTGACCGCGGTCTGCACCGGTGTGCCGAGCGCGTGTTCCAGCGCGTCGACGATCGCGAGAATCGGAAACGTGTCGACATCCGCGGCCAGGATCAGGCGCACGTCGGCACGGCTGCGCTGGGCATGTGGCGTTGCGGCCAGACCGCGCGGCGATTCCAGCCACTCGCGCACTGCGTCGTATCCACTCGTCTCCGGCGTGAAATCGCCGGCGAAGCGCGCGGCGTTGAGCTGGCGCGACAGCGCAGCCGATGCCGGACAGGTGCTGGAATACTCGACCGACAGCGAGAGCGTCAGCGCCAGACCGTCCGGGCCGAGCACGGCGTCGATCTCGACCGGATAGGTCTTCCAGCCACTGTGCGCACTGGCGAGCGCGGGGCGACGCAGCAGCTGGCCGTAGCGCAGCGTGAGCTGCACGCGATCGGCGAGACCGCGCTGCGAGTCGATGCAGTCACGCAGCACGCGCGCCAGCGTGTCGCGATCCAGCACCTGGCTCGACAGCGCGTCCTGCAGATGCAGGTACAGGCGCGACATATGGATGCCGCGTGCGTCGGGATCGATCAGGTTCACGCCGATGTCGGCAGAGGCCGGCACCGTGACCGCGCCGCCAGCGGCATCCTCGATGCGCAGCGGCAAGGCGATGTTGCCCATGCCCACCCAGTCCAGCAGGCGCGCGGCCTGGGCCTGGTCGCCGGCAACGTCAGGAAGGCGGTCGGTGGAGGATGCGGTGCTCAAGACGGGACTCGTGGCGTTGGGCGGGAATGACGCAACGGGCGCCGGTGTGCGGCGCCCGTCGTGGGGGTTCAGTCTACCGGTTCGTCCGCATCGACCCCCGCAACGCTGCGTTTCCGCGCGCGTTCGCGCAGGCGATGTTCAGCGCGGACGCGCGGCCCGCCAGCTCGACCACAGCACGCGCGGACCCGGCACCGGGCGGCTCACGCCATCACGCGCGAGCACGCGTAGACGTGCGCCGAGGATCGCGTTCGCGATCCGACGCGGACGCGTGCCACCACCGGGCGCAGGCCAGTCGGCCAGCAGCTGCGTGGCGAGCGGCTGGTCGGTGCGCACGAACGCCTGCATCGCCAGCAGCGGCGTGGCATCGATACGACCGTCGCCGCTGTCACGACTGCCATCGCCGAACAGGCGCGATTCGCAGGCGGCGATCGCCAGCGCGAGATCCTGCAACTGGGCGAGATTGCGCGCCGTATCGGCGGGATGCTCGCGGTTCGCGGGCAACAGGCGCAGTGCCAGGGCGAGCGTCTGCCAAGGCGCATCGACGCGCTGCAGCTGCGACCCGAGCGGATGCCGGCGCGCGCCCTTGCCCCAGCCCTGCAGCTCGTCCTGCCACCACGCGAGTTTCGCCAGACCCGGCGTCGCGTCGGTGCCGGCCCAGGCCGCATCGCACAACTCGTCGAGCAGCGAGAACCACGGCGCGGCGCGATCACGCTGTTCCGGCGCGACGAAGGCCATGCCGATGCGCCATTCCGGCCAGCGCGCCTGCCACTTGCCGACGAAATCCTCGTCGCCCGACTGCATCGTCGCGTTCATCGCTGCGGCCAGCCGGCGGGCTCGACCAGTGCCTGCACCGCGTCCAGCATCACGTCGCCCTGCCAGGCGACCGGATCGTCGTCGTCGAGGCGGTAGCCCCACAAGGCGACGACAGACGGCATGCCTGCCGCCCGCGCCGCGGCGATGTCGCGCGCATCGTCACCGACGTAGACGCAGTCGGCCGGCGCGATGCCGATCGCGTCTGCCGCGTGCAGCAACGGCAGCGGATGCGGCTTGCGTTCGGCCAGCGTGTCACCGCCGATCAGCACCGCGCAGCGGTCCTGCCAGCCGAGCTGCGGCAGGATTCGCGCCGCCAGATATTCGGGCTTGTTGGTGACGATGCCCCAGGGCGTGCCGGCGGCTTCGAGCGCGGCCAGCATCGCTTCGACGCCATCGAACAGCACGCTGTGGCGGCCGAGTTCCTCGGCGTAGACCGCGAGAAACTCCGGCACCAGCGCGGTCACGCCGTCGGTATCGAGTTCGGGAAACGCGACCGACGCCATCGCCCGGGCGCCCCGCGAGACCACGGGCCGGATGTCGGACAGCGTCAACGGCGGACGATCGCGGCTGGCGAGCATCCGGTTGACGGTCGCGAGCATGTCGGGCGCGCTGTCGAGCAGCGTGCCGTCGAGATCGAACAATGCGCCGGCCGGAAACCGGGCAGCAGGAGTGGAATCGCTCACTGCGGCTTCCGCGCCCAGGCCAGGTAATTCACGTCGGTACGCGGAATCAATCGCGCGCCGTTGCGCCAGGGCTCGTACATCAACCCGGTGACGTCCTGCAGTTCCAGACCGGCTTCGCGCAGCCAGCCGCCCAGCTCCGACGGCTTGATGAAGGCCGCATACTGGTGCGTGCCGCGCGGCAGCAGGCGCGCCACGTATTCGGCGCCGACGATCGCCAGCGCGAACGCGGCCGGCGTGCGGTTGAGCGTGGACACGAACAGCGAGCCGCCCGGCTTGAGCAGCGTGGCGCAAGCTTTCAGGATCGAGGCCGGGTCCGGCACGTGCTCGAGCATTTCCATGCAGGTCACCGCATCGAAGCTGCCGGGCTGCTCTGCAGCCAGCGCCTCGACGGACTGCACGCGGTAATCGACCTGCACGCCGCTTTCGAGACCGTGCAGCTTCGCGACCTTGACCAGATCCTCAGCCAGATCGATCGCGGTCACGCGCGCGCTGCGCTGCGCCAGCGCCTCGCTGAGCAGGCCGCCGCCGCAACCGACATCGAGAATGCGTGCGTCGTCGAGACGGGTGCGCTCGCGCACGTAGTCCAGGCGCACGGGATTGAGCGCATGCAGCGCCTTCTGCGGGCCGTCGGCATCCCACCAGCGGTTGGCGAGCGCGCCGAACTTGTCGAGTTCGGCCTGATGGAAGTTATCGCGTGCTGCCGTCATTGCAGTGTCCTCATGCGCCGTTGCGCAGCGTGGCGATGCGCGCGCGCCATTGACGCGCGTTCGCGGTGATGGCGTCGAGATCGAAACCGACCAGGGTGCGCGACTGCAGCTTGGGCTGGCCGGCGATCCACACGTCGCCGACCTGGTGGCGGCCGGTCGCGTAGACCAGTTGCGAGACCACGTGATGCAGCGGCTGGGTCTCAATCGGCGACAGATCGACGCAGATCAGGTCGGCCTGCTTGCCCGGCTCGATCGAACCGATGCGGTCGCCGAAGCCGACCGCCTTCGCGCCGCCGAGCGTCGCCGCGCGCAGCGCGGTGAACGCATCGAACCCGGCCGCATCGTTGGCGACCGCCTTGGCCAGGATCGCCGCAGTGCGGGTCTCGCCGAACATGTCGAGATCGTTGTTGCTGGCCACGCCGTCAGTGCCGATCGCGAGGTTCACGCCGGCGCGTTCCAGCGCACACGCCGGACAGAAGCCGGAGGCCAGCTTGAGATTGGATTCGGGGCAATGCACCACGCTGACGCCGCGTTCGGCGCACAGGTGGATCTCGGCGTCGGTCAGCTGGGTCATGTGCACGGCGATCAGGCGGTCGTTGACCAGCCCGAGGCGATCGAGACGCGCGATCGGCCGCTGGCCGTACTGCTCGACCGACTGCTGCACTTCCTGCGCGGTCTCGTGCAGATGCAGATGCACCGGTAGATCCAGCTGGTCGGCGAGCATGCGCACGCGTTCGAAATTCGCATCGTTGACCGTGTACGGAGCGTGCGGCGCAAAGGACATGGAGATCAGCGGGTCGTCGCGCCACTGGTCGTGCACTTCGCCGGCACGTTCGAAATACTCATCGTCGCTGGACGCCCACGCGGTGGGGAAATCGATGACCGGCAGGCCGACGCGCGCGCGGAAGCCGTGGCGCTTGTAGACCGCAGCCTGCACGTCGGGGAAGAAGTAGTTCTCGTTGACGCAAGTGGTGCCGCCGCGAATCATCTCGGCCAGCGCAAGGGTCACGCCGTCGGCGACGAACTCCGGGCCCATCACCGCGCCTTCGATCGGCCAGATGTGCTCCTGCAGCCAGACCTTCAGCGGCAGATCGTCGGCGATGCCGCGTAGCAGCGTCATCGGGTTGTGGGTGTGCGCGTTGACCAGGCCCGGGAGCAGCGCCGAGTTCGGCCTCGACACCGTCTCGGCCGGTGCGAAACGCTGCCGCGCTTCGGCGATCGGCAATACCGCGACGATGACGCCGCGATGCACCGCGACCGCGTGGTCGTCGAGCACCACCGCATGCGGTTCGACCGGCACCACGTGCGCGGCTTCGATCAGCAGGTCGATGGATTGCGGGGTCGCGTCATGCATGCTCATTTGTCCTCGGGGGCCTGGGTCCAGAAGAACCCGTTTTCCAGTGCGCTCGTGTCGTAGCGCGTGCCGTCGTAACGCACGATTCGGCTGTCGCGACGGCGCACGGTCTGTTCTGCGTCACTGGTCGCGGCGCTTTCGATACGCGCCACATTGGCGGTCACGCGCAGATCGGCGAAACCGTTGTGTGCACTCCGCTCTACGCCGATGGTGAACGCCGCTTCCTCGGTCACCAGACGCTGGTTCTGGTCCCAACTGCAGGGCTCGCCTTCCACCCGCGCCCAGAAATCGGTGTACGAATTGAACACCGGTCGGAGTGCGTCACCTTCGCGCACGTACAGTGTGAGCTCGTCATTGAAGCGGCCGTCCGGACAACTCGGGCCCGGCGCGGAACTGCGCACCTTCACGCCGAACGCGCGCACGCCCTTGGCGAGGTCGTAGCGCGCGGTGTCGAGCATCAGTCCGTCCTCGATCAATGCGAACGCCGCATCCTCGGTGAGGTCGGTCTCGTGCACGGCGAGGATGTTGGCCTCCTGGGCACCGAGCACCGCGATCACCAGACGCAGCACGCGCCCGTCATCGTCGGATTCGGGCAAGGGATAGGCCACCGCCGCGAGTGCGAGCGACTCGTCGTACGGCCAGACCTTGCAGGCTTCGGCCACCAGCGGCACGTCGTCGCCCGTCGGCAGCAGCGACGCCTGTGTCAATGCATAGAGGGTCTGCAGCGGACAGGCGTCCTTGGCGGACGCCATGCCCGACGCGGCTGCAGTTGCGAACAACAGCGCGCCGGCTGCAAGGCGCCGGCGCAACCGCTTCGAGGTGAATTCAACGATGCGCACTGGCAAATGCTCGATCCGCGACGCAAATCGCTTCGCAATTTCGCTGACGATGAACATGGACACTGGATCCCCGCCTGCGCGGGGATGATTGATCCGCGACGCAAATCGCTTCGCAATTTCGCTGCGGATCAATCACTTCACCCGGCTGACGTACTCGCCCGAACGGGTGTCGACCTTGATGACTTCTTCCTGGCCGACGAACAGCGGCACGCGGACCACGGCGCCGGTCTCCAGCGTCGCCGGCTTGCCGCCACCGCCGGAAGTGTCACCGCGCACGCCCGGATCGGTCTCGGTGATCTGCAGTTCGACGAAATTCGGCGGCACCACCTGGATCGGCGTGCCGTTCCACAGCGTGACGACGCACTGCTCCTCACCCTTGAGCCACTTCTCGGCGCCGCCCATGCCCGACTTGTCCGCCTGGAACTGCTCGAAGGACTCGGGATCCATGAAGTGCCAGGACTCGCCGTCGCTGTAGAGATACTGCATGTCGGTATCGACGACATCGGCCGCTTCCAGCGAGTCGGTCGCCTTCATCGTCAACTCGACGACGCGGCCCGACTTGATGAAACGGTATTTGATGCGGGTGAACGCCTGACCCTTGCCCGGCTTGACGTATTCCGTCTCGGTGATCACGCAGGGTTCGTTGTTGACCAGGATCTTCAAACCGTTCTTGACGTCGTTCAAGCCATAACTGGCCATCGTTCACTCCTGCTGGGCCGGTTGCACCGGCGTCTACAATATGGGGTTTCCCGGCCGCGACTCGCGCGGACGGCTCTACGGATTCAATCGCACATGATACCCGCAGCCCCCCTCACGATGCAGCCGCGGCGCTGGCAGCAGGCCTGGCGCGAGGCCATCCGGGACCCCCGCGAGCTGCTGGCCCTGCTCGGCCTGCGCGAGGTCGCGCTGGGCGTGTCCGACGCCGCGGCCGCGCAGTTCCCGTTGCGGGTGCCACGCAGCTTCGTCGCGCGCATGCGCCATGGCGATCCGCACGACCCGCTGTTGCGCCAGGTGCTGCCGCTCGACGCGGAAATGCGTCCGGTCCCCGGCTTCGGTCTGGACGCGGTCGGCGACGGCGCCGCCAAAGCCGGCCACGGGGTGATCCACAAGTACGAAGGCCGCGCCCTGCTGGTCACCACCGGCAGCTGCGCGGTGCATTGCCGCTACTGCTTCCGCCGGCATTTTCCGTACGCGGAGGAAACCGCGGCGGCGAACGGCTGGCGCGAGGCGATCGCCGCAGTCCGGGCCGACCCGAGCATCGAGGAAGTCCTGCTGTCGGGCGGCGATCCGCTGTCGCTGGCCACGGCCAAGCTCGTCGAACTCACCGATGCCCTGCGCGAGGTCCCGCACGTGCGCCGCCTGCGCATCCACACCCGCCTGCCGATCGTGCTGCCCGAACGCGTGGACGCCGAGCTGTGCGACTGGCTGGCGTCGTTGCCGTGGCCGGTCGCGATCGTGGTCCACGCCAACCACGCCAACGAGTTCGATGCCGACGTGGACGTGGCGATGCGTGCCCTGCGCGACACCGGTGCTGTACTGATGAACCAGGCAGTGCTGCTGCGCGGCGTCAACGACGATGTCGACACGCTCGCCGCACTCGCCGAGCGCGGATTTGCCGCCGGCGTGTTGCCCTACTACCTGCACCAGCTCGATCGCGTGGCCGGCGCGGCGCATTTCGAGGTCGACGACGCCACCGCGCTCGCCTTGCACGCGGCGCTCGTCGCCCGCCAGTCCGGGTATCTGGTCCCGCGTCTTGTGCGCGAGGTCGCAGGTGATGCGTCCAAGCGTCCGATGACCGGTCACGGCGATGGACGGATCACCCCCTCCGTGGCATAAGGCGGTCTGCCCTGGAGACCCGAATGTCGACACGAGCCGACACTGCCCTGCGCCTTCTGATCGTCGACGACCGCGTCGAGGATGCCGAGGCGCTCGCCAGCGGATTGCGCAATGCCGGCATCGCGGTGCGTCCCCTGCGGCCCGAATCGGACGACGATCTGGGCCGCATCATCGGCAGCCAGTCGCCCGACGTGGTCATCGCCGCGCGCAACTCGACCGTGCTGCCGTTCGCGCAGGTCATGCAGCGCATCGCCGACAGCGGCCGTGATCTGCCGGTCATCGCCCTGGTCGACACGCTGGTCGAAGCGGACTACATCGACGCGATCCAGTCCGGCGCCCGCGCCGTCGCCCTGCGCCATGCGCCGCAGCAGCTGTTGGCCTGCGTGCGCGAAGCCTGGGCCGATCGCGACGCGCGTCGCGGCCTGCGTCGCCTCGAAGCGCGCGTGCGCGAAACCGAGCGCCGCTGCGACGCGCTGATCGATTCCTCGCGCGACCCGATCGCCTACATCCACGAAGGCATGCACATCCGCGCCAATGCGGCGTATCTGGAGATGTTCGGATACGAGAGCTTCGAGGATGTCGAAGGCATCTCGCTGCTCGACATGGTCGCGCCGCAGCACGTGGAATCGTTCAAGGCGCTGCTGAAATCGCTGAGCAAGGGCGAGCCGCCACCGCCCCGTCACGAGATCGAAGCGCGCGATGTCGATGGCAATGCGTTCCCGGCATCGATGGAGTTCGCAACCGCGCAGTACGAAGGCGAGCCCTGCCTGCAGGTGGTGTTCCGCCGCCGCGAGGAACTCGATGCCGACCTCGTGCTCGAACTCGAAGAGCTGCGTCACCGCGACCAGGTCACCGGCCTGCTGAACCGACCGACCTTCCTGCGCGCGATCGAAGACGCGGTCGACGACGCTGCGCAGTCCGACGGCCAGTATGGCTTCCTGATGCTCGAACCCGATCACCACCAGCAACTGCTGGCCGACATCGGTCTCGATCACGCCGACGACCTGCTGGCCGCAGCGGCCGAACATCTGCAGACGCTGGTCGGCGACGACGCCACGGTCGCCCGCTATGCCGGCCACACGCTCGCGATCCTGCTGCGCGGCCACGATTACCACGCCACCTCGGCGACCGCCGAGCGCATCCGCGCGGGCTTCGCCGATCACGTGTTCGAGGTCGGCGAACGCTCCAGCGTCATCACCGTCAGCATCGGCGGCGTGCAGGTCGGCGAGAAGATCGCGAATGTCGCCCAGGTGCTCGCGCGTGCGACGACGGCGCTGGAATCGGCGTCCGGCACCGGCGGCAATCGCTGCGAAGTGTTCGATCCGAGTGCGGTCGATCGCGTCGAGGAAGAGCGCATCCAGGCCTGGGTGGCGCGCCTGCGCGGCGCACTCGACAGCGACGGCTTCGTGCTGCATTACCAGCCGGTCATCAATCTGCAGGGAGACAACGCCGCGGTCTACGACGTGCTGCTGCGCCTCGACGGTGGCGACGGCGAACTGATCGCGCCCGGCACTTTCCTGCAGATCGCCGAAGACAACGGCATGCTCGGCGAGATCGACCGCCACGTCGCCGCGCGCGCGATCGCCGCGATCGGCCAGCGCCTGCGCGCCGGTCATCCGACGACGCTGCTGGTCAAGGTCAGCCAGGCCTCGCTCGACGGCGACGCGTTCGCGGACTTCGTCGGCGAACAGCTCGCCGAGCATCAGGTGCCCGGCGAATACCTCGTGCTGCAGTTGCCCGAGGCCAAGGTGTTTACGCATCTCAAGGCGACCCAGGCCTTCGCCGCGCGCATCGCGCGCTTCGATGGCCGTTTCGCGCTCGAACAGTTCGGTGTGGGTCTGGATTCGTTCCAGTTGCTGAGCCATCTGCAGCCGCATCTGCTCAAGCTCGACCGCAGCTTCACCGACGATCTGCCGAACAACAGCGAGAACCAGGCGCGCATCGGCGAGATCGCGCGGCGTGCACGCCAGGTCGGTATCCGCACGATCGCCGAGTTCGTGCAGGACGCGGCCAGCATGTCGATCCTGTTCGGCGCCGACATCGACTACGTGCAGGGCAACTTCCTGGCCGCCGCCAGTCCGGGCATGCAGTACGACTTCGAGTGATGCGAACGCGGCGCCGCCGGGCGCTGCGACTCACTGCAGGACCGGCGTCCACGTCAGGCTGGTGATCCGCCAGACGCCATCGCGCAGACGCCAGCCGCTTTCGATCCGCCACGCCTGCGCACTGTCGGGTAGCAGTGCACTGCCTTCGCCGCCAGTCAGCGCGGCGCGCGTGCGCACCGTCGCGCGGTCCTCGCCCTGCAAGGTCACATCCACTGGTCCGGTCAGCACCCCAATGCGCTGGTGCCGCAGCATCAGCACCGCCGCCATCTGCCGCGCGGCGCGCCGATCCATGTTCTGCGGGCCGATGAAATCCTCGTCGAGCACGTCCGCGACATCCGACGCGCTGCGTTGTTCGATCGCCGTCTGCAACGCCACGACCTGCGCACGGATCGCGTCTTCGGGCGCCTCGCGGCTGCAACCCGCGAGTGCCAGTCCGCACGTCAACACCAGTGCGGTTGTCCAACGCGTCCACCCTGCCCTGCTGCGCATATCCCGCATGTTTCAAACCCCGTGCTTTGTCCAAGGAATGCGCATCGATCGGCACGCAACCGACGCGATTTACGCCGCATCGCGCCTTGCCTCCCCCTAGAGCCTATGCTCCAATCGAGCGAATTGCACAGGTACGGTCACCCGTTCGAGTGACGGCCTTCAATCAGGGAGAGGATTGCATGACCGATCAACGTCCGTGGCTGGCGAACTATCCCGCAGGCGTGCCTGCGGAAATCGATCCCGGGCAGTACCGCTCGGTGCCGGCGGTTCTGGACGAGGCCATCGCGAAGTTCCGCGACCGGCCCGCGTTCTCGAACATGGGACAGACGATCACCTACGGCGAACTGGACGCGCGCAGCCGCGACTTCGCCGCCTATCTGCTCGGCGAACTCAAGCTCAAGAAGGGTGATCGCGTCGCGATCATGATGCCCAACTGCCTGCAGTATCCGATCGCGACGTTCGGCATCCTGCGCGCGGGCCTGACGGTGGTGAACACCAACCCGATGTACACGCCGCGCGAGCTGCGCCATCAGCTGGTCGACTCCGGCGCCGCTGCGGTGCTGGTGATGGACAACTTCGGCAAGACCGTGCAGGACGTGCTCGCCGACACCCAAGTCAAGCAGGTTATCACCACGGGCCTGGGCGATCTGCTCGGTTTCCCGAAGGGCGCGATCGTCAATTTCGTGCTCAAGCACGTCAAGAAGATGGTGCCCGACTACGCGATCCGCGGCGCGGTGCGGTTCCGCGATGCGATCGCGGCCGGTGCGAAGCACGAACTGCCGGACGTCTCGATCACCCACGACGACATCGCGTTCCTGCAGTACACCGGCGGCACCACCGGCGTGGCCAAGGGCGCGATGCTCACGCACCGCAACCTGGTCGCGAACATGCAGCAGGCGTCGGCCTGGATCGGACCACTGGCGCGCGAAGGCCAAGAAACGATCATCACGGCGCTGCCGCTGTATCACATCTTCGCGTTGACGGCGAACGGACTGGTCTTCATGCGCCTGGGCGCGAAGAACATCCTGATCACCAATCCGCGCGACATGCCCGGCTTCGTCAAGGAACTCAAGCGCGAGCCTTTCACCGCGATCACCGGCGTCAACACGCTGTTCAACGGCCTGCTCAACACGCCCGGTTTCTCCGACATCGATTTCAGCCCGCTGCGGCTCACCCTGGGTGGCGGCATGGCCGTGCAGCGCTCGGTCGCCGAACGCTGGAAGCAGACCACCGGCGTCACGCTCGTCGAAGCCTACGGCCTGACCGAAACCTCGCCCGCGGCCTGCATCAACCCGATGGATCTGGCCGAGTACAACGGCGCGATCGGTCTGCCGGTGCCGTCGACCGAAGCCTGCATCAAGGGCGAAGACGGCGCGCAGTTGCCGGTCGGTGAAGTCGGCGAACTGTGCATCCGCGGCCCGCAGGTGATGAAGGGCTACTGGCAGCGCGCGGAGGACACCGCCGAGGCGATCGACGCCGACGGCTGGCTGCACACCGGCGACATGGCGAAGATGGACGACAAGGGCTTCTTCTTCATCGTCGATCGCAAGAAGGACATGATCCTCGTGTCCGGCTTCAACGTGTATCCGAACGAAGTCGAAGACGTCATCGCGATGATGCCCGGCGTGCTTGAAGTCGCTGCGATCGGTGTGCCGGACGAGAAGTCGGGCGAAGCGGTGAAGGTCGTCATCGTGCGCAAGGATCCCTCGTTGACCGCCGAGCAGGTCAAGGCGCATGCGCGCGAACATCTGACCGGCTACAAGCATCCGCGCATCGTCGAGTTCCGCACCGAACTGCCCAAGACCAATGTCGGCAAGATCCTGCGCCGCGAACTGCGCGACGAAGCGCCAAAAGCGTGACGCAGTTCCCAAATCCGGGTGACGGATTTGGCATTCACTGTTTAGCTCATTGAAATCCTTGCCCTTTTCGCCCGATGCGCGCATAGAAGCCGGCATCGGGCGAAAACTTTTATCGGGACAGCCTGCCGGGCGCCCGACCGGCAGGAAGTCCGTTTCAGGGGATTTTCAATGCACAACGTCGAGCTGCTGCACGGTGACGCAACCGCCGCACTGTCCACCATCCGTATCGAACATGACGCGTCCAATGATTCGCATTGGTGCTTCATGCATGCGCAGCAGGCGTTCTCCGATCCCACCTATCGGGCCTGTTTCTCTCCCGCGCTTCTGCGGGAATTACGTCTGTTCGCACAGCAGACGATCGACCGGATCTCGAGCCGCGCGCAGGCCGAGCCGGCCCACGTGTCGCACATCGTGCTCGGCGCCGACAGCCACGTGTTCAATCTCGGCGGCGACCTCAAGCTCTTCGCCTCACTGATCCGCGATCGCAATCGCGATGGCCTGTTGCGCTACGCGACCGAGTGCGTGGACAACATCCACCTGCTGCACACGCGCCTGCACCGCAATGCGCACACGGTGGCGTTGGTCGAAGGCGACGCGCTCGGCGGTGGTTTCGAACTGGCGCTGGCCTGCCAGACGATCGTCGCCGAAAGCGGCGTGCAGATGGGCTTCCCCGAAGTGCTGTTCGGCCTGTTCCCTGGCATGGGCGCCTACTCGCTGCTGGCGCAGAAGGTCAGCCCGAAGGTCGCCGAAGAAATGATGCTCAACGGCGTGATGTACAGCAGCGACGAACTCCACAAGATGGGCATCGTCGACGTGCTGGTGCCCAAGGGCGAAGGCACGCGCGCGGTGCACGAGGTGATCCGTCAGAACCGTCGCATCGCCGCCGCGCGTCTGGCATTGCACGAAGTGCGCGAGGGCGCGCATCCGGTGACCCATGAGGAACTGATGCGCATCACCCGGATCTGGGTGGACACCGCGCTGCAGCTCGGTGATCGCCAGCTGCGCACGATGGAGCGTCTGGTGCGCGCGCAGCTGCGCCGGCCGGAAGCGGTGACCGAAGACCAGGCAGCCGACGTCGGCTGATGGTCTGACGCGACGCCCGGGTCAGGCTTTTTCGGACCCGGGCATGCCGGCCCGCGGCAGATCGCCGCGGTCGCGCAATGCAACGAGCGCCTGGTCGAGCTGCTGGCCAAGTGTCTGCAGCAGGCCGCTCCATTCCTTGAGCAGTTGCTCCGAACGCATGCCCATGCCGGTCGACGCGGTGTCGGCCAGGCGCACGGCGCCCATGTTGCCGGCCGCGCCTTTCAGCGCGTGGCAGGCATCGCGCGCCGCATCCCAGTTGCCCACGCGCGCCGATTCCTGGAAATCGACGAGGCATTTGCGCGCATCACGCGTGCATTCGCCGAGGAACCGCTGCACGAACGGCTCACCCAGTCCCATCTCGCGCAGCTCGTCGAGGATGTGCTGCGAGATCACGCTGCCATCGGCGTCGCGGGCGACGACCTTCGGCGCTGCAGGTGCCACGGGCGCGGCCGTGCTGCCCAGTGCGATCTCGGCGAGTTTCTCGAGCATGCGCTCGATGACGATCGGCTTGGTCAGATACGCCATCGCACCGGCGCGCATGCAGGCCTCGCGCGCTTCGGCGGTCGCATCGGCGGTCAGCACGATGAAAGGCGTGCGGCGTCCACTGCCCGCTTCCATGAAACGCGTCTGCCGGATGATGTCCAGACCATCGGCGCCTGGCATGTGCAGGTCGGTGATCACCGCATCGAAGGTCTGCGCTTCGAGCGCCATCAGCACGTCGTCGCCATCGTCGACGATGTGCGGACGATGCCCGGCCTTCTCGAGCAGGCGTCGCAGCACCATGCGGTTCGCCGGCTGATCATCGGCGACGAGGATGCGCATCGGTTCGACGCGCGCGCGATGCCGTACGAACGGATCGTCGAACGGAATGACGTTGCTGACCGAAGCCGGCGCCTCGTCGTCGCGTTCGACCACGCCCAGCGGAATCTCGATCCAGAAGTGCGAGCCTTCGCCGAGGCGGCTCTCGACATGGATCTGCCCGCCCATCTGCTCGGTCAGGCCCTTGGCGATCGTCGTGCCCAGACCCGTGCCGCCGAAGCGACGGCCCAGGCCGGTTTCGACCTGTTCGAACGCATCGAAGATGCCGGTCAGCGCCTCGGGCGGCATGCCGATGCCCGTATCGCGCACCGAGAACCGCAGCTGTACGCGCGAAGGCGCCTGCTCGCCGGCGACCGCATCGATGGCCAGCGTGACCTTGCCCTCATCGGTGAACTTGATCGCGTTCGACAGCAGATTCACCAGCACCTGGCGCAGCTGGTTGCTGTCGCCGTGCAGCAGCGTCGGCACGCCATCGGCGACCTTCGCCTCGAACTGCAGGCCCTTGGCGTGCGCGCTCGGCATCAGCATGACCTGGATGCCGCGCACCAGCTCGGGCAGCGAGAAGTCGGCGTGGCTGCTGCGGAACTTCCCGGCCTCGATCTTGAAGATGTCGAGCACGTCGTCGACCAGCACCTGCAGCGCCTTGGCCGAGGTCTGGATCACATGCGCGCTGTCGCGCTGTTCGGCAGTCAGCGGCGTGGTCACCAGCAAATCGGACATGCCGATGATGCCGTTGAGCGGGGTGCGGAATTCGTGGCTCATATTGGCCAGAAAACGGCTCTTGGCCTCGCTGGCGGCCTTGGCCGCGCGCGTGGCCTCGGTGAGCGCACGCAACAGCGAGCTCAGATACAGCGGCACCGCGACCAGACCGACCAGCAGGCCCAGCGCCAACGACATGTTCTGCTGCCAGTACGGCGTGAGCGCGACCGCGGTGCCGAAGGTCACGACCGCGAAGCCGATCGCCGCATACAGATAACGCGGACCGAAGCGCAGGCCGTTGCCGACGGTGACCCACATGATCACCACGTACAGCCAGGCCAACAGGTCGCCGAGCAGGAACAGGCCGACGCCCATCAGGCTGTAATCGGCCACCATGCCCAGCACGCGGCGCGGATGCGAGACACCCGGGCGCCACAGCAGCCAGATGAAGATACCGAGCGCGACCGCGTATTCGATCGCGAGATAGGCTTCCGACAACCACAGCTCGCGCGCGACTTCGGGCTTGCCGCCGACGAACAGCTGCAGATAGGCGTAGATGACCACCAGCATCACCAGACGCACGGTGGCCTGGCCGTGTTCGCTGTCGTGGCGGTCGGACAGACGCGCGCGCAACCAGCCGAAGGCGGCGTTCATCGCGGACAACTTACTGCAACGGCCCGACGGGCCGTCCGCCGAACTGGGCGCAGATGTGCTGCAGACGCGGCACGTTGGACAGCATCGCCTCGACGCAGCGCGGATCGAAATGACGGCCGCTGTTCTCGCCGATGTAGGCGAGCGCTTCCTCGATCGACCAGGCGCGCTTGTACGGGCGCTTGGACATCAGCGCGTCGAACACGTCGGCGATCGCGACGATGCGCGCTTCCAGCGGAATCTGTTCGCCGGCCAGGCCATCGGGATAGCCGGTGCCGTCGAAGCGTTCCTGATGACGCAGCGCGATCAGTGCGCTGAGCTGGATGAAACGGTTCTGGCTGTTGCTCAGCAGCTCGTAGCCGATCTGCGGATGCTGGCGCATCTCCAGCGTTTCTTCGGCCGTCAGCGGGCCGGGCTTCATCAGGATGGCGTCGGGAATCGCGATCTTGCCGATGTCGTGCAAGGGCGCGGCGAGCTCGATCATCCGCACTTCGTCTTCGAACAGGCCCATCGCTTCGGCGACCATGCCGGCCACCGCGGCGACGCGTTCGAGATTGGCGCTGGTGCTGGCGTCGCGATACGCGATCGCGCGCGCCAGCCGGGTCAGAGTCTCGCGCTCGCGTTCCTCGACCTCGTGCATGCTCTTGAGCAGGCGCTGCTCCAGCGACAGCGCACGTTGCTTCACTGATTCGGACTGCTGGCGCAGCTGCAGGAGATTGCGGCAGCGTGCGCGCAGTTCGCGCGGACGCACCGGCTTGACCAGGAAATCGATGACGCCTGCTTCCAGCGCGGCCTGGCGGATCGGCTCGTCGCCGACCACGGTGACCAGCACGATCGGCACATCGCGGTGCATCAGCGGACGGCGGAAGCGACGCGCGAACTCGAGACCGTCGACGACCGGCATGCGGTAGTCGAGCAGCAGCAGATCGGGGCGGTGATCGTCGCACCAGCGCAGGGCGTGCTCGGGGTCTCCGAAGTCGAAGACTTCGAGCTCCGGACTGATGTCCTCGAGGATATGCCGCAGCATCGTCCGCGCGGACGTCTGATCATCGACGATGACGATGTTCATGCTGCTGGTCTCCCTACGGTTTCCCCTGACCCGCATCATCGCGGGCCATCTCCCTCGGAAGCAAGTCCCGCGCCAGCCTCAGGGCAAATCCCTACCCGCCAGCCGGGCCGTGCCCGATGGTGAGAACGGGAAGCGTGGCTGCCGCCGGACGGCAGCAACTGACCTCAGGCGTCGGCCTGCGGGCGCATGTACGGGAACAGCAAAACGTCGCGGATCGAGGAAGACCCGGTCAGCAGCATGACCAGGCGGTCGATGCCGATGCCCAGGCCACCGGTCGGCGGCAGGCCGACTTCGAGCGCGCGGATGTAATCGGCGTCGTAATGCATGGCCTCGTCATCGCCACCGTCACGGGCATCGACCTGGGCGCGGAAGCGCGCAGCCTGGTCTTCGGGATCGTTGAGCTCTGAGAAGCCGTTGGCGATCTCCTTGCCGCCGATGAACAGCTCGAAGCGGTCCGTGATGCCCGCCTCGCTGTCGGACTCGCGCGCCAGCGGCGAGACTTCGACCGGGTAATGGGTGATGAAGGTCGGCTGGATCAGGCCGGTCTCGACGGTCTTCTCGAAGATCTCCAGCAGCAGCTTGCCCCAGCCGTAGCCGGCCTTCACGTGCACGCCCAGACGCGCGCAATGTGCGGCGAGCGCTTCACGGTCACGGCAGTCGGCGACGCTGATCTCCGGGTTGAGTTCGCGCACCGCTTCTTCCAGCTTCCAGCGACGGAACGCCGGACCGACATCGATCGCGTTGCCGTCCCATTCCAGCGCCGTGGTGCCGACCGCCTGCACCGCGACATCGCGGATCAGGGTTTCGGTCAGATCCATGACCTCTTCGTAGGCCACGTAGGCCTCGTAGAGTTCGAGCATCGTGAACTCGGGGTTGTGTCGGGTCGACACGCCTTCGTTGCGGAAATTGCGGTTGATCTCGTAGACGCGTTCGAAGCCGCCGACGACCAGACGCTTGAGGTAGAGCTCGGGCGCGACGCGCAGGAACAGGTCGAGATCCAGCGCGTTGTGGTGCGTGGTGAACGGCTTGGCCGCAGCGCCGCCGGCGATGTAATGCATCATCGGCGTCTCGACTTCGAGGAAGTCACGCATGTCGAGCCACTGCCGGATCGCGCCGACGATGCGCGAACGCTTGACGAATACCGCGCGCGCGTCTGGCGAGACGATCAGGTCGACGTAGCGCTGGCGATAGCGCTGCTCCACGTCGCTCAGGCCATGCCACTTGTCCGGCAGCGGACGCAGCGACTTGGTCAGCAGGCGCAGCGACGAGGCCTTGACCGACAGTTCGCCGGTCTTGGTGCGCATCAGCGTGCCTTCGGCGGCGACGATGTCGCCGACGTCCCAGCCCTTGAACGCGTCGTAGCGCTCGCCGAGCGTGGCCGACTGCAGGAACAGCTGGATGCGACCGCTGACGTCCTGGACCGTCGCGAACGCGGCCTTGCCCATGATCCGCTTGGCCATCAGACGGCCGGCGACGGCGACCTGCACGCCCTCGGCCTCCAGCGCTTCGCCGGTCCAGCGCTCGGCGTCGCCGTGCGAGCGCTGCAGCGCGCCGGCCTCGTCGCGGCGACGGAAGTCGTTCGGGAACGCCACGCCCTGCTCGCGCAGCGCGCCCAGTTTGGCGCGACGCTCGGCGATCAGGGCGTTCTCGTCGGCGGGCGTCTGCGGTGCGGGGGCGTCGGTCATGGGTGCGGTTCGTTCGTATGCGAAGGGGAAGTCACGCGCGACCGGAGTGGCCGGTCGCGCAGTGCCGACGCGGCGCGTCGGCGGATGGATCGATCAGACGGCGTCGGTACGTTTGGAACCCGCCGCCAGACCCGACTTCAGGCTGGCTTCGACGAATTTGTCGAGATCGCCGTCGAGCACCTTCTGCGTGTCGCTGCGCTCCACGCCGGTGCGCAGATCCTTGATGCGGCTCTGATCGAGCACGTAATTGCGGATCTGGCTGCCCCAGCCGATGTCGGACTTGGTGGCTTCCAGCGCGTCCTTCTCGACGTTGCGCTTCTGCACTTCCAGCTCGTAGAGCTTGGCGGCCAGCATCTTCATCGCGGTGTCGCGGTTCTGGTGCTGGCTGCGGCCGGTCTGGCAGGCGACGACGGTGTTGGTCGGGATGTGCGTGATGCGCACCGCCGACTCGGTCTTGTTGACGTGCTGGCCACCGGCGCCGGACGAGCGATACACGTCGGTACGCAGGTCGGCCGGGTTGATGTCGATCTCGATGTTGTCGTCGACTTCCGGCGACACGAACACCGAGGTGAAGCTCGTATGGCGGCGGTTGTCGGAATCGAACGGCGACTTGCGCACCAGACGGTGGACGCCGATCTCGGTCTTCAGCCAGCCGTAGGCGAACTCGCCCTCGACGCGCACGGTCGCCGACTTGATGCCCGCGACCTCGCCGCCGGACACTTCCATCAGCTCGGTCTTCCAGCCGCGCGTCTCGGCCCAGCGCAGGTACATGCGCAGCATCATCTCGGCCCAATCCTGGGCCTCGGTGCCGCCAGCGCCGGCCTGGATGTCGACGAAGCAGTTCGCCGAATCGAGCTCGCCGGAGAACATGCGCTGGAATTCCAACTTGTCGACTTCGACGGCGAAGCCTTCGACATCGTCGACGACCGCCTGCGCGGTGTCCTCATCCTGTTCGGACTCGGCCAGTTCCAGCAGTTCGTTCGCGCCTTCCAGACCTTCAGTCAGGTTGCGGATGCCGTTGACGGTCTTGTCGAGCGTCGAGCGCTCACGTCCCAGCGCCTGTGCGCGCTCCGGATCGTTCCAGATGGTCGGGTCTTCGAGCTCGCGCTCGACTTCCTCTAGACGCTCGCGACGGGCGTCGTAGTCAAAGAAACCCCCTGAGCGCATCCAGCCGACCGCGAAGGTCGACGATGCGCTGGCGAACGGGATTGAGTTCAAGCATGGCCGATGACGTCCGGGGAAACCCGCGATTCTAGCAAGTCCGCCCCGCCGCGTCCCCGCAGGCCGCACCCCGGGCGCCCGCTTTGCCGCTAGAATTCCGCCGGCCATTGGGGGCACTGGCAAGGGGATCGACCGGAATGACGATGCGCGACGCGCGCGGCTGGCTGCTGGCCGGCGCGATGATGATGTTCGGATGCGCGCCTGCAATGGCGGCGGCGCCCAATGCAGAGCCCGGTCACCCGCTGGCGGCGCAGGTCGAGCGTTGCTTCGAACTGCGCGAGAGTCGCCCGGCAGAAGCCATCGCGGTCGCCCACGCTGCGCTGTCGGGTACGGATTTGCCGGCGCCCGAAGAGATCAAGCTGCAGACCTGTCTGGCGCGCGCCTCCGCGCTGACCGGCGATGCGCTGACCGCGATCGATGCGGTGGACCGCGTCGAAGTCCTGCTCGCCGCGTCACCGCAATCGCCCGAGTTCGCGCTGCGTGCGCTGTCCAATGCCGGTGCGGCGCTGCAACTGGCCGGCGATGTGCCGCGCGCACTGGCGCTGTACACGCGCGCGTTCGAAGCCGCCGAAGCCGGCGATTCCGACATCGCCCAGATCAAGATGCTCAACAACGTGGGCAACATCCACAGCGAAGAGCTGGAAGCGTTCGACGACGCGCTCCGGATCTTCGCGCGTGCACAGGCGATCGCCGACAAGGGCGGCCTGTCGGAGCCGATCCTGAGCTACAACCAGGGCCTGAACCATCTGCGCGCCGGACGCGAGGCGGATGCGCGCGATGCATTCGCCGTGGCGCTGCCGCAGGCGGAAGCCATCGCGCTGGGTGTGGTCGAGCAGCGTGCGCGCGCCGAACTGGCCGCGCTCGACGCCACCGGCCTCGAGGCGCTGCCGACGCTGGTGCGCATCGCCGATGCGCAGCGCAGCGACGATCCATCCGGCGCCGCGATCACCCTGATGCGCATGTCGCGTCTGGCGCTCGATGCCGGCCAGGCCGCGCAGGCACTGGCGCATGCGCGCGACGCCGTCGGAATCGCCCGCGCCGGCGCATTCCGCATCGAGTATCGCGATGCGATGCGCGCCGAAGTCGCCGCGCTACGGGCGCTCGGACAGTACGAGGCCGCACTCGACGTGCAGCAGACCCTTCGCGATGTCGAGGTGCGCGCGCTACGCAGCCAGAATCTCGGCACGCTGGCCGGGCTTCAGGCGCGGCTCGAAGACCGCCACAGTGCGAGCGAGCTGGCGCGGTTGCACGAACAGCGCCGCGTCGATGCGCTGACCCAGCAGCACGCACGCAAGCTGCGCAGCGCGGCGATCGCCGGGCTCGGGATCCTCGTCGTGCTGATGCTCGCCTTCGCCTGGTACCAGCGCCGCGTGAACCGTCGCCTGTATCGCCTGAGCTCGGTCGACAGCCTCACCCGGCTGCTCAATCGCGGCGCTGCCACCCATGCCCTGCGCAACATGTCGAATGCCGCGGGCGGCACTGCGCGGCAGGTCGTGTTCCTGCTCGATGTCGACTACTTCAAGCACAGCAACGACCAGCACGGCCACAGCACCGGCGATGCGATCCTCGCCGAGATCGCGGCGCGGCTCGGCACCTGCTGTCGACCGGGCGATCTGGTCGCGCGTTGGGGTGGTGAGGAATTTCTGGTCGCCTGCCCGGCCCTCGATCTGCGCGGCGCCAGCGATGTCGCCGAGCGCCTGCGCACGGTCGTCGCGAACACGCCTTTCGCCTTCGACGGCGGCCAGGCCGTGCTGTCGGTGTCGATCGGATTCGCGTGCTGGCCGACGGCGGCCGCGGCCGGCCTTGCCAGAAAGGAACGTTGGCGCGAGGCGGTGGATCTGGCCGACCGCGCGCTCTATGCATCCAAGCGCGGCGGGCGCGACGCGTGGACGGGACTGTGGTGCGATGGCGACGTGCTGGACGTCAAAGCGGTACTGCGCGATCCGGAAGGCGCGATCGCCGCCGGTGACATCACCGCGGTCAGCAGTCGCACACCGGTCCAGTGGCGCAGCAGCGAGCCGGACAGCGCCGCGCCCGGCTGGCAGCCTCGCGGCACTGCCGCGGACGGCGGACGCGAACCACCGGCGCCGCGCTGAGCGGCACCGGTGGCGAGAGATCAGCGACGCTCGAGCGAGATGCGGTAGTTGCCGCCGGTGTCGCCGTCGATCGACGAGGCTTCGACAACATAGGTACCCGACTCGAGCCGCTGCGCGATGCGCGCGTTGAGCGCACCGCCGCCGTCGTCGTCGGTCGCCACTTCCTGACCGTCGCGGCTCAGACGCAGATAGCTGTCGACATCGTCGGAGTTCATCGCAATTGCGTACTCGCCGGCGCTGCGGATGTTGATCGTCCAGCGATCGGTCATGCCGGGCAGCAACGTGGCGTCGGTCGGACGACCCGCCGCCAGCGTTCCGCCGCCGACATTGTCCGGCGCCTCGCTGGCGGCGAACGCCAGCGTATACAGACCGGCACCGGCCGACGCGGCATCGGCGCGCAGCGTGTACGTGCCCGGCTCCAGCAGCATCGAGATGCGCGAGTTGAGCGCGTCGCCGCCATCGTCGTCGGTCTTCTCCACGCCGTTGCCGGCCAGGTGCATCAATGGATCGATCTCGTCGCTGCGCATGTCGATGCGCACGACGCGGCGCGCAGGCAGCGAGAACGTGTAGGCGTGCGCGGTGCCTTCGTACAGACCGGTCACGGTACTGCCGACGGCCAGTTCGCCACCTTCGCGCAGACCGCCTTCCGGCAGCGGACGCGCGGCGACGCGGATCTGGTACATGCCGTTGATGCGCTCGCTGCCGTAGCCCTCGGCCGTCAGCGTGTAGGTACCCGGCGCGAGGCGTGCGCTGATCCGCGCGTTGCTGCCTTCGCCGCCGTCGTCATTGCTCAGCGCCACGCCCGGACCATCGAGCTTGAGCACCGAATCGAAATCGTCGGACATCATGTCGATCGTGTAGAAGCCGGCCTCGTCGATCCGCAGCGGCAGCTGGCGCTTGGCATCGGTCCAGTCGCTGATCGCCGCGCCCACGCGCAGGGTTTCGCCGTTGTAGGCCTCGATCGCCGACGCCTGCAGCGTGAACGGACCATACGCGCTCGCGTCGGCGCCGCTGACGGCGATCGTGTAACTGCCGGCGCGCTTGGCGCGCACGACCAGCGAGGCGGATTCGTTGTTCGGGTTCGAGCTCGCGACCAGATCGCCGCCATGGAACGCGGTGAGCTTGCCGCGCAATGCGCCTTCGAGCTTGAACGACGCCACCTGGCCTTCGCGCAGGTCGACGCGGTAGAGCTGGCTGCGCGAGCCGTCCTGGTGGTTGAGGCTGGACTGGCTGGTGATCTCGCCCCGGCGCTCGGCGCCCAGGGTCACGGATTCGGCGGCATCACCCGGTGCGGCATGCACGACGAGAGTGGGTGCCAGGGCCAGCGCAACGGCGAGGGCCAGCGTATGGACAGTCTTCAAGAACGTCTCCCTGTACAGAAGTGGGCGGCGTTGCGGGGGCAACGGCCGCGGGCATGCCGCGTGCGCGGCAGCCCATTCTGCACCCGCATTCACGATTCCGCACGCGACGCACCGATGGCGTCAGATGGCGCCGAGCGGCTCGCGATGTTCGACGACCAGTTGCACCGCGTCGCCGCCGCGGTAATCGTCGGGTGCGAGACGGTAGACGATGCGCTCGCGCGCGGACGGCGCGATCTCGCGCCAACCGCCGAAGTGGATCGCCGACAGCGGCTTCGGATGTCCGTCGAGGCGCAGCGTCAGCTTCAAATGGCGGGTGCCGACCACGCGCCAGTCGACGACCGCGAACTCGCCGTCGAACTGCGGTTCGGGAAATCCCTGCCCCCACGGCCCGGCATCACGCAGATGCGCGGCATGGACGATGTCGAATTCCTCACCGCGCAAGGCGCCGTCGGTGAGGATCTCGGCGCGCAGCAAGGCGGGATCGAGCATCTGTTCGACCGTCGCGCGGAAGGCTTCGGTGAACGCGTCCAGGTGATCGCGCTGCAGCGTGAGTCCTGCCGCCATCGCGTGACCGCCGAAGCGTTCGATCAAGCCGGGATACGCCACGTCGACCGCCGCGAGCACGTCGCGGATGTGCAGGCCCGGGATCGAACGTGCCGAACCGCGCAGCTGGTCGCTGTCGGGCTCGGCAGGCGCGAACGCGATCACCGGACGGTGCAGCGCATCCTTCATCTTCGATGCGACCAGACCGACGACGCCCGGATGCCACTCGGCATCGAACAGGCACACACCGGCGCTGGCCGGATCGACCGGCGGCTGTCCGGCGACCGCGGCCTCGGCGTCGTCGAGCATCGACTGCTGCACCGCGCGGCGTTCGGCATTGATCTGGTGCAGCGTGTCGGCGAGATCGCGCGCATGCACGCCGTCGTCGCTGAGCAGACATTCGATGCCGATGGCCATGTCTTCGAGCCGGCCGGCGGCATTGATTCTCGGGCCGACCGCAAAGCCGATGTCGGCCGCGGTCAGGCGCGCGGCATCGCGGCCGGCGATCTCGATCAGCGCATTGAGCCCGGCGCAGCCACGACGCGCGCGCAGGCGGCGCAGGCCCGCGGACACGAGCGCGCGGTTGTTCGCGTCCAGCGGCACCAGATCGGCAACAGTGCCGACCGCGACGAGATCGAGCAGGCTGCCCAGATCCGCATCCGCGGCGCGCGCATCGCCCTGCCCGCGCAGCCGCGCGCGCAGCGCCATCAGCACGTAGAAGATCACGCCGACGCCGGCCAGCACCTTGCTCGGGAAGGTATCGCCCGGCAGGTTCGGATTGACGATCGCATCGGCCGGCGGCAGCCCGGCGCCGGGCAGATGGTGGTCGGTCACCAGCACGCGCCAGCCCAAGGCTTTCGCGGCGCGGATGCCGGCATGGCAGGCGATGCCGTGATCGACGGTGACCAGCAGCGACGGCGCCAGTGGCGCCAGCGATTCGACCAGCGCCGGTGACAGGCCGTAGCCGTGGGTGATGCGGTTGGGCACCGCATGCACGATGTCCTGCGCGCCGAGCATGCGCAGCCCACGCACCGCGACCGCGCACGCCGTGGCGCCGTCGCAGTCGAAGTCGCCGACGACGAGAATGCGTTCGCCTTTGCTGATGGCATCGGCGAGTAATTCTGTCGCAGCGTCGATGTTCGACAGCGCATCGGGCGGCAGCAGACCGGCGAGTTTCGGCTGCGCGGCGTCGAGGTCATGCGCGCCGCGCGCCGCATAGATGCGCCGCAGCAGCGACGGCACGGTCGACGGCCAGCCGTCGCCCACTGCGGCCTCGCGTCGGCGGATCGTCGGCGCCTGCGCGCTCAAGACGCCGCCGCCGACACCGCGATGCGCGGACGACGCCAGACGCGCAGACGATGCCAGCGGCGCAGGGTTAGCACATGGCCGTCTTCGTCATCGATCGTCAGCGTGCGCAACTGGCCGCGCGCCAGTGCGGCGATTGCAGGCTGCAGCCAATCCGTCTGCAGGCGGCGCAGATCACGTTCGCCGACCAGATCGAACAGCGCCGCGTCACGCGGCTCCGGAAACGCCCGCGGCAGGGACGCGACCGTGGTCGCGCTCGCGGCGAGTGCGTGCAGCGTGGGATCGTCGGTGTGAACCGGCGCATGCGCGCTGCGCGTGTGCACGCGCGCATCGGGCAACGGCCCGCCTCCCCAGAACCACAAGGCATTGACCGGCGTCCTGCCGGCCGCGACGCGGCGCGCGTTCCAGGGATGGTTGTGCAGGATGATCTGCGCCTCGGTCGCGAGCGCGCGCCAGCGACGCGCCGCGGCGCTGTCGTCGTCGTGATCGGCGAGATCGGTGCCCAGCGCTTCGGACGGATCCAGGAACTCCGGCAAGGGACTCGCGCGCGGCACACGCAGATACCACCGGGCCGGATCGGGTGCGTCGAGCGCGAAGCCAGCATCGCCGAATACCGGCTGCAGCGCCGGCAACAATGCATTGCAGTCTTCGCGGGTCAGGCCCAGCGTGTCGCCATGCGCCATCAGGCGCACGCCGTTGATGTCGGGTCGCAGCCACGCGGGATCGGCGCGCAGCCAGGCGCTGTCGGATGTGTCGGCATCGCCGACATCGACCTGTCGCGACAGGGCCGCGAGCGGCCAGGTGCCGCCCGGCAGTTCGATGTGCCGGGCCAGCTGCGCACGTCGGCCGGACGCCAGCGACGCGACGTCCGCACGTCCGAGCGCGCGCGACACGTCGTGCTGCCAGCGCTGCGCACCGAAGCGTGCGGCCGCGGGCAACAGGAACGTCGTCATCGGCTCAGCCGAGATACTCGACGCTGATGATGTCGTACTCGCGCGAGCCGCCGGGCGCATCGATGCTGACGCTGTCGCCCTCGTGCTTGCCGATCATCGCGCGGGCGACCGGCGAGGAAATCGCGATCAGACCCTTCTTGATGTCCGCTTCGAGGTCGCCGACGATCTGATAACGCTTCTCTTCATCGGTCTCGGTGTCGGCGATGACCACCGTCGCGCCGAACACCACCTTGTCGCCGGCATTGAGCTTGGCGACGTCGATCAGGTCGGCATGCGACAGCTCGCCTTCGAGCTGCTTGATGCGACCTTCGATGAAGCTCTGCTGCTCGCGCGCGGCGTGGTACTCGGCGTTCTCCTTGAGATCGCCGTGGGCACGCGCTTCGGAGATCGCCTCGATCACCGCCGGACGCTTGACCGACTTCAGTTCTTCCAGCTCTTCGCGCAGGCGCTGGGCGCCGCGCAGGGTCATGGGTGCGCGCATGGGCGTGCCTCCGTCAGTTCGTTGAAGTGGCTGCCGCGCTGCCCTTGAGCCGCGCGTGCAGTTCCTGCAGCGCCCAGACCGGGCCGCTGCCGCGGAATTCCAGAGAATGCAGCAGGGCCTTGGCGCCGGCAACGGTGGTCGAATACGTCACCCGGTGCTGCAGGGCCTCGCGACGGATCGAGAACGAGTCGGAGATCGCCTGCTTGCCCTCCGTCGTATTGACGATGTACGCGATCTCGCCGTTCTTGATCAGGTCGACGATGTGCGGACGGCCTTCGACGACCTTGTTGATCTGCTCGCATTCGATGTCGTGCTCGCGCAGCCACTTGGCGGTGCCAGCGGTGGAGACGATCGTGTAGCCACGCGCGATGATGTCGCGGGCGACCGGCAGCACGCGCTTCTTGTCGGGATCGCGCACGGACACGAACACCTTGCCGCTGGTCGGCGGGGTCTTGATGCTCGCCGCTTCCTGCGCGCGTGCGAACGCCGCGCCGAAGCTCTCGCCCACGCCCATGACCTCACCGGTGGAGCGCATCTCCGGGCCGAGAATCGGATCCACGCCCTGGAACTTCGCGAACGGGAAGATCGCTTCCTTGACCGAGAAGTACTCCGGCACGATCTCGGTCGTCGCGCCCTGCTCGGCCAGCGTCTTGCCGGCCATGCAACGCGCAGCGATCTTGGCGAGCGGAATGCCGATCGCCTTGGACACGAACGGCACCGTGCGCGAGGCGCGCGGATTCACTTCCAGCAGGAAGATCGTATCGACGCCGTCGTCGTCGGTCTGCACCGCGAACTGGGTGTTCATCAGGCCGATGACCTTGAGCTTGCGCGCCAGCGCGACGACCTGCTCGCGCAGGCGCGCCTGCACGTCCGCCGACAGCGAGTACGGCGGCAGCGAGCACGAGGAATCGCCCGAATGCACGCCGGCTTCCTCGATGTGTTCCATGACGCCGCCGATCAGCACGTTGCCATCCTTGTCGGCGATGACGTCGATGTCGACCTCGACCGCGTTGTCGAGGAAGCGGTCGAGCAGCACCGGTGAATCGTTCGACACCTTGACCGCGTCGCGCATGTAGCGCGCGAGATCGCTGTCGGCATGCACCACTTCCATCGCGCGACCACCGAGCACGTAGCTCGGGCGCACGACCAGCGGATAGCCGATCTCGCGCGCCAGCACCAGCGCTTCCTCGGGGTTGCGCGCGGTGCGGTTCGGCGGCTGCTTGAGGCCCAGTTCGTCGACCAGCTTCTGGAAACGCTCGCGGTCTTCGGCCAGATCGATCGAGTCAGGCGACGTGCCGATGATCGGCACGCCGTTGGCTTCGAGCGCACGCGCGAGCTTGAGCGGGGTCTGGCCGCCGTACTGCACGATCACGCCCTTGGGCTTCTCGACCTCGACGATCTCCAGCACGTCTTCGAGCGTCAGCGGTTCGAAGTACAGGCGGTCGGAGGTGTCGTAGTCGGTCGACACGGTTTCCGGGTTGCAGTTGACCATGATGGTCTCGTACCCGTCGTCGCGCAGCGCCAGCGCGGCATGCACGCAGCAGTAGTCGAACTCGATGCCCTGGCCGATGCGGTTGGGACCGCCGCCGAGAATCATGATCTTGTCTCGGCTGGTCGGCTGCGCCTCGCACTCGTCCTCGTAGGTCGAGTACAAGTACGCGGTATCGGTGGCGAACTCTGCCGCGCTGGAGTCGACGCGCTTGTAGACCGGGCGCACGCCGAACGCGCGGCGCAACGCACGGATCGCCTGCTCATCGGTGCCCAGCAGCTGCGACAGACGCGCATCGGAGAAGCCCATGCGCTTGAGCGCACGCACGCGCGCTTTGTCGAGCGCATCGATGCCGGCAGCGGCGACTTCGGCTTCGGTCGTGATCAGCTCTTCGATCTGGTCGAGGAACCAGTGATCGACGTAGGACAGCGCGTAGACGTCTTCTACCGACAGGCCGGCACGGAACGCATCGGCCAGATAGAACAGACGCTCGGGGCCCGGCTCGCGCACTTCGCGGCGCAGCGTCGCCATGTCGTCTTCGTCGGTCAGATCCAGACCGGTGGGGTCGAAGCCGACCTTGCCCGTTTCCAGGCCGCGCAGCGCCTTCTGCATCGATTCCTGGAAGGTGCGGCCCATCGCCATGACTTCGCCGACCGACTTCATCTGCGTGGTCAGGCGCGCATCGGCCTGCGGGAACTTTTCGAACGCGAAGCGCGGAATCTTGGTGACCACGTAATCGATCGACGGCTCGAACGAGGCCGGGGTCTTGCCACCAGTGATCTCGTTCTTGAGTTCGTCGAGCGTGTAGCCGACAGCGAGCTTGGCCGCGACCTTGGCGATCGGGAAGCCGGTCGCCTTCGACGCCAGCGCGGACGAACGCGATACGCGCGGATTCATCTCGATGACGACCACGCGGCCGTCCTTCGGGTTGATGCCGAACTGCACGTTCGAGCCGCCGGTGTCGACGCCGATCTTGCGCAGCACCGCGACCGACGCATTGCGCAGGCGCTGGTATTCCTTGTCGGTCAACGTCTGCGCCGGCGCGACGGTGATCGAGTCACCGGTGTGCACGCCCATCGGATCGAGGTTCTCGATCGAGCAGACGATGATGCAGTTGTCCGCGGTATCGCGGACCACCTCCATCTCGAATTCCTTCCAGCCCAGCACCGATTCCTCGACCAGCACTTCGGTCGTCGGCGACAGCTCGAGGCCGCGGGTCACGATGTCGACCAGTTCCTCGCGGTTGTAGGCGATGCCGCCGCCCGAACCGCCGAGGGTGAAGCTCGGACGGATGATCGTCGGGTAGCCGACGCGCGTCTGGATGTCGATCGCTTCCTCGAGCGTGTGCGCCACTTCGGCGCGCGGGCATTCGAGATCGATCTCCCCCATCGCCACGCGGAACAGCTCGCGGTCTTCGGCCATGCGGATCGCTTCGCGCTTGGCGCCGATCAGCTCGACGCCGTACTTCTCGAGCACGCCGTGGTCGGCGAGATCGAGTGCGCAGTTGAGCGCGGTCTGGCCGCCCATCGTGGGCAGCAGCGCGTCGGGCTTTTCCTTGGCGATGATCTTCTCGACCGTCTGCCAGTTGATCGGCTCGATGTAGACCGCGTCGGCCATTTCCGGGTCGGTCATGATCGTCGCGGGATTGCTGTTGACCAGCACCACGCGATAACCCTCGTCGCGCAACGCCTTGCACGCCTGCGCGCCGGAGTAATCGAACTCGCAGGCCTGGCCGATGACGATCGGGCCGGCGCCGATGATGAGGATGGTCTGGATATCAGTGCGCTTTGGCATGTCAGCGGCTCTCGGCGTTCTTGTTGTGCATCGACGCGACGAACCGATCGAACAGCGGCGCGACATCGTGGGGACCGGGCGAAGCTTCCGGGTGACCCTGGAAGCTGAAAGCAGGCGCATCGGTGAGCTCGATGCCCTGGTTGGTGCCGTCGAACAGCGAACGATGCGTCACGCGCACATTGGCCGGCAGCGAGGCCTCGTCGACGGCGAAGCCGTGGTTCTGCGAGGTGATCATCACCTTGCCGGACTCCAGATCCTGCACCGGGTGGTTCGCACCGTGATGCCCGTGCGGCATCTTCAGCGTCTTCGCGCCGGCAGCGAGCGCCAGCAGCTGGTGGCCGAGGCAGATGCCGAAGGTCGGCACTTTGGCGTCGATGAAACTGCGGATCGCGTCGATCGCGTAATCGCAGGGTTCCGGGTCGCCGGGGCCGTTCGACAGGAACACGCCGTCGGGCTTTAGCGCCAGCACATCGGCGGCGGGCGTCTGCGCCGGCACCACCGTCAGCTCGCAGCCGCGCTCGGCCAGCATGCGCAGGATGTTCGTCTTCACGCCGTAGTCGTAGGCCACGACCTTGAACTTCGCAGGCGCGGTGACGAAGGCGTTGCTGTCGAGATCGAGCTGGCCATCGGTCCAGCCGTAGCGCTCGGTGGTGCTGACGACCTTCGCCAGATCCATGCCCTTGAGGCCGGGAAACTTGCGCGCGGCTTCGAGCGCCTGCTCGACATTCACGTCGCCGGCCATCACCGCACCGTTCATCGAACCGCGGTCGCGCAGCAGGCGCGTCAGCTTGCGGGTGTCGATTTCGGAGATGGCGACGATGCCGCGCGCGCGCAGCCACTCGGGCAACGACACCTGGCTGCGCCAGCTGCTCGGACGGCGCGGCACGTTGCGCACGATGAGGCCCGACGCCCAGACCTGCGACGCTTCGTCGTCCTGGTCGGTGCAGCCGGTGTTGCCGATATGCGGATAGGTCAGCGTCACCAGCTGGCGCGCGTACGAGGGATCGCTCAGCACTTCCTGATAGCCGGTCATCGCGGTGTTGAACACCACTTCGCCGACGGAAAGCCCGGGGGCGCCCACGGAAACGCCCTCGAATACGGTGCCGTCTTCAAGGACGAGAATTGCGGAATCTGTCACGAGGTCTTCGCCTACGTCAGGTTGCAGGAAACCGCCAGAGCGGTGGAAACCGGTCCGGAGGTTTGGGGTTCAGGCGAGCGAGAATTGTACCGATGCGCCCCGCCTCGCGCCAGCGATGTGACGGATGCGTTCAGCGATACAGGCGCGCGAATCAGCCGGCGGCGTCGCCCAGCAGGTCCGCGATGGCGTAACGGCGCGGCGGACGGCCGGCCAGACGCGCCGCCACGTGCAACGCGCCACTGGCGAAAATGTCGCGGTTCGTTGCCCGGTGCACCAGCTCGATGCGCTCGCCCTGGCTGGTGAACTGCACCAGATGCTCGCCGACGATGTCACCCGCGCGGATCGACGCGTAATGCGGCGTCGCGCCCTGCCCGGCCGCGGCTTCGCCCAGCGTCAGCGCGGTACCGGACGGCGCATCGAGCTTGCGCGTGTGGTGCGATTCGACGATGTCGCAGTCCCAGCCCGGCAGTACCGCCGCGGCGCGCGCGACCAGATCCTGCAGCACGGCGACGCCAAGACTGAAATTCGATGCCCAGAGCACCGGAATCGTCGCGGCCGCGCCATCCAGCGCCGCACGCTGCGCGTCGTCGAGGCCGGTCGTGCCCGACACCAGCGCCGCGCCGCGCTTGAGGCATAGCGCGAGCAGCGGATCGAAACCGCCAGGCAGGCTGAAATCGATGGCGACGTCGAAGGTCGGCGCGCCGCCGAGCTCGGACGCACCGAAATACGGCACACCATCGATGACCCGCTGCTTCGGTGCGCGGCCCGACACCGCCGCGACGATGTCGAGATCCTCGCGCCCCGCCGCGAGTCGCAACAGCGCCTGGCCCATGCGGCCCGACGCGCCGTGCACGAGAATCCGCGGTCGCGTGCTCATGCCTGCGGCTCCATGGAACGAACGCGTTGCGGGACGATGGACGAGGCGGACTGCGGGCGAAGGATGCTCATGCCCGCATTCTAGCGGCGCGTCCGTCGACAGGAAGCGGTCCCGCGCAAGACTTCTGCCGTCCGCGCAGGCCGGCGTTACGCTGGCAGGCCCCTTGCCGCGAGCCCGTCATGCAGCTGTCCGAACAGATCGTCCTCGTCACCGGCGCCGGTCGCGGCCTCGGGCGCGAGATCGCCCTCGCCTTCGCCCGCGAAGGTGCCCGCGTCGTCGTCAACTACCGACGCAGCCGCGAGGCTGCGGAAGCGCTCACTGCGCAGATCGGGACGCACGCGGTCGCGCTGCAGGCCGACGTCACCGACCGCGCCCAGGTCGATGCGCTGTATGCACAGACGCGCGCGCATTTCGGCACCGACATCACCACCGTCGTCAACAATGCGCTGGTCGATTTCGCATTCGATGGCGATGCGCGCGCGAAAGCCGACACGATCGACTGGCCTGCATTCGCCACGCAGTTCGAAGGCAGCGTGCGCGGCGCTTTGCACACCGTGCAGGCCGCACTGCCAGGCATGCGCGCCCAAGGGTTCGGCCGCGTCATCAACATCGGCACCAACCTGTTCCAGAACCCGGTGGTGGCGTATCACGACTACACGGCCGCGAAGGCTGCGCTGCTCTCGTTGACCCGCACGCTCGCCGGCGATCTCGGCCCGGACGGCATCACCGTCAACATGCTGTCCGGTGGCCTGCTGCGCACCACCGACGCCAGCGCCGCGACACCCGAGCAGGTTTTCGACTACATCGCTGCGAACACGCCGCTGCGCAGCGTGACCACACCGACCGAGTTCGCCGATGCGGTGCTGTTCTTCGCCTCGCCCTGGTCGCGCGCGGTGACCGGACAGAACCTCGTCGTTGACGGCGGGCTCGTACGCGACTGAGTGTTCCATCCGCGCCGAGCTCGAACCCGATCCCGGCGCGCGCCTGATGCGCATGCGGATCGCGCTGCGCGGGTCAAGCGGCATCTCGAAGTAACTTCGCAGCGCTGGTCAATAAACGACCAGCGCTGCGCGCACCGCGTCGCAGGCGGCATCGCATCGCTTACCCACAGACTTGTCATCGAATCATCCACAACCACTGTGGATGACCGGCGGGCTAGCCGGTCGTCGCGGACCGGTCAAGCGCGACCAAGCATCGCGTGCGCCCGGACCATGCAGGTGATCCGATCCCGCGCTCCGCGATGACGAAGCGCGTGCGCAGGTCAAGCGCTGTGTTTGCGCACATGCCGGCAAGTGGCGAACAAATCACCACCCGTTTCGAGGGCCGTCGCAGCGCGGCGCGTAGTGCTTATCCACAACTTCGTCGTCAGGCGATCCACATGCGCTGTGGAAAACAACGTCGCTACGCGACGGATGCACGCGGGTCAATCACTTCAACGGGCCTGCACGCAGCGGCGATTCGCGACCGCCATCGATGTCGCCCGACCCGATTCCAGCGAGCCGTTCCGCCCATGCGCAATGCGCTGGAATCGGTCAGCCAACCGGCAGCGTGCCGACCACACGCGACTGCACCACCGCGTGCGCAGGTCAAGCACGCAAACAGGCCCTCATTGCGCGCTTGACCAGAAAATCACCACCATTTCCGCGCCCGGATACGGCGCCGTTCCACACGCTTATCCACACCTTGACCCACAGTCCATCCACACCGCATGTGGACAGCGCGCCGGCTAGGCGCATACGGGGCCGGCGTCAAGCGTTTTCGGGCGGTACTGCGCCGCGAAGCCCGCCACGGCGGGGATCGTGCAGATCGGCCACCGCGCCCGGCCCGTGTGCGCGGCGTCACAGTGGCGACGCAATGACCAGCGTGCCGACGCCCAATGCAAACGCGCACTTGGACTGCTTATCCACAGCTTTGTCGACAGTTGATCCACACCTTCTGTGGATCACCGCAACCAGTCACGAGTCGTGGCCGACAGCGGCTTGCGCCCGCAAAAAACCACGCTTGGACCCCGCAAACGACGACGCCCGGCACTGGGACGGGCGTGTCGGTGGAACGGTCCCAAAAACTCAGGACGTCATGCGGTCCCAGAAGCCCTTCACCCCGTCGATGAACGTGCTGGACTTCGGCGAATGCCGGTGTGCGTTCTCACCGGTGAAGGTGGTCTCGAACTGTGCGAGCAGCTCACGCTGCTCCTTGGTCAGATTGACCGGCGTCTCGACGACGACCTTGCAGTACAGATCGCCGGGGCTGCGGCTGCGCACCGACTTGACGCCCTTGTCGCGCAGGCGGAACACCTTGCCGGTCTGCGTTTCGGCCGGCACGCGGATTTCCGCTTCGCCGCCGAGCGTGGGCACGCGCACGATGTCGCCCAGCGCAGCCTGCGAGATCCGCACCGGCACTTCGCAATGCAGATCGTCGCCATCGCGCTGGAATATCGAGTGCGGACGTACGCGGACTTCGACATACAGATCGCCCGGGGGTGAACCCGACGGACCGGCTTCGCCTTCGCCAGCAAGACGGATGCGATCGCCGGTGTCGACGCCCGCAGGCACCTTCACCGACAGCACCTTCTCTTCCTCGACGCGACCGGCGCCGTGGCAGGTCTTGCACGGGTTGGCGATGATCTGGCCCTGGCCGCCACAATGCGGACACGCCTGCTGCATCGTGAAGATGCCGCGCTGCATGCGCACCTGGCCGCGGCCGGCGCAGGTCGAACAGGTCTCGCGCTTGCCGTCTTCCGAACCGCTGCCGTCGCAGTCGTCGCAACCGGCGAGCGTCGGCAGTTCGACCCGCTTTTCGACGCCGCCCACCGCGTCTTCGAGGTCGAGCTCCATCACGTAGCCGATGTCGGCACCACGACGCGGCCCCCCGCGGCCACCGCCACCTCCGAAGATGTTGCCGAAGATGTCGCCGAAGATATCGCCCATGTCGGCGCCGCCGCCGAAGCCCGGGCCGGCATTGCCGCCGCCCATGCCGTGCTCGAACGCAGCGTGTCCGTGCTGGTCGTACATGCGCCGCTTGCCGCCGTCCGACAGCACTTCGTAGGCTTCCTTGCACTCCTTGAACGCAGCCTCGGCACTCGCGTCGCCGGGATTGCGGTCAGGGTGGTGCTTCATCGCGCATCGGCGATAGGCCTTCTTCAGTTCGTCTTCGGTCGCGCTGCGGGTGACGCCCAGCACTTCGTAGTAATCGCGTTTGCTCATTGTGTCTTCGGGTCAGTCGGCCGCGTTGCGGCCTGTGAGTCGGCCGCGTTGCGGCCTGTGAGGCGTCAGTGACATACGTCGCGACCGGATGAAGCCAGCCAACAGCGCAAAGACGGTTTCGCATTGTCTCAGCGTTTCAGCCTGAGTACCGAACCCCAGGCGTTCCGAGAGCCTGAGCTGGGTGTCCAACTCCGCCAGCGATCCACGCGCGACATGCAGAAAGTGCAGCAACTCGCGATCGCTCGCACGGGCGCAGCCTTCCGCGATGTTGGACGGTACGCTCACCGCGGCACGCCGCAACTGCGATACCAGGCCAAAACGCTCGTCGTTGGGAAATGAAGCTGTCGCGGCGTAGATCTCGGTCGCGAGCACCATCGCCTCCTGCCAAACCTTCAAATCGTGATGCGGTCGTGCCATGTCAGCCTCCCTGCCGACGGCACGACGGGCGCATGGCGCCCGTCGTGCACTAACGCCTGACGCAGCTTCTGCTGACGCCCTTACTTCTTCTCGTCGTCCTTGACCTCGGTGAACTCGGCATCGACGACATCGTCGGACTTCGGCGCATCGCCCGAAGCCGCACCGGCGTCGCCCTGGCCCGCCGCGCCGGCGGCTGCGAACAGCTGCTGCGCGACTTCCTCGAGGTGCTTGGACTTGGCTTCGATCTGCGCCTTGTCGTCGCCCTTCATCGCGGTCTCGACCTCGGCGATCGCCGACTCCGCATTGCCGATCACGTCGCCCGGCACCTTGTCGCCGTTGTCCCTGATCGCGGTGCGCGTCGCGTGCACCAGCGCATCGGCCTGGTTGCGTGCGCCGACGAGTTCCTGGAACTTCTTGTCGTCTTCGCGATGCGCTTCGGCATCGGCGACCATCCGGGCGATCTCGTCGTCCGACAGACCCGAACCGGCCTTGATCTCGACCTTCTGTTCCTTGTTGGTCTTCTTGTCCTTGGCCGACACATGCAGGATGCCGTTGGCGTCGATGTCGAACGACACCTCGACCTGCGGCATGCCGCGCGGCGCGGCGTCGATGCCGGTGAGGTCGAAGCGGGCCAGCGACTTGTTGAAGCGGGCCTGCTCGCGCTCGCCCTGCAGCACGTGCACGGTCACGGCCGACTGGTTGTCGTCGGCGGTGGAGAACGTCTGCGAGGCCTTGGTCGGGATCGTGGTGTTCTTCTCGATGATCTTGGTGAACACACCGCCCAGGGTCTCGATGCCGAGGCTCAGCGGGGTCACGTCGAGCAGCAGCACGTCCTTGACGTCACCGGCCAGCACGCCGCCCTGCACCGCCGCGCCGATCGCCACGGCTTCGTCAGGGTTCACGTCCTTGCGCGGCTCCTTGCCGAAGAACTCGGCGACCGCCGCCTGCACCTTGGGCATGCGGGTCTGGCCACCGACGAGGATCACCTCGTTGATGTCGGACGCGCGCAGGCCTGCGTCGTTGAGCGCGGTGCGGCACGGCTCGATGGTCTTGCGCACAAGTTCCTCGACCAGCGACTCGAGCTTGGCGCGGGTCAGCTTGATGTTGAGGTGCTTCGGGCCCGATGCGTCGGCAGTGACGTACGGCAGGTTCACTTCGGTCTGCTGCGAGCTGGAGAGCTCGATCTTCGCGCGCTCGGCCGCATCCTTCAGACGCTGCAGCGCCAACGGATCCTTGCGCAGGTCGATGCCCTGGTCCTTGTTGAACTCGTCGACCAGGTAATCGATGACGCGGGCGTCGAAGTCTTCGCCGCCGAGGAAGGTGTCGCCGTTGGTGGCCAGCACTTCGAACTGCTTCTCGCCGTCGACTTCCGCGATCTCGATGATCGACACGTCGAAGGTGCCGCCGCCGAGGTCGTACACGGCGATCTTGCGGTCGCCGCCGGACTTGTCGAGGCCATAGGCCAGCGCGGCCGCGGTCGGCTCGTTGATGATGCGCTTGACGTCGAGACCGGCGATGCGGCCGGCGTCCTTGGTCGCCTGGCGCTGGCTGTCGTTGAAGTACGCCGGCACCGTGATCACGGCTTCGGTGACCTTCTCGCCCAGGTAATCCTCGGCAGTCTTCTTCATCTTCTCGAGGATGCGCGCGGAGACTTCCTGCGCGGACAGGCGCTTGCCGTCACTGGTCGACACCCAGGCGTCACCGTTGTCGTGCTCGAGGATCTTGTACGGCACCAGGCCGATGTCCTTCTGGACTTCGCCGTCCTTGAACTTGCGGCCGATCAGGCGCTTCACCGCGAAGAAGGTGTTGTGCGGATTGGTCACGGCCTGGCGCTTGGCCGACGCGCCCACCAGCACTTCGCCGTCCTTGGTGTAGGCGACGACCGACGGCGTCGTGCGATCGCCTTCGCTGTTCTCGATGACCTTGGCCTTGCCGCCGTCCATGATCGCCACGCACGAGTTCGTCGTGCCGAGGTCGATGCCGATGATCTTTGCCATTGCGCTGCTTCCTCTAAAAGGTATGTGTCTGGGTGACGGCCGGAACCGTCGATGACCGTGATCTGGGGACACGCAACACAGCGTTCAAGCGGTGTGACGCATCGGAATTCGCGATCGGGCCGGGGCCCGGGGCGTTCAGTCAGCCTTGGCGACGACGACCATGGCGGGCCGCAGCAGACGCTCGTTGAGCAGATAGCCCTTCTGGAACACCTGGGCGACTGCGCCCGGCGGCACGCCTGGCACATCGACAATGCTCATCGCCTGGTGCTGCTCAGGATTGAAGGGATCGCCCGGCGCTGGCGCCAGCGTGGCCAGACCGTTCGACTCGGTCGCCTTGGTCAGCTCGCGCAGGGTGAGCTCGACGCCGCTGCGCAGCGGATCGGTATCGGAGGCATTGGCGAGGCCGGCTTCCAGTGCATCGAACACCGGCACGAGCGCGGCCAATAGGCGTTCGTTGGCGAAGCGGCGCGCGCTCTCGACCTCACGGGCCAGACGCTTGCGCTGGTTCTCGAGATCGGCGCGTTCGAGCAGGACCTGCGCGCGGAGCTGCTCGAGCTCGCCGCTGAGGCGCTCGACCTGGTCGGCCAGTTGCTGCTCGACCGAGGCCGCTTCCGGGCCATCGGTCTCGTGGGAATCGGGGGACTGCGAATCGTGCTGCTGGGTCATGTCGGGTTCCGGGGCGGTCGTCTGGCCGCCAACGGCACCAGCTATGGGGCCGCCCGCCGGCGATTCAAGGTTCAGGATGCAGCGCGGCGCCGAGCACGGCGGCGGTCGCCTGCACCACCGGGATGACCCGCTCGTAGGCCATCCGCGTCGGGCCGATCACGCCGAGCACGCCCAGCGTGCGGCCGCCGGCGCCATAGGGCGCGGTCACCAGCGACATGCCTTCCAGCGGCGCCAGCCCGGTTTCCTCACCGATGAAGATGCGCACGCCCGGCGCGCGGATCGTGCGCTCGAGCAGTTGCAGGATCTCGCGCTTGCGCGCGAAGGCCTCGAACAGTTCCCGGAGGCGGTCGAGATCCGACAGATCCTGCACGCCGATCAGCCGGTTCTGCCCGGCCAGCAGCATGTCGTCGTCGCCCGGCACCAGCGCCTGTTCGGCGAGTTCCATGGTCTGCGACAGCAGCGCTTCCATCTCGTCGCGGGCATTGCGCAGTTCGTCGACCAGCGCGGCACGGATGTCGCCCAGCGGGCGTCCGGCGTACTGCTGGTTGAGATAGTTGGCGACGCGTTCCAGCTCCGCAGGCTCGAAGCTGCGCCGCGTCTGGATGATGCGGTTCTGCACTTCGTGGTCGGCGAAGATGATGATCGCCATGACCCGCTGACCATCAAGCGCCACGAAATCGATGTGCCGGAATGCCAGCTGCTCGCGCCGCGGCACCGAGACGACGCCGACGAAATGGGTCATCGCCGAGACCAGTTCCGACGCGCTGCCGAGCAGCGACTGCTGCCCGCCACCGCCCAGTTCCCCGCGCAGCCGCTCCATCTCCTGCGCGCGCAGCGGCTTGACCTGCAGCAACGAGTCGACGAACACGCGGTAGCCCTGCGCGGTCGGTACGCGTCCGGCGGATGTGTGCGGCGAGGCCAGCAGGCCGGCATCTTCCAGATCCGACAGGATGTTGCGGATCGTCGCCGCGCTGACATCAAGGCCCGCATGTCGGGCCAAAGTCTGCGATCCGACCGGCCCGCCGTCCTGGATATGCCGCGAGATCAACGTGCGCAGCAGCTGTCTGGCGCGCGGATCGAGCGGATGGCGGGGATCGGATGACATGCGGGCGGTATACGGTGCACCTGTGGGCGATGCAAGCGCTGCATTCTCCGGCTGTGAGACGGACGCACTGTATTCAGCGCACCGTCGAATGCCGATCCACTCGCCGAACTACTCGTCCGCAACGCGCCAAGGCACAATCCGCACCCATGCTGACTCATCTCGCCATCCGCAATTTCGCCGTCGCCAGCCAGTCGGATCTGGAGTTCGGCGCAGGCCTGACCGTCATCTCCGGCGAAACCGGTGCCGGCAAGTCCTTGCTGGTCGACGCGCTCGGTTTTCTGTCGGGCCAGCGCGCCGACAGCGGCATCGTGCGCCATGGCGCCGAGCGCGCCGAACTGCATGCCGAGTTCGCACTCGACGATGCGGCGCCTGCGCTGCGCTGGCTGCGCGAGCACGAACTCGATGATGGTGAAACCTGCCAGTTGCGCCGCACGCTGCGCGCCGATGGCGGCTCACGCGCCTGGATCAACGGACGGCCGGCGACGATCACCCAGCTCGGCGAACTGGCCGGGCATCTGGTCGAGATTCACGGCCAGCACGAACACCAGGCGCTGCTCGCTCGCGGCAGCCAGCTCGCGCTGCTCGATGCGCAGGCCGGCAATGGTCCGCTGCTCGCCGACGTGCGTGCGACCGCGCAAGCCTGGCGCGCATTGCACGACGAGCGCGACGCGCTGGTCGGCATCGGCGATGTCGCCGAGCGGCGCGACTGGCTGCGTCATCAGCTCGACGAACTCGAAGGCGAATCGCTCGCCGCCGACGCGGTGGCCGACCTGTTCGCGAGCCATCGCCGGCACGCGAACGCGGCTGGCCTGATCCAGACCTGCGACACGGCACTCGAGCGCATGCGCGGCGATGACGATCTCGGCCTGCCACAAGCGCTGCAGACGCTGCGCCACGATCTGGCGCGGATGCGTGCGCACGAGCCGCGGCTGGGCGACGTCGACGCGATGCTCGACGCCGCCGCAATCCAGCTCGACGAGGCGACGCTGCTGCTGGGTCAGGTCCGCGACGATCTCGATATCGATCCCGAACAACTGGAGACGCTGGAACAGCGCCTCGGCCGGCTGCACGAACTCGCGCGCAAGCATCGCGTGACGCCGGAAGAACTCATCGACGTGCAGACGCGCCTCGCAGGCGAGCTCGATCAACTCGACGGGGCTGGCGAACGCCTCAAGCAACTCGACGGCGAGATCGAAGCCGCGATGGGCCGCTGGCGCACCGCCGCCGACCGTCTCGGCGCGGCACGCCGCAAGGCGGCCAAGGCGCTGTCGGGCGCGACCACCGCGCTGATTCACGAACTCGGCATGGGCGGCGGCGTGTTCGAAGTCGTGATCGAACCCGTCGAGGCGACGCGGCCCGATCCGCAGGGCGCCGAGCGCGTGGAATTCATGGTGTCAGCCAATGCCGGCCAGCCGCCGCGCCCGCTACGCAAGGTTGCGTCGGGTGGCGAACTGTCACGCATTTCGCTGGCGATCGAAGTCGCCGCGCTCGGTCACGATGCCGTGCCGACGATGGTCTTCGACGAAGTCGATTCCGGCATCGGCGGCGCGGTCGCCGACATCGTCGGCCGCAAGCTGCGCGCGCTCGGCGAAAGCCGCCAGGTGCTGTGCGTGACCCATCTGCCGCAGGTGGCCTCGAAGGGCCACACGCATTACCGCGTGCACAAATCCAGCGCCGAAGGCGCGACCGAAAGCCGGGTCAGCCTGCTCGATACCGGCGAGCGCACCGAGGAGCTCGCACGCATGCTCGGCGGCGTCGACGTCAGCAAGGAAGCGCGCGCCGCGGCCCGCAAGCTGCTGCAGGGCATGGTGTGAGGGGATGTAAAGCCGCGCGGACGAATGCCGCTGCGGTCATTGACGCCCGGGCCTGATGAGGCGCGGCAACGGCCTGTGACCTGGACGCAGGCGGCCGCGCACATCGCGGCCGCCTGCGAAAAAAACGTCAGCGCTTCTTGCGGACGTAGAGCACCAGCGAGTGCTCTTCGAGGATGTAACCGTACTGGTCGGCGATCTGCCGCTGCAGTTCTTCGATCTCAGCGCTCTCGAACTCGATGATCTTGCCGCTGTCCACGTCCACCATGTGGTCGTGGTGGCCGCCGCGATCGAGTTCATAGACGGCGTGGCCGCCCTCGAAGTTGTGCTTGAGCACGAGGCCGGCGGCCTCGAACTGGGTCAGCACGCGGTAGACGGTGGCCAGGCCGATCTCGTCGCCCTGCTCCAGCAGCTGGCGATAGATGGCTTCGGCGGTCAGGTGCTGGCGCGGCGTGCGCTGCTCGAGCAGCTGCAGGATCCGCATGCGCGGATGGGTGACTTTGAGTCCCGCCTTGCGCAGGTCGAGCGATTCCATGGGTGTCTCCGAACGGGCCAACCAAAAACGGGCCGGCATACCACTGGCGGTTGAACGCCAGCTGCCTGGATCGCGGTTGCGGCGTGGTGCGCAGTGTATCATCGGCCGGTCATTCCAGGCCGTCACCCACGACATGCACAAGCTTCTTCTCGTTCCGGTTCTCGCCCTCGCCACCAGTGGTTGCGGCCTGCTGTACAAGCAGCCGATCTACCAGGGCAACCTGATCGACGGCGCCGCGGTCGAGCAACTGCAGGTCGGCATGGGCAAGGCGCAGGTCGAAGCGCTGCTGGGCACGCCGTCGATCGCCGACCCGTTCCATCACCAGCGTTGGGACTACACCGCCTCGCAGCGTGTGGACCGTCGCGGCCGGACCGAGGTGAAGAACTTCACCCTGTTCTTCGAGAACGACCAGCTCGCACGCTGGGAAGGCGAGTACTTCCCGAAGCGCGACGAAGAGCTGGCCGCGGAGATGCGCAAGTTCGGCAACCTGCCGCGCGAGAAGGGCAACCAGCGCCGCTGAGCGGTCGCTGATCTGCAGGCTCAGCCTTCGCCGCGGCTCGTAGCCGCTCGGCGTCGGCGCGCATCCTTGGGATCGATCTGCAGCGCTTCGAGCAGTTCCAGCCGATCGCCGTCTTGCAGCAGCGTCGCAGGCTGCACCCGCACACCGAACACCGCATAGCCGGCGACCGCATCGAGCGCGGTCGGTGCGGTCTGCCGCATGACCTCGATTGCTCCGGCGACGGTCGCCACGTCATCCAGCTGCAGCGTCCAGTCATCGTGGTACCCGGGCTTGGCCCGGACCACGCGCACCGCTTTCACGCCGCCGGCTCCCGTTCGGCGACCCGCACGAAATCGTCGACCATGCGGTCGGCGAGGCCTTTGAAGCCGAGGGTGAGCGCGGGCAGCATCAACCGGCTCTTGGGTTCGAATTCGAGCAGCAGCGTGACCTTGCAGGCGCCGTCGCCGAGCGTGCGGAAGGTCCAGCGGCCGTGCAGCGACTTGAATGGACCGTCGCGCAGCTGCATGTCGATGGTGTCGGGCGGCGACAACGTATTCTCGGTCGTGAACCAGGTCCGCAGTGCACCGAGGCCCAGATCCAGACGCGCGACCATGCGCGATTCGGTCGCCTCCTGGATCTCCGCGGCATCGCACCAGGCGAAGCGGCGGGGATAGGCGGCGACATCGTTGACCAGCGCGTACATGCGCTCGGCGGGTTGCCCGACGAGGGCACTACGTTCGATCTTGGGCATGACTCGCCTGGGGGACCTGCTTCAGGGACAATGGACGGATGAGCAAGAAGAGCGGCAAGGACAAGGATAAGGCAAACAGCACGGGCACCATCGCGCTGAACAAGCGCGCGCGCCACGAGTACTACTTCGAAGACCGCTTCGAAGCAGGCCTGGCGCTGCAGGGCTGGGAGCTGAAGGCGATCCGCGCGGGCCGCGCGATCATCGGCGAGAGCTACGCGATGGTCCTCAACAACGAGCTGTTCCTGATCGGTGCGCAGATCACGCCGCTCAGCCAGGCCTCGTCGCACGTGATCGCCGATCCGCATCGCACGCGCAAGCTGCTGCTGCACCGGCGCGAGATCGACACGCTGATCGGCCGCGTGCAGCGCGACGGCTACACCGTGGTGCCCACGTCGCTGTACTGGAAGGGCAACAAGGTCAAGGCCGAGGTCGTGCTGGCGAAGGGCAAGCAGAGCCACGACAAGCGCGATGTCGCGCGGGATCGCGACTGGGCGCGCGACAAGCAGCGCGCGATGCGGGCGCACAACAAGAACGCCTGATCGCATTTCCCGCGCGCGTGAAACGACGCGCGGGGTTCGATCAGCGTCGCTGCGCGACCGATGCCAGCGTGAAGCGGAACGTCGCCCCACCATCGGGCCGCCCGGTGGCATCGATCGTGCCGCCGTGGCGCTCGACGATGCGCCGCACCGAGGCCAGCCCCACGCCGTGGCCCTTGAACTCGTCGTCGCGATGCAGACGCTGGAACGGGCGGAACAGCTTGCCGGCGTAGTCGGCGTTGAACCCTGCCCCGTTGTCGGCGACGTAGAACACCCCGCCCGGCTCGACGCCGAACTCGATCGTCGCGCGCGCCGTGTTCGCAGTGAACTTCCAGGCATTGCCCAGCAGGTTCTCGAGCAGATTGCGCACCAGCGCGGGATCGCCCTCGGCCTGCAGACCCGGCGCGATCCGCACCGCGACATCGCGGCCCGGTTCGGTCTGCCGCAGTTCCGACAGCACATCGGTCGCCATGCGCGTGAGATCGAGTGGCGCGCGCTTAAATTCGCCGCGGCTGATCCGCGACATCTTCAGCAGCGCATCGATCAGCTCGTCCATGCGCGAAGCGGCGTTGCGCACGCGCGCCAGATAATCCTGCCCCTGCGCATCGATAACCGCGTCGTAGCGCTCGGCGAGGATACGGCCGAACCCATCGATGCTGCGCAGCGGTGCGCGCAGATCGTGCGAGACGATATAGGCGAAGGATTCGAGCTCGTGATTGGCCTGGGTGAGCTCACGCGTGCGCTGCTCGACGCGTGATTCCAAGGTGCGGTTGAGCGCATGCACCTGCGCTTCCGCGCGCAGCCGTTCGGTCACATCGTCGACCTGCACCAGCCGCGCCACATCGCTGCCGTCGTCGCCGGGCATCAGGGTCGAAGCCAGATGCACCTCGCGGATGTCACCGTCGTGGCGGCGAAGCCGGCGCGTGCTGCGATGCACGCCCTCTCGCAGGGCCTGCATCTCCTGCGTGCGCGTGACATCGTCATGCGAATCCGCGAAGTAGCCCTTGAACAGCGTGCCGCTCAACGTCGCCTGGCTGACGCCGGCGATCTCGGCCATCGCTGGATTGCTTTCGAGAATCGCACCATTGCGATCGAGCAGCACCATGCCGATCGCCGAATACTGCATCGCATTGCGGAAGCGCTGTTCGCTGCGCCGGTAGGAATCGCTGAGCCGGTGGGCGAGCGTCTCGGCGCGCGACTGCGTCTGTGCCAGCGTCATCACCATCGCGAACAGCAATAGCGATGCCACGACGCCGGTGATCAGCGTGGCCTGCAGTTCGCGCATGCCGGCCGAGGTCAGCGGACCGACGTGCTGGAAATCGTAGCGCCAGGTGCGGCCGTAAAGCTGCTGGGTCACGGTGTGCAGCACGCGGGTGTCGTTGGCCGAATCTCCATCGAGCCAGCGATCGGACGCGAGCAAAGGCGCGTCCTGCCCATCGCTGACATCGACGATGCGGAACGCGAGATTCCGGTTGACCGGAATCATCGACCGGTCGATGAACTCCGCGGTGCGGAACGGCGCATAGACCCATCCCACCAGTGCGTTCTCGCGCCCGGCCTGCGACACCGGCAGACGCGCCGTGCGATACACGGCTGCGAAGAGCAGCACACCGGCCTGCCCCTCGCGTCCGTACTGACGCAGATGCAGCGGCGCACTCAGCCGGACTTCGCCGCTGTCGCGCGCGGCATCCATCGCGGCGCGGCGCGTCGGATCGCTGTACTGGTCGTAGCCGATCGTCAGCCGGCTGGAATCGATCTCCGGCTCGAAATAAAGGATCGCGCCGTACTTGGGCCGTACGCCACGCGGCGTCATCGTGAACAGCCCTTCCCCGGCAGCGCGCTGACGCAACTGGAGGTCGGCCAACGACTTCGGATCGAGATACGCGACGTAACCGATGCCCATCATGCCGGGCAGCTGGCGGCGGATATCCAGGCCATCGACATAGCCGCGCCATTGCCGCGCCGTCGGCGTTTCGACCGCCGCGCTGTGCAGAGCCACGCCGCCGCGGATACTGAGCTCGTACTGCAGCAAGCGCTGACGCACCGTCTCGGCCAGCTGATCGGCGTCTGCGATGAAGCTCGCTTCGGCCAACCGGCGCTCGCGCTCGCCGGCGCCCCGCGCGTACAGCGCCACCATCAGCAGCGAACCCAGCAGCACGAGACCGGCGAGCACGTGGCTACGGCGCAGCCGCCAGACGGACTGGACGCGTGTGATCGGAGATCCTTGGTGTGGCGTGGACGCGGCCATCACGACAGCATAACGAGCGCGCGCGAATCGACCAAAAAAAACCGGGCCCGAAGGCCCGGTTTTTCAACAAATGGTGGAGGTGGCGGGAATCGAACCCGCGTCCGAAGGCACTCCATCCCCGGTACTACATGCTTAGCTCACCGTTGGATCTCGTCCTGTGGCAGCACAGTGTGCGAAGCGCACCCCAGGACCAGCCTGCTTTGGTTAAGCCGTGACTGACAGGCAGCCATCACAGCCGGTTCCGTGATAATGACCCTACATCTACGAGCACGGGCACAAGTAGGTTCGGGGCTTACGCCTTAAGCGGCGAGAGCGTAGTTGTCGTCGTTGGCAACTAAAAGTTTGCTACTGGATTAACGAGGAAAGTCGCCCCCTCGGCATGCACCAGGCAATTTCGCAACCCCCGTCGAAGCCTGGGCACCCCCGGGAGTCAGAAGTCGCTCTGACCCGATCAGTATAGGGCCGACGCGGCGTATCTCAAGCAACGCTTTAGTACGGCACGCTCCCGGTTCACCTGCACTCTCAGCAGATGGTCCCGGCATGCGAGAAACACGAACAGCGCGCTTCCGGAGATCGTCACGATCATGTCATCGGCTATACGTGTGCGTTGTTCGGGGCGCGCTGATAGCATGCGCGTCCCCTTGGGGAGTAGCCGGCTTCCGCGTCGCGGAAGCGCCTGTATCAACACACTCGATCCGCATGATCGTGGTGCAGGCAACCAGTCCAGGTAGGCGAGACCAGCGGTGAATCGGCGCTACAGCGGTTGGGCGCGCCGGTCTGCCGTGCATCGTCTCCGCCCGACCCGAAGCAGTCCTCGCATGTCCTTTCTCTCGATCGTCCTGATCGGCTTCGCCATGTCCACCGATGCGTTCGCCGCCGCCGTCGGCAAGGGCGCGGCGATGCAGCAGCCGCGTTTTCCGGAAGCGCTGCGCGCCGGCGCGATCTTCGGCGTCATCGAAGGCGTGACGCCGCTGATCGGCTGGGCGCTGGGCCTCGCCGCGGCGTCCTATGTCACCGCGTGGGATCACTGGATCGCATTCGTGCTGCTCGGCGCACTCGGCATCCGCATGGTGCTCGCCGGCGTCCGCAAAGATGCGCCTGACGAGGCGGAAGGCGACGCGCGCCCGCACGGATTCTGGAATCTCGCTGCGACCGGCTTCGCCACCAGCATCGATGCGATGGCGGTCGGTGTGGGCCTCGCGTTTCTCGACGTCAACATTCTGCTGGTCGCGACCGTCATCGGCGTCTGCACGCTGGTCATGGTGACGACGGGGATCATGCTCGGCCGCGCACTCGGCGCGATCGTCGGCAAACGCGCGGAAATCGTCGGCGGCCTGATCCTGATCGTCATCGGCAGCGTGATCCTCTACGAACATCTGTCCGGCAAGGCCGGCGGTATCGGCATCGGTTGAGCCGCCGACGGTTCACGGTCGCCTGACGAACACGGACGGATGCTCGCCGGGCCAGCCAGGCAAGGAGCCACCCATGAAAGTCCGTCGCGTCTACAGCACGCCGTCCCTGCAAGCGGCCGAAACGGCCGTCCGGGCCGCCCGGGAAGCCGGCATCACCGAAGCCGATATCTCGCTCATCGCTCGTGGCGATGTCGAACTCGACGCGATGCCCGAACACCAGAAGGAAGCGCCGACCGACTTCAAGCACGCCGCCGTGCGCGGTGCAGGTATCGGCGGCGCGACGGGTCTGCTTGCAGGACTGGTCGCCGTCGCAGTGCCGCCGCTGGGTTTGACGCTGGCCGGTGTCGCCTTGACGACACTCGGCGGCGCGGCGGTCGGCACTTGGGCATCGTCGCTGGTCGGCGCCTCCCTGCCCGATCCGATCCGCCAGAAATTCGAAGGCGAAATCGAAGCAGGCCGCGTGCTCGTGGTGATCGATGGCGCGGGTGAAACGCTGGCGAGCGCCGAGGCTGCCTTACGCGATGCGGGCGCAATCCATCTGCCGTATGGCGATCCTGCTGCGATGAGCTGACGCGCGAGTCCTCTGCGCGCGAACCACGCGGGTTGGCGAGTGGGCTACAAGACTCTGTCAGGCCGTTTCGCATGCCGCGCGCGCGACGTTCTGGCGCGCGTCGTCGACCCAGACGACCGGCGCGACGCCGGGCCGCGAAATCACCACGGCCTGCGTGTAGCCGACATCGCCACCGAAACCATCCTTCGAATTGACCTCCATGCACACGATCTCGCCGCCCTGAAGTGCCCGCTCATTGCGGAACTCGGCCGTGGATGGGTCGCGCAGGTGATCGAGCACCAGCGCACGCGCGAGCAGGAATTTCGCGTTCGCGGCAGAGGCGCCCTGCTCTGCTGACACAGTCCGGCTTTGATCGACGCCAGTAACGGGCGGCCGTGAATCCCGGGTGGGTGCCGATGCGATCGTCGACGCGGATGACTCGGCCGGCGGGTTGGATGGCGCCGCGACCGGCGATGCATGCGATGCGCGCGCGGCATCAAATCCAAGACGCATCTCGTTCCACGCAATACCTGCTCCGATCGCACCTATTACGGCGATCGCGATCCACACTGATTTCGTGCGCTTCATGTCGCTCCTCCTGAGCTGCAGATTGTCCTGTGCGCATTCTAGCGGCGGCAGAACACAAGCACCGATTGGCAAAGCAGCAGTCACCGTCACCGCGCGGCGGCAACAGACGGGACAAGAGAAGAGGCCAAACGGGTCACCAGATGCAGCTGCAGCAACGTCGCGTATGCAGTGCGGGACGTAGTTGGCGGAGAGAGTGGGATTCGAACCCACGGAAGGTTTGACCCTTCGGCGGTTTTCAAGACCGCTGCCTTAAACCACTCGGCCATCTCTCCGATGTGTCTCGCTTCATCACCAGCGCCGCTGACCGTCGAAGCAAACGCCACGCGTGATCGCGTGGCGTCGCGCGACTACGCCATTGTCGCACGCACCGCGGCGGTGGAGATACGCGGTGGCGGGATGGCGCCGGGCATCGGCTTCTTCTCGCAGTTGCGGCAGTCGAGGCTGGAGGCTTCGATCAGCGGCGGCAGCTTTTCGGCGAGGAAGTCGATGAAGACGCGCACCGCCGGCAGCAGACCGCGACGCGAGGCGAACACGGCATGAGCGATGCCTTGGGGCAGGTGCCAGTCGGGCAGCACGACTTCGAGTTCGCCGTTGCGCACGGCTTCGGCGCACAGGGTTTCGGGCAGCATCGTGATGCCGAGGCCCTGCTTGGCCAGCGCCATCAGCATCGGGAAATCGAAACCTGCGACGCGCGGCTTGAGTTCCACGCGACGCGTGGTGCCGTCGTTGGCCTGCAGGTCCCAGCGCTGCTTCACTTCGTCCTCGCCCATGCTCATCGTCGTGTGTTGGTCGAGCTCGTCGGGATCCTTAGGCCGGCCCATGCGGTCGAGATAACCGGGGCTGGCGACCAGCAGTTCCTGGATCTGGCCGAAGCTGCGCATCACCAGGCTGCCGTCGTCGTCGAGCTTGGAGCGCACGCGCACCGCGACATCGAAACCCTCGTTGATGACGTCGACGCGGCGGTTGCTGACGTGCAACTGCACGCGCACCTGCGGATAGCGCGCGAGGAACTCGGGCAGCATCTGCGGAATCGACTGCTGGGCAATGCTTACCGGCACGCTGACGCGCACGAGTCCGCGCGGCTCGGCGCTGAGGCGGTCGACGACCTCACGTGCGGCCGTGGCCTCGGCGAGCATCGACTGCGCGTGGCGAAACACGCTCTGGCCGACATCGGTGACCGCGAAGCGACGCGTGGAGCGCTGCAGCAGACGCACGCCCAGCTCGGTTTCGAGCTGACTGATACGGCGGCTCAGGCGCGACTTCGGAATGCCGAGTGCACGCTCAGCGGCCGCGAAGCCACCGTGCTCGACGACCATCGCGAAGTAGTACAGATCATTGAGATCCTGCATGTGGGGGAACCTCGCTATCAGAACAATCCGCGATATTCCATCACCTTTATTCCAATTTCGCAACAGACGGCGCCTATCACTGCCATTCGTTCCAAATAGGACGCAGGTCTTGTTGCCTATCAATCGATGCGCGTGAGCCCGCCCATGTAGCCGCGCAGCGCCTCGGGCACTTCGATCGAACCCTCGGCCTGCTGGTAGTTCTCCATCACCGCGATCAGCGTGCGGCCGACCGCGAGACCGGAACCGTTGAGCGTGTGCACCGGCTCCGGCTTGCCCGACTCGGGATTGCGCCAGCGCGCCTGCATGCGGCGAGCCTGGAAGTCGCCGGTGTTCGAGCACGAGGAAATCTCGCGATAGGTTTCCTGCGACGGCAGCCAGACTTCGAGGTCGTAAGTGCGGCGCGCGGCAAAGCCCATGTCGCCGGTGCACAGCAGCAGTTTGCGGTACGGCAGACCGAGCTTCTCGAGCACGGTCTCGGCGCAACGGGTCATGCGCTCGAGTTCGGCGTCGCTGTCCTCGGGCCGAACGATCGACACCATTTCAACCTTCTCAAACTGGTGCTGGCGGATCATGCCGCGCGTGTCGCGGCCGTGGCTGCCGGCCTCGGAGCGGAAGCACAGCGAGTGCGCGCTCATACGCAGCGGCAGGCGATCGGCCTCGACGATGGTGTCGCGCACGATGTTGGTCAGCGGTACTTCGGCAGTCGGAATCAAATACCGCGTCTCGTCGCCGAACGGTGTCGCGAACAGGTCGTCCTCGAACTTCGGCAGCTGGCCGGTGCCACGCATCGTGTCGGCATTGACGATCAGCGGCACGCTGGTTTCTTCGTAGCCATGCTCGTTGGTGTGCAGATCGAGCATGAACTGCGCGAGCGCGCGATGCAGGCGCGCGAGCTTGCCGCGCAGCACGGTGAAACGCGCGCCGCTGAGCTTGGCCGCGGTCTCGGCGTCGAGCCAGCCGTGGCGTTCGCCGAGCGCGACGTGGTCGCGGACTTCGAAATCGAACGCGCGCGGCGTACCCCAACGCGACTGCTCGACGTTGTCGGATTCGTCGCGGCCCACCGGCACGCCGGCATCGGGCAGGTTCGGCACACCGAGCACGATCGCCTCGATGTCGGCCTGGATCTCGACCAGACGCGATTCGCTGATCTTGAGTTCGTCACCGAAACCGGCGACTTCCGCCAACAGCGGTGCGACATCCTCGCCCTTGGCCTTGGCCTGACCGATCGCCTTGCTGCGCGTGTTGCGCAGATTCTGCAGTTCCTGCGTGCGCACCTGGATCTGCTTGCGTTCGGCTTCCAGCGATTCGATCCGCGACACCGGCAGTTCGAACCCGCGGCTCTCGCGCAGGCGCGCGGCGGTATCGGTGACGTGCTGGCGCAGGAGGCTGGGATCGAGCATGGCGGGGCTTCGGCTTATCGATAACGGAATCCGCATTATCGCCCGGATTCCCGCAGGACGCGCCCGCTGCGTCCGCGTGCCGAACAGTAGGCGCGAAGGCGTGTGCAAGAATGCGGCGCCACGTCGAGGAGCCCGCCATGTCCGCTTCGTCTCCGCCTTTGTCCGTCCGCTTGCGCCGCACCGTGCGCGACGTGATGCCGAGCGGGCGCGCGTGGTGGTTCGTGGTCGGGGGCTGCGTCGCAGGTGTGCTGCTGTTCGCGGTGCTGTGGCTGGCGCGTCCGTCGACAGATGCCGCTGGCGACGGCGAAGACACTTCTGCAGTGGCCGGCGACCGTGCGATGACGCCCCTGCCCGCGCCGTTGCCCGCCGCCGGCAGTACCGACCGGGGCTTCGATTACGCCAGCCCGCAGGACACGCGCACGCCGGTACGTATCGATGCGCACGTGCCGCAGACCGCGCCGGCGCCCGCGCCTGTCGCAGCGCCCGTGGACCAGGCGCCCGCGGCGCCGGTCACGACGGCGGCCACCGATCTGCCGACCAGCGTGCCGCGTCCGGTCTCTACCCAGCAGCCCGAATATCCACGCGCATCGATGCGACGTGGCGAGCGAGGCGATGTGTTGTTGCTGGTCAAGGTCGGCGCGGACGGTCGCGTCGATGGCGTCGATGTCGTCAGCAGCAGCCAGCATCGCCGTCTCGATCGCGCGGCCGTCTCCGCAGTGCGTCGCTGGCGCTTCGAACCGGCGATGCGCGACGGCCAGCCGGTCGCCGGCGAGTTGCGGATTCCGTTCTCGTTCGCGCCCGAAGGCGGCTGACCGCGGCGGTTTTGCACTGCACATCGCGTCCACATCCTGCGTGGGACGCTCGCCGCACCCATTCAGGTAAGGAGGTGCGGCCATGAACGACCCGGTGCAGCGTCCCATCGATCCCCCGCCGCAGGACCCGCCGCGCAAGGGCTCCAGCCCGCTCGTGTGGATCCTGTTGCTCGTCGTCCTCGTCGCACTCGGCTGGTATGCGCTGACCCAGCGCGGTACCACTGACGCGCCAGAGCTGCCGCCGACGCCGGTCATCGACGATCCGGCCGCCCCGCCCGCCGAACGCGAGCCCGCGACCCGCACCACGCCGCGTGCGGATACGACGCCCGCACGTCCCGCCGATCGCGAGGCACGCCCGGTCGCGCAGCCGGAGATTCCATATCCGCCGGCCGCAGCACGCAGCCGCGAGGAAGGGTCGCTGATCCTGCTGGTGCAGGTGGACGCGAACGGCAACGCCACCGACGTGACCGTGGAGAAGCGCAGCGGTTCGCGTGATCTCGATCGCGCCGCGCAGCAGGCGGTGCGCGACTGGAAGTTCGAGCCGGCGATCAAGAGCGGCAAGCCGACCGCGAGCGCGGTCCGCGTGCCGATCGAGTTCACGCTGCAGGATGCGGGCTGATCCAGGCAGTTCGAAATGCGCTGAACGCAGAACGCCCGCATCTTTCGGATGCGGGCGTTCTTCTCTGGACAGTCCGGTATGCGAACACGCGTGCGGTCAACCGTTGCGCAGCGCGAATCCTGCGGTCTCCGCCAGCTCCAGAAACCCCGGAAACGAAGTCGCGACATTCGCGGTGTCGCCGATGACGACCTCTCCGCGCGAGCGCTGACCGGCGATCGCGAACGACATCGCGATGCGGTGGTCGCCATGGCTGTCGACGCAACCACCGCCGACGCCATCCGCGCGTCCGGTGATCGTCGCGCCATCGGGCGCTTCTTCGATCTCGACATCGAGCGCCCGCAGGCCTGCGGCCATCGTCGCGATGCGGTCCGATTCCTTGACCCGCAGTTCGTGCGCGCCGGTCACCCGGGTCACGCCCGATGCACAGGCCGCGGCGATGAACAGCGCCGGGAACTCGTCGATCATGTCCGGCACGTGTTGCTCAGGCACATCGATGCCGTGCAGCGGTGCGGAGCGCACACGGAGGTCGGCCACCGGCTCGCCACCCTCCTCGCCCGAATCGGATTCGACGATGTCCGCGCCCATCAGGCGCAACACATGCAGCAGGCCGGTGCGACGCGGATTCATGCCGACACGGCGCAGCAGCAGATCGGAACCGGGCACGATCGACGCGGCGACGAGGAAGAATGCGGCCGACGAGAAGTCCGCCGGTACGCGCACGTCCGTCGCGCGCAGGCGATGACCGCCGCTGAGACGCGCGATGCCCGGCGCGAATTCGATCGGCCAGCCGAACGCGGCGAGCATGCGTTCGGTGTAATCGCGTGTCGGACGGGTTTCGTGCACAACGGTCTCGCCATCCGCGTACAGACCCGCGAGCAGCAGGCAGGATTTCACCTGCGCGCTGGCGAGCACGTTGTCGAATTCGATGCCGGTCAGCGGGGTGCCACCGTGGATGTGCAGCGGCGGCACGCCACCTTCGCCGGTGTCGATGCGCGCACCCATCTGCGCCAGCGGTTCGGTGACGCGACGCATCGGGCGCTTCGACAGCGACGCATCGCCGACCAGCGTGCTGTCGAACACCTGACCCGCGAGCAGGCCGGCGATCAGACGCATGCCGGTGCCGGCATTGCCGCAGTCGAGCGGGCCGTCGGCGGCGCGCAGGCCATCGATGCCTACGCCGTGCACGACGCGGATACCCGGCGCCGGCGTGTCGATCGCGACGCCGAGGCTGCGGAAGATCGCCTCGGTCGCGCGTGCGTCCTCGCCTTCGAGAAAGCCTTCAATGCGCGAGGTGCCGTCGGCGAGCGCGGCCAGCATGATCGCGCGGTGCGAGACCGACTTGTCGCCCGGCACCCGCACTTCACCGCGCAGCGGCGCACCCGGCGCCGCGATCCACGACGCCTCGCTCACGGCACGGCGACCGGGTAGGACCCGAGCACGCGCACCTCGCCGGCGAACGCGTCGATCTCACCCAGCGCGTCCTTCAGCGGCGACTCGTCGACGTGGCCGTTGACCTCGATGAAGAACGCGTACTGCCACAGCGCACCATGCGCGGGGCGCGACTCGATGCGGTTCATGCTGATGTCGCGACGTGCCAACGGTTCGAGGATGCGGTACAGCGCGCCCGGCTGGTCGCGGATGAAGACCATCAGCGAGGTGCGGTCGTTGCCCGAGGTCGGGAACGCGCCCCGACCGATCACCAGGAAGCGCGTGGTGTTGTCGCTGCGGTCTTCGATCGGACCTGCGAGCACCTGCATGCCGTAGACGTGCGCGGCGTTCTCGCCGGCGATCGCCGCCGCGTCGTCGGACTTCTTGGCACGGCGCACGGCTTCGGCATTGCTGACCACCGCGTGCTTTTCGACGCCCGGCAGGTTCTCGCGCAGCCATTGCTTGCATTGCGCGAGCGACAGGCCATGCGAATACACGCGCTCGATGTCCTCGATGCGACCGGTGCGCGACAGCAGGTACTGGTGCACGCGGAGTTCCACTTCACCGCAGATCTTCAGCGGCGAGGTCAGGAACATGTCGAGCGTCGACTGGATCGTGCCCTGCCCCGAATTCTCCACCGGCACCACGCCGAAATCGGCGTTGCCGGCAGCGACCTCGTCGAACACCTCCTCGATGCTCGCCAGCGGCAGGCCCTTGGCCGAATGGCCGAACTGCTTGTGCACGGCCTGCTGCGAGAACGTGCCTTCCGGCCCGAGGTAGCCGATCTTCAGCGGTTCCTGCTGCGCGAGACACGCCGACATGATCTCGCGGAACAGGCGCACGAGTTCGGTATCCGACAGCGGGCCGTCGTTACGGTCGACGACACGGCGCAGCACCTGCGCCTCGCGCTCGGGCCGGTAATAGTCGACGGCCGCGGCGAGCTTGCCCTTGGCCTTGCCGACCTGGCGCGCGAACTGCGCGCGCTCGGCGATCAGCGTCTGGATCTGGTGGTCGATGCCGTCGATCTGCGCGCGGACCGCGTCGAGATCGGGCCTGGCGACGCTTGCGGTAGGAGCGGCCTTCACCGCGTCGACCTTCGCAGCCGCCGGCTTCTTCGCCTGTGCGGCCACCGGGGTCTTCTTCTTCGAATCAGCCATGGGTCTTCTGGAAATCCTGCATGTAGGCAACGAGGCTGCGGACGCCGTCGACCGGCATCGCGTTGTAGATGGACGCGCGCATGCCGCCGAGCACGCGGTGGCCCTTGAGGCCGATCAGTCCGGCCTCGCGCGCGCCGTCGAGGAAGGCGGTATTGCGCGCTTCGTCGGCGAGGAAGAACGGCACGTTCATGCGCGAGCGCACGGCGGCATCGATGTCGTTGCGATAGAAGCCGCCCGAGCCGTCGATCGCGCCGTAGAGCAGCGCAGCTTTCTCGTCGCTGCGGCGGTTGAATGCCACGGTGCCGCCCTCGTCGAGCATCCAGCGGAATACGAGACCGGCCACGTACCAGTTCCAGGTCGGCGGCGTGTTGAGCATCGAGTCGTTGGCGAGCTGCGAGCTGTAATTGAAGACGTCGGCGCGCGGCATGCCGGCACGCTCGAGCAATTCGCGGCGAACGATGACCACCGAGATGCCGACCGGCCCGAGATTCTTCTGCGCGCCGGCGTAGATCACGCCGTAGCGCGAGATGTCGATCGGCTCCGACGCGATGCTGGAACTGAAATCGGCGAACAACGGCACGTCGCCGGTGTCGGGCGCGGTTTCGCCCCAGGCCGGCCGGTACTCGACGCCGTGGATGGTCTCGTTCGCGGTGATGTGCACATAGGCCGCGCCCGGCGTCAGCCGCCAGGAGTCGCGCGCGGGAATCGTCCGGTAACCGTCGGCCTCGCCGCTCGCGGCAATGTTCACCGACACCGCCGGGGTGAGCTGCTTGAGCGCGGTCTTGCCCCAGTGGCCGGTGACGACGTAATCGACCGTGTCGCCCTGGTTCGCGAAGTTCAGCGGTAGCAGCGCCTGGGCCGTCGTCGCGCCGCCCGGGAGGAACAGCACGGCGTAGTCATCGGGCACACCGAGCAGCGTGCGAAGATCGGCTTCGGCGCGTGTGGCGACCTCCATGAACTCCGGTCCGCGGTGGCTCATCTCGACGATCGACGCGCCGGCATCACCCCACTCCAGCATGTCCGCCTGCGCCTGTTTCAGCACACTTTCAGGCAGGGCCGCCGGTCCCGGGGCAAAGTTGTAAGCACGCGCCATTGAACACTCCACGGAACGGATTTCGGGGCCGGCAAGTATGCCGCAGCGCAACAGTTTGACGTGCATCCGATGGTTGCGCTGGCAACGTATGTCACTGGTCCACAACAGGCGCGCCGCGCCGAGGAGTCCCACATGTCATTGCGCGATGCGTTGCGGATCCGGGAGTCCGAAGTCACCGACGAAACCGTCTATCGGGACCGGCGACGCCTGCTGGCGCTGATGGCCACCGCGCCTGCGCTTACCCTCGCCGGCTGCGCCGAAGCCGAGCCGCCGCCGGCGTCGACCACGCGGGTCACGCCCGCGCAGGCACGCAGCGGTTTCCGCACCGACGAGCCGCTGACGCGCGTCGAGGACATCACCAGCTACAACAACTTCTACGAGTTCGGCACCGGTAAGGGCGATCCGTCGAGCGCGGCGAAGACATTGCGCACCTCGCCGTGGACGGTCGAGGTCGGCGGCGAGTGCGCCAAGCCCGGACGCGTGTCGTTCGAGGACCTGCTGCGCGGCGTCGCCAACGAGGAACGCATCTACCGGCTGCGCTGCGTCGAGGGCTGGTCGATGGTGATCCCGTGGAGCGGCGTGCCGCTGGCCTCGGTGCTGCGCAAGTTCGAGCCTAACGCCAATGCGAAGTACGTGGCGTTCACCACGCTCGCCGATCGCGAACAGATGCCCGGCCTGCGTTTCCGCTCGATCAATTGGCCCTACCGCGAAGGCCTGCGCATCGACGAGGCCATGAACCCGCTCGCCTTCCTCGCCACCGGCCTGTACGGCAAGGCGCTGCCGCAGCAGAACGGCGCGCCGCTGCGACTGGTCGTGCCGTGGAAGTACGGCTTCAAGAGCATCAAGTCGATCGTCGGCATCCGCTTCGTCGAGCGTATGCCCAGCACCGCGTGGAACGATCTGCAGCCGTCGGAATACGGCTTCTTCAGCAACGTCAATCCGGCGGTCGACCATCCGCGCTGGAGCCAGAAGACCGAGCGGCGTATCGCCGGCAGCGGCAACCGCCTGCTCGCCAACCGCATCGACACGCGACCGTTCAATGGCTATGCCGACCAGGTGGCGTCGCTCTACTCGGGCATGGATCTGCGCAAGTGGTACTGAAGGCCGCACCGGCGGCTCGACCGGCCCGGCCGGCGACACCGGCGGCGATCATTGCTGCCAAGGCGCTGGTACACCTGCTGTGTCTGGCGCCGCTGGCGTGGCTGGGCTGGCGCGTGTGGCAGGTATTGGGCGGCGCGAACGTCGATGTGCTCGGCGCCGAGCCGGTGGTCGCGATCGAACACGAGCTCGGCATCGGCGCGCTGCGCCTGCTGCTGATCACGCTGGCGATCACGCCCCTGCGCCAGATCACCGGCTGGACCGCTGCGCTGCGGTTCCGGCGCATGCTCGGCCTGTATGCGTTCGTCTACGCCAGCGTGCACTTTGGCGTGTGGCTGGCGCTGGATCTGGTCGGCGACCTGTCGCAGGTCGCGACCGAAATCGCGAAGCGTCCGTTCATTACCGTGGGCTTCCTCGCGTGGCTGCTGCTGGTGCCACTCGCGGTCACGTCGACCAAGGGCTGGATGCGGCGTCTGGGTCGCAAGTGGGGGCAGCTGCACAAGGCGATCTATCCGATCGCCGCGCTTGCGGTTCTGCATTTCTGGTGGATCGTGAAATCGGACTGGCGCGAGCCGGCGCTGTACGCGGGCATTCTCGCGGTGCTGCTGGGCTGGCGGGTGTGGAAGGCGGTGCAGAAGCGGCGGCTGGCTAGCGCTGCCGGCGCCCACGTCGCAACGCCCAGACGATGACACCAACGACGAAGACCGGCACCGCCAGTACGCCGAGGATGATCAGCCAGTGCCAGATGCTGAAACTTCCCATATCGGTCCTCCGTGTCCCTGGAATCAGGCCGCGCCGAACAGCAGCAGTGCGCTGAGCAAGCCTGCCAGTACCACCGCGGCGAGCAACAGCCACGGCAACGGCAGGCCGCCACCACGCCGCTCCGGCGACGCGTCCACCAGCGCCTGCGGTTCGGGTGCACGGTCGTAGCCGGCGCTGTGGCCGGCGCGCGCAGGCGCTTCGACGACGAAGCGGTGGTGCGCGTCGAATACGACCTGGTCGCCGGCCTGCAGCACCGCGTCGCGGGTCGGTTCGCCATTGACCACGCTGCCGTCGGCCGAGCCGAGATCGGTCAGCCGTACGAAGCCGCCGACGCGTTCCAGACGCGCGTGGCGATCGGCGAACCCGGGCTCGTCGATGCGGATGTCGGCTTCGGCATGACGGCCGACCAGACGCGGCCGGTCGAGGGTGAAGCTGCGGCCGTGATAGCGACCGCCGACGCCGCGCAGCACAGTGCGGGGATCGGCATCGCTGCCATCCGCGTCATCGAGATCCTCTGCAGGCGCGATGGCCGCGACGGGCGTCGTCGACACCAGCCGCAGCTCGTGGCCGTCGACGAAGATCGCATCACCGGTGCGCAGCATCGCCATACGCCGCACCTGGCGGCCGTTGACGTGCACCCCCTGCACGCCTTCGGTGACCGTGAGCCAGACGCCGCGGCGATCGACACAGAAGCGCACGCTCGGCTCACTGCCGTCGGACACCGGCGTCAATGCGCCCGCGCGGCCACGGCCGATGCCGTGCACGCCGATGTCGAGCGGCAGTTCGGGTTCGTCGGGCGTGGGGAATCGCAGCTTGAGCGCAGTCATGCGGCGGCAATCTAGCACGAGGCCGCGCGGCTGCACGCGCCGTCACTTGGTCACGGCGCCCGCTCGACGCACAATGCGCGTCCACGACAACCCGCGGAGCCTCGCATGGCTGGTATCGACATCACCCATCCCCACTCGCTGCCGCCGGCCAAGGCCCGCACCGCGGTCGAAGCCGTCGCCAAGAAGCTCTCCGAGCGCTTCGACATGAAGTACGGCTGGGACGGCGACACGCTGAACTTCAGCCGCTCGGGCGTCGACGGCGCGATCGCGCTGCTGCCGCAGAGCCTGCACGTGACCGCGAAGCTGGGCTTCCTGCTGTCGGCCATGCAGGGGCCGATCGAGGCCGAGATCCGCCGGGTGCTGTCCGAGAAGTTCTGATCTAGTCGTCGAGCGCGTACGGCGCGGGGTGTCCGGCGAACAGACGCCGCGACACCTCGCCCTCGTCGCGCTCGATCTCGGCGACGAACGCGTCCGGATCGCCCAGCGCTTCGAACGCGCCATAGCCGCGTTCCAGGAAGCCCTGCAGTTCGGTCAGACCCGCGAGCCGGGCCGGACCGCGAGAGAACGCCAGCAGCGCGGACACGCCGCGCATCTTCAAGGCCTTGCCGAAGCCGCGACCCACGCGGCCGATCAGCCGCACCTGACGCCGGCGCAGCCCCGCGCGGCCCACGTCGCGGTACGCCTCGGCGTACAGCGCGTCGTCGAGCTTGCGGCGCCGCGGCGCCAGGCGTTGCAGTGCTTCGACCATGTGCAGGTCCAGCGCCTGGCTCAACGCACCGAGTTCGATCGCGTCCGACACCGTCTCCAGCAACCGCGCCGGCAACAGCCGGCGCATCGTCGGCAGGATCCGGGCGATGTCGGCATCGCGCCGGGTGAAGTCGCGATCGCCGTAGACGTCGCCGAGGAAGAAGTTCGCGGCGGGCGCGCGCGTCGGGTCTTCGAGGAAGTGCGCGAAGCTCACGCGCAGGCGTGCGGCCTGCCAGCGGCGGAGTTCGGCCAGCCAGTGCGAGCGGGCGCGCGGATCGTAGTCCGGGTCGTGCAGGGCCTGATGCCACGCCAGCCGTCGCGCGAGGCGGGCGGAAATGTCGGATGCCGTCATCGGCGCATCTTCGACGCTGGCGGCGTCTGGAGCAATCCTTCAACACCGGCTGGCTAGACTCGGACGGACCCTCCTGCAGGCCTCGCCATGCTGTCGTTGCATCCCGCCCGGCACCGTCGCCCCCGCGCCTCGACGCGCGCACCGAAGATCGGCCTCGCCATCGCCGGCGGTGGGCCGATCGGCGGCATGTACGAACTCGGCGCGCTGCGTGCTCTCGACGAGGCGCTCGACGGTCTCGATCTGACCCGGCTCGACAGCTACGTGGGCATCAGCAGCGGCGCGTTTCTCGCTGCGGGTCTGGCCAACCGGCTCGATGTCGAGGAAATGTGCCGCGCCTTTATCACCGGCGACAGCGACGATCTGGAATTCCGCGCCGAAGACTTCCTGCGGCCCGCGTTCGGCGAATATGCACGCCGCATCGCCGGCCTGCCCCGTCTGGCGATGGACTGGAGCCGCGGTCTGCTGCCCGGCGCCACGCGCGCCGCGCTGTTCGGCGGCGTGGTGCCGACCGGCGTGTTCGACAACCGCGGCGTCGAGCGTTTCCTCGCCGAAGTGTTCTCGCGGCGCGGCCGCAGCAACGATTTCCGTGCGCTCGACGCGGCGTTGCATGTGGTCGCGGTCGATCTCGACAGTGGCGAAGCTGCGCTGTTCGGCAGCGGCGATCTGGCCAACGTGCCGATCTCGCGCGCCGTGCAGGCCAGCGCTGCCCTGCCCGGCCTGTACCCGCCGGTGCGCATCGGCGGCCGCGACTACGTCGATGGCGCGCTGCGCCGCACGATGCATGCGTCGGTGCTGCTGGAACGCGACATCGATCTGATGCTGGGCCTCAACCCGCTGGTGCCCTACACCGATCGCCCGGCGGGTACCGCGCGACGCAAGCGCCGCAGCCGGCCGCTGACCGACGGCGGCCTGCCGGCCGTGCTGTCGCAGACCTTCCGCACCCTGCTGCAGTCGCGCATGCAGGTCGGACTGGCGAAGTACGCGCAGCAGTACCCGGATGTCGACCAGTTGGTGTTCGAGCCCGGCGACGGCGCTTCGGAACTGTTCTTCCTCAACGCCTTCAGCTTCTCCACGCGCCATCGCGTGTGCGCGCTCGGGTACCGGCAGACGCTGGACGACCTGCGCAACCGCGCGGCCGAACTCGAACCGGTCCTCGGCGCGCACGGCATCGGACTGCGTCCGGAGATCCTTGCCGACGTCGACCGCACCCTGCTCGATGGCCTGCCGCCGCGGCGTACGCGGCGCACTGAAACCACCGCACGCCTGCACCGCGCGCTCGACGATGTCGAACGCCTGATCGACACGCCACCGCGCTGAGCGCTGGTGTGAAACCTCCAGATCGCCGCATGAGGCTGCGATCGTCCTGTCCACCACGTCCGGAGACACCGATGGCCACGTTCAAGAAGACCGCGAAGAAAGCCACCAAGAAGTCCGCACCGCGTTCCAGGCCCGCCAAGGGCGATGCCGCCAGCGGCGAAGCACTGTCGAAGTCGATCAGCGAATCCGCGCAGCAGATCTGGCTGGCCGGCGTCGGCGCGTTCGGTCGCGCGCAGGCCGAAGGTACGCGCCTGTTCGATGGCCTGATGAAGGAAGGCGCGGGTCTGGAGAAGACCGCGCGCGCCTACGCGAATACGCGTGCGGGCACGGTGCGCAACGCGGTGGAGACCGGCGTCGGCCAGACCCGCGATCGCGCGGCTGACACCTGGGATCGTCTCGAGAAGGTGTTCGAGGACCGCGTGCAGCGTGCGCTGGTCAAGCTCGGCGTGCCGGGCCGTGACGATGTGCAGTCGCTCAGCAAGCGCGTCGATGCATTGACCGCGGCGTTGCAGGCCAGGAAGTCCGCGCCGGCTCGCAAGGCGACAAAGGCACCCGCGAAGAAAGCGTCCGCCAAGAAGGCCCCTGCGAAGAAGGCAGCACCGCGCAAGGCGGCCACGAAGACGGCGAAGACGCCGGCCAAGCGCGCGGCGAAGAAGGTGGCGAACGCGGGCTGATCTCGGGTCGGCATTGGCCCGGCTACGAGATTGTTGGCGCATTCCCGCGGCAATTTTTGTTTCCAGCTCTGATGGCTTGCCCCCGCCCAACCCTCCCCCGCTTGCGGGGGAGGGCTTCTGCATCCAGTCCTGTTCGATCTCGACGCTGATCCGGTCCTGCGCTCGGGTATCCTGCCGCCCTGCAAGCGGACACGGACACCGGCATGACCACGCAGTGGATCGCCGCAATCGGAGTGGCGATCGCCATCGGATGTGCGGCCTCGTTCTATTTCCTGACCTTCCAGCGTCGCCGCGACGAAGCCGCGGCGGGCATCGTCGCGCTGTCGGCGATCTCATGGCGAGGCTTCATCGGCATGGTGCTGCAGGCGCTGCGCCGTCGCGGCTACGTGCAGGTGGTGGATCTGGAAGATGTGTCCGGCGACCGCGACTACATGCTCGAACGCGAAGGCGCGCGCTGGCTGCTGTCGTGCAAGCACGCCTCGACCTACGTGCTGGGCCGCAATGCGGTGCAGGCGCTGTCGAGCGAAGTGCTGCTCAAGAGCGCGGCCGGCGGCCTGCTGGTGACGCAGGGCAAGATCGACGCCGAGGCCCGCGGCGCGGCCGGCAAGCAACGCATCGAACTGCTCGACGGGGCCAAACTGTGGCCGGAACTGCGCGATCTGATGCCGGCCGGCGAACTCGACGCGATCCGCGCGAAGACCGGCGCCGTGGCCCGCCAGCGCGTGCTGCTCGGCTGGCTGTTCGCGCTGCTGGCCGGCGTGGCCGTGTTTCTGGCGATGCCGGATGCCGCGCCTGCTGCGAACGCAACCGCTGCGACGCCGTCGACCGGAACTGCGCCTGCGGCGCCAGTCCGCATCGAAGCGCCGCCGCATGCGCCGATCGAAACCCAGCGGAGCGATCTGTCACGTGCGCTCGGGACCCTGCCCGACGTCGACCGTGCGATCTGGGCGACCGGCTCGACATTGCAGGTCTTCGTCGCCCGGGTCGACGATCAGGCCAGCGTCGATGCGATCTGCGCGCTGGTGCTGCGCCATCCCGACCTGACCTCGTCACGTCTGCAGCTCACGCCGCCAGCTGACAGCGGGCAGCAGACCCGCTTCCTGCAGTGCCGGAGCTTCTGAAGCGCCGGCACTGCCTGCGGCGTTACCAGTGCACGCCGCGCATCATCGCGGCGAACGCGATCTGTTCCTGGCTCGGCGTCTCGTCGCGCAGCGCCGAGCGGTCACCCTTCGACGCAGCCGAATCCGGGAACAGTTCGAACGCCGTGCTCATGACGATCTCGTAAGCCTTCGGCGCGACCGCGTTGACCAGCGCCGCGAACACGCCCAGGCGCGTCGTGATGCGGCTGGGCTTTTCGATGATCGCCTTGACCAGCAGCCCGGCTGCCTCGTCAGGCGTCAATGTCGGCACGCTGTCGTACATCTTCGTCGGCGCGATCATCGGCGTGGCGACCAGCGGCATGTTGATCGTGGTGAAGCTGATGCCCTTGCCCGACAGCTCGCCCTGCGCGCAGCGGCTGAACGCATCGAGCGCCGCCTTCGACGCCACATACGCCGAGAAACGCGGTGAGTTCGCCAGCACGCCGATCGAACTGATGTTGATGACGTGGCCCTTGCGGCGCTTCGTCATCGTCGGCATGAACCCCATGATCAGGCGCAGGCTGCCGAAGTAGTTGAGCTGCATCGTGCGCTCGAAATCATGGAAGCGGTCGTAGCTCAGTTCGATCGAACGCCGGATCGAACGGCCGGCGTTGTTGATCAGCACGTCGACGTGCCCGTGCTCGGTCAGCACCTGCTGCACCAGACGATCGCAGTCGGCCAGATCGGCGAGATCGGCCGTGTAGGCGAACACCTTGCCGCCAGCCGCCTTCATCGCATCGCGCGCGGCGAACAGCTCGTCCTCACGGCGCGCGACGATCACCGTCACCGCGCCTGCTTCGGCCACGCGTTGCGCGGTCGCCAGACCGATGCCCGACGAGCCACCCGTGATCACCACGACCTTGTTGCGCACCTTGCCTTTGAGCGTGCGGTCGATAAAGAGATCCGGGTCGAGGTGGCGCTCCCAGTAATCCCAGAGGCGCCAGGCGTAATCCTCGAGCTTCGGCACTTCGATGCCGCTGCCGCGCAATGCGCGTTCCGCCTCGCGGTTGTCGAAACGCGTGGGATAGGTGATGAACTTCATCACCTGCTTCGGGATGCGGAAATCGCGCAGCAGCATGCCGACGAAGCGCCGCACCGGCGGCAACGCACCCACCGCGCCACGGATCGACGGCGGCACGAACGCGAACATCCGCGCGTCGAGACGCATCGTCATCTCCGGCGCATGGCCGGCGCGGCAGAACAGGTTCAACACCTCGCCCACGCGCAGCGGTTCCGGATCGGTGAGATGGAACGTGTGGCCGTCGAGTCGCGGCTTGTGCGCGATGTGATCCATCGCATCGGCGACGAAATCCACCGGCACGATATTGATGCGTCCGCCCTCGATACCGAGCATCGGCATCCACGGCGGAAACACGTCGCGCAGCTTCTTGATCAGGGTGAAGAAGTAGTACGGCCCGTCGATCTTGTCGATCGCGCCGGTCTTCGAATGGCCGACCACCATCGCCGGTCGGTAGATGCGCCACTTGATTCGTGTCTCGCGCCGCACCAGCCCCTCGGACTCGTGCTTGGTACGCAGGTAGGGATCGTCGAGCCCTTCGGCCTCGGCGTACATGTCCTCGCGGAAGATGCCCGGATACAGGCCCGCGGCGGCGATCGAACTCGTGTGGTGGAAACATCCTGCTTCGAGCGCAGCAGCGAGATCGAGCGCGTGCTGGGTGCCGTCGATGTTGGCGGTGCGCTGCGCCTCGAGCGACGCGGCCAGGTCGTACAGCGCGGCGAGATGGAAGAAGTGCTTCACCTTGCCCTTGAGCGCCCGCAGTTGCGCGGTGGAAACGCCGCAACGTTCGGCCGTCATGTCGCCTTCGACCACGATGAAGCGCTTGGCGTCCCAACCGAGGTCGCGCGCGAGTGCATCGAATTTCTTCCGCGAGTCCTTGCGGATCAGCACGTGGATCGTGCCCTTGCGCTTGAGCAGGTTGCCCACGAGGTGACGCCCGATGAAGCCGGTCGCACCGGTCACGAAGTAAGCCATCGCATCCCTCCACGCCGCCACGGTGCCGGGCGTCGTTCCCGTGGCTACGGTGCCAGAGCCGACGACGGCCCACAATCGACCGCGGTTGATTCCCTGCGACGACGATGCTGTGATGGCGACCGGCTCCCGGGAGGCTCCACGATGTCCGATGTGACGCAGGCGTTCGAAGCGGCCGCGCAACGCGTACAGGCACTCGACGCACGACCCGACAACGACACGCTGCTGCGGCTCTATGCGCTGTACAAGCAGGGATCGGAAGGCGACGTGCGTGGACCGAAGCCGGGCTTCTTCGACTTCGTCGGCACGGCCAAGTACGAGGCCTGGGGCAAGCTCGCCGGCACGCAGCGGGATGCTGCTATGCAGCAGTACATCGCGCTGGTCGACACACTCGCCGGCTGACCGGCGCCTCGATGGCACGCGATACCCGGCAACGCATCCTCGATTGCGCACTCGCGATGTTCAACACCCAGGGCGAGCCGCGGGTGACGACGAATCACATTGCTGACGAGCTGGACATCAGCCCAGGCAATCTCTACTACCACTTCCGCAACAAGGACGACATCATCGAGCAGCTGTTCGCGGGCTACGAAGCCCGCATGGACGATGCGCTCGTGGTGCCCGATGGACGCCTGCCGGAGCTGGAAGACATCTGGCTGCAGCTGCACCTGGTGTTCGAGTGCATCTGGGATTACCGCTTCCTTTATCGCGATCTGCTCGAAATTCTCAGCCGCAACCGCCGTCTGCGCGTGCGGTTCTCGCGCATCCTGCGCCGCGCCAGCGAACGCGCGCATGCGGTGATCGCCGGACTGGCACGCGCCGGCATCCTGCGCGCATCACCCGCCGAGATCGATGCGGCGGCGACGAACCTGATCGTCGTCGCCACGTTCTGGCTCAACTACAGCGCCACGCGCGGCGACCGCGACGAGCAGGTCGCGATCCGCGAGGGCATCGTGCAGGTGATGATGCTGCTCTCGCCCGCACTGCGCGATGCCGAGCGCGTGCACCTCAACGCGCTGGTCAAGGCCTATACCCACTGACGGCGCGACCGCGCCACTTCGAGAGACCACGATGGCCAAGTCCGCATGGGGGCCCTTTCCCCACCCGTCCGACGCATTCGAGTATCCCGGCGACGCCTTGAAGAAAGCCTGGCCGCGGCTGCACGCCGGTGATGCCGAACCCTTCCCCGATACGAAGCGCGCACAGGTGTTGATCGACGCCGCCGGCAAGGTCGCGCCCAAAGGCCTCGACGCCGCTGCGCTCGCGACCGCGTTGCAGGATGCCTGGCGCACGTTCCATGCCGGCGATTTCAAGACCGCATTCGATGCGGGCAGTGCGCTCGGGCCTGTCGGCGCTTCGGTGGCGGTCAAGGCGCTGGGCATCCATGCCACGCACCTGGTGAGCTCCGAGGTCGAACAGCTCAAGCGCTACGAACAGGCAGCCGCGATCGCCGAGACCGCGATCGCCGCGTTGCCCGACGACGCCAACAGCCACTACCGCCGCGCCTACGCGCTGGGCCGCTACAGCCAGGGCCTGAGCATCGCCAAGGCGCTCAAGCAGGGCATCGCCGGCAAGGTCCGCGACTCGCTGCACACCGCGCTCAAGCTCGCGCCCAAACACGCAGAAGCGCATACCGCGCTGGCTCTCTACCACGCCGAGATCATCGACAAGATCGGCGCGATGATCGGCGGCCTCACCTACGGCGCGAAGGCGGCCGAGGCCGAGTCGCACATCGCGACCGCACTCAAGCTCACCCCGCAGTCCCCGATCGCCCATATCGAGCACGGCAACGTGCTGATGCTCCTGCATGGCGCCAAGAAAGAAGCCGCTGCGGCTGCCGCGTACGAGAGAGCGGCCGGGCTGAAGCCGGCCGATGCGATGGAAGCGCTGGACGCGGCGTACGCGGCGGAACAGATCGAGTGATGGCCTTCGTCGCTTTAATGATTGGTCAAAGACCGCGACCGCGCACACCTGGCAGCCACATCAGAGCCCGTCGCCCCGGCGCAGGCCGGGGCCCAGCGACTCCGGCTAGGAGCGCAACTGATTCCTGACCGCGTGAAGGCGCTGGATCCCGGCGTACGCCGGGATGACGGGTTCCGGTTTTTTCGTCATACCGCCGATTGCGTAGCACCTCGTCCCGCAATCCACCCGCAACACCCGCTTGTCGCCAACCCGAATCACCCGTAGAATTCGCGTCCCGATCGCGCCACCCCTTGCGGGTCCAGCGCTGCGGAGACGGCCCAGGCAGTTTGCCCGCCCCTCCGAACGATCCGGGCGGTTAGCTCAGCGGTAGAGCATTGCCTTCACACGGCAAGGGTCACAGGTTCAATCCCTGTACCGCCCACCAGACACCACGCGTGTGCGAGAAAGCCGGCCCGAGCGCCGGCTTTTTCGTACGCGCGCGTTCCAGCACTGCACGCGCTCCCTCGCCGTCCGCGATCGACGGTCACATCCCTGTGTTCCGCTGCGTGTCGTGCGCCGGTTGAACCGGCGCTCTCCACGTCCGCTGCACGACCCCGCGCCTACTTTGGCGCACCTCCAAGGAAGATCCCCCCGCAATGCGTGTCCAGGCCGGCTGCGAACTCTCGATCGAAACCGATACCGCCAGCCCGGTCATCGCGATGCTGCGCCCGCGCGACGGCGTCGCGAAGTGGCGCATCAACGATCGTTCGGGTTTCGAGCGCAGCCACGGATTCGACGAGCACGTCGACAGCTTCGGCAACCGCTGCCAGCGCTTCGTCGTGCCGAAGGGCCTGACCCGCGTGCGGATCGACACCACCGTCGACACGACGCCCGATATCAAGGTGGCGCCCAACGCGCCTGCGATCGATCCCGGCGCGCTGCCGGCCGATACCCTGCAGTTCCTGCTGCCCAGCCGTTACTGCCCGTCCGACCGCAGCGCGATGTGGGAACAGGCGCGCAACGTCGTCGGTGGTGCCGCGCCGGGTTACGCCCAGGCCGAGGCAATCCGTCGCTGGATCGCCGCGCATCTCGAGTATCGCTACGGCGTCAGCAATGCGAGCACCGATGCGCAGGACACCCTGGCGCACGGCGCCGGTGTCTGCCGCGACTTCGCCCATGTCGGCATCACCCTGTGTCGCGCGCTCGACATCCCCGCGCGCATGGTCGTGGGCTGGTTGCACGACCTCAAGCCGATGGACATGCATGCCTGGTTCGAGGCCTACCTCGGCGGCACGTGGTACACCTTCGACGCCACCCAGTCCGCCCCGCGCGGCGGACGCGTGGTGATCGCGCATGGACGCGACGCCGCCGACGTGGCGTTCCTGACCAGCTATCGTCCGCTGCGCACCTTGTCGCTGCGCGTGTGGGCGGATCTGGAGTGTCCTGCCGCTCGCACGTTCGACGACGATCTCGGCCACGCGGCCTGATCCCGGAGCGACCCTGCCATGCAACTGTTCAAGTGCTCGCATTGCGAGCAGGTGCTGTATTTCGAGAACACCGCATGTCTGCGTTGCGGCAAGACTCTGGGCTTTCTGCCGCAGACGCTGACGCTCGAAGCGCTGGACCTCGACGCCGGCGAGTGGGTCACGCCTGCGCGGCCCGGCGCGCGCTTCAAGTTCTGCCGTAACGCCACGCATTCGGCCTGCAACTGGCTGCTGCCGACCAGCGATCCGAACGGCTACTGCCTCGCGTGCCGGCACAACCGTACGATCCCCAATCTGGGCGATGCCGAACGTCTGGCCGACTGGCAGAAGATCGAAGTCGCCAAGCGACGCCTCTTCTACACGCTGCTGCGCCTGCAACTCCCGACGCCCGCGCCGGGCAGCGGCGACCCGCAGCCGCTGTCCTTCGATTTCCTGGCCGACCCGAAGACCGGCCCCAAGGTCATGACCGGCCACGACAACGGCCACATCACGATCGCGCTCGCCGAAGCCGATGACGCCGCGCGCGAGGCCACGCGCATCGCGATGGGCGAGCTGTATCGCACGCTTCTCGGCCATTTCCGCCACGAGATCGGGCACTACTACTGGGACCGGCTGGTGCGCGACGCCGGCGAGGACGAACTCGCGCGTTGCCGTGCGCTGTTCGGGGACGACCGCCAGAGCTACGGCGACGCCCTGCAGCGCTACTACGACCACGGCGCGCCCAACGACTGGCAGGCCGCACACGTCAGCCCGTACGCGACGATGCATCCCTGGGAAGACTGGGCCGAGACCTGGGCGCACTACCTGCACATCGTCGACACGCTGGAGATGGCGTCGGCATTCGGCATCCGCATCGCACCGGACGTCGCCGACGATCCGTCGATGGAAACCGATCTGTCGTTCGATCCGCATCGCGTTGCCGACATCCAGCGCCTCGTCGATGCCTGGTTGCCACTGACCTGGGCAATCAACAGCCTCAACCGCACGATGGGTCATCCGGACATCTATCCCTTCGTGATCGCGCCGCCCGTGGTCGAGAAGATGGCCTACATCCACGGCCTGATCCGGCGCGCCCGCCGCTCGGCTGCCGCGCGACCGGCCACGCCCGTCACGCCCTGAGCGCAGCAGCGCGACTTGGACGCAAGCGCCACGCTGCACCACAATCACGCCTCGCCAGCGACACGCGGCACGCCGCAGCGCCCGCCGCCCTCCGCGCCTGTCGCGCCCTGCCCCGGAGTTGTCATGAGCCTGCGTTTCAGCGAATCCCTGCGCCAGTCCTGCGAGGCCACCTGGACCCGCGCCGTCGAACACCGCTTCGTGACGGAACTCGGTGAAGGCCGCATTGCCGACGATGTGATGGCGGCCTATCTGATCCAGGACCATCGCTTCCTCGACAGTTTCCTCGTGCTGCTGGGCGCGGCGATCGCCAGCAGCGATTCCTTCGAATCGCGACTGGTACTCGGCCGTTTCACCGGCATGGTCTGCGGCGAAGAGAACACGTATTTCCTGCGCGCCTTCGACGCGCTGGGCGTCGACGCCGACACGCGCACCCGCGCGCCGGATACCGCGCCGACTGCCGGCTTCAAGGCGATCATGCGCGAGGCTGCGGCGACGCGTTCCTACGCCGCCACGCTCGCCGTACTCAACGTCGCCGAAGGCCTGTATCTCGACTGGGCGCAGCGCGTGCCACGCCCGCTGCCGACGCACTTCGTCCACGCCGAGTGGGTCACGCTGCACGACAATCCGATGTTCGTGGAGTTCGTCGCGTTCCTGCGGGCCGAACTCGACCGCGTCGGGCCCGACGATGCCGCGCTCGCGCAGGATTTCTTCCAGCGCGCGGTCGATCTCGAGCTCGCGTTCTTCGATGCCGCCTATGCGGAACGCACCGCCTGATGTCGCTGTTCGAACGACTCAAGGCTGCGGCACCGAGCGAGTGGACAAGCTATGTCGATCACGCGTTCGTGCGCGGCATGGGCGACGGCACGCTGCCCGAAGCCGCGTTCCGCACGTATCTGGTGCAGGACTACCTGTTCCTGATCCAGTTCGCGCGCGCGAATGCGCTGGCCGCCTACAAGAGCCGCACGCTGGCTGATCTGCGCGCGGCCAAGGACGGGCTGTCGGCGATCGTCGACGTCGAACTCGATCTGCACGTGCGGCTGTGCGAACGCTGGGGCCTGTCGCCAGCCGACATCGAGGCCGCGCCGGAGCATCAGGCCACAGTCGCCTACACCCGTTTCGTGCTCGATTGCGGCATGTCCGGCGACCTGCTCGATCTGCATGTCGCACTGGCGCCTTGCGTGCTCGGCTACGCGGAGATCGGACGTGCACTGGCGCCCGCGGGTGTCGACGCGCTCAACGAACATCCGTATCGCGAATGGATCGGCGAGTACGCCGGTGACGCCTATCAGGCGGTCGCGGCGAATGCGTCGCGCCATCTCGACGATCTGGGTGCGCGTTATCTCGGTCCGGGTCGCTTCGACGAACTCGCCGCGCTGTTCGGCAAGGCCTCGCGCCTGGAAGCCGACTTCTGGCAGATGGGTCTGGACGCGGCCGGGCACTGACTGCGGCGAGAACCGGCCCGATTTTTGGATCAGGCTCGCTTCTGTTTCAGCGCCTCGTAATGCATGTCCTGCAGCTGGTGCGCATCGATCGTCGCGCATTGCTCGGCGATCGCCTCGCGATGCGCCGGCCGTTCCCAGCAGCGCGCGGTGTAGGCCTGAAGCGCCTCGAGACCATCGAGCAGTTCCAGCCGATGCGCGATCTTCAGCACCGACGACAGCATCAGATCGGCGACCGAAAAGTCGTCACCGACGATCCACGTCCGCGTGCCCAGCGCGTCCTGCAGTTCGCGCAGGCGCGTGCGCGCGGCCTCCTCGACGACCGGGCGACGCGCGGCTTTTTGCGCGGGGTCCTTGGTGAAATACGCGACCTCGGCGACGTTCATCAGATACGGCTCGATCGAGTTCAGCGCCGCGATGACCCAGCAGGTCGCGAGTGCGCGCTCGCCGGGATCGGCCGGCAACAGCTGTCCCGCGCGCGTCGCGACATCCAGCACCACCGCGCCGGATTCGAACAGCGGCGGCCGGCCGTCTTCTTCGAGTACCGGCACCTGGCCGAAAGGTTGCGCGCGGCGGTACTCGGCGGATTTCATGCCCGGCGCGTCGAGCAGGCGCACCTCGTAGGGCCAGCCCACCTCGCGCAGCACCCAGCGCACGCGGTGGTCGCGCACCTGCCCCGCCGCGAACGGCGGCGCCCATTTCATCGCGGTGATCCGGATCATGCCCGCCCTCCCGTGCGTCGGATGGGCGCAGGCTGCGACGGCCATGTGTAGGATCAGGTGAACGCCCGGGCAGGCGCCGGCACTGCGTCGCGCACCAGCGTTTCGAACGCGGCGACCGGCATCGGACGCCCGAACAGATAGCCCTGGAACAGCTGGCAGCCCTGCCCCTGCAGGAATGCGAACTGCGCGTCGTCCTCGATGCCTTCGGCGATCACGTCCAAGCCCAGATCGATGCCGAGCTGCAGCAGGTTGCGGGTGATGCTGGCCGCGTGCGCGTCGCGGACGACCTCGGCGACGAAAGCGCGGTCGATCTTGAGCTCCGAGAACGGCAGCCGGCGCAGCGACGACAGCGAGGCGTAACCGGTGCCGAAGTCATCCAGCGACAGGCGAACGCCTGCAACGCCCAGCGCGCGCATCGACGCGGCCGCTTCCGCCACGTCGTGCACCAGCACGCTTTCGGTCAGCTCCAGCGCCAGCCGCTCGGGCGCGACCTCGGTGCGCGCGAGGGTTTCGAGCACCTGCGCGGCGAAATCCGGTTGCCGCAGTTGCAGACCGCTGACGTTGACCGACAGGCGTACGTCGCGCAGTCGCGGATCGGCCTCCCACACCTGCAGCTGCCGGCAGGCCTCGGCCAGCACCCACTGCCCGAGTGGGAGGATGAAGCCGGTGTCTTCCGCCGCCTGCACGAATTCGGCCGGCGGCACCAGGCCGCGTTTGGGATCGTTCCAGCGCAGCAGCGCTTCGGCCCCGACGATGCGACCGCCGGCATCGATCTGCGGCTGGTAGAACAGCACGAAGCGGCGTGCGGCCAGCGCATCGCGCAGCGACCGGTGGAGCGCGCGATGCGCGGCGCTGTCGCTCTCCTGCAGGTGCATGACGACCAGCAGGCACGCGACGACGGTGAGCAGGTTGATCCAGATGCCGACGCGGCGCAGCTCATCGGGAATCGCATAGCGCGCCGGCACGCCTTCGGGCATCGCCGCGAAGACCACGAATGCGCCGAGGAACAGGCAGACGCACCCGTAGCGCAACCACGCGCGTTCGCTGCGGAACACATGATGCGCGGCGCCGGCCAGCACCAGCAGGAACAGATGGGTCGTGCGCGGGATGTCGCCGGTGTGGACATCGAGCCGGGCGGAGAACAGGCACACGAATGCGAACAACCCGAGGAAGGCCATCCACGACGCGACACGCACGTGGCGCAGGCGCGCGGCGAGGATCACGGCGATGCCCAGAAGCGCCAGCGCGGCCTCGGTCAGCGCGACCAGCCCGGCGCCCTGGCTGAAGAAGAAGAGGCTCCAGCCGAGGCCGAGCGCGAGAATGATCGCGCCGGTGGCGAACAACAGCCGCAGCGCGCGTTGGTTGCGTCGCGCCTCGAGTCCATCGCCCGCTCCACTGACCCCGGATGCACTGGCGGATTCCATCGCGCCCAAGCCCTCCCCCGTTCAGGTCGATGGTAGCCCGGGCGGTGGATGGCGTGCGCTGGCGCAGCAGTTTCAGAAAAATCCGCGGCATTGCGCCACGGCGCAGACACGGACGGATTGCCGCGTCTGTAAAGACGGGCGCACGCGAGTTGCATCGCGTGCCCCGTCCGCGACATCCCGGCGCGCTGCGCCGGGACGGTTGACACGATCAGGCGGCCTGCTGGAGGACCTGGCCGACTTCCTTCTCTTCGTCTGTCGCGTCGCGCACGGCGACGATTTCGATCGCGAAGTGCAGGGTCTTGCCGGCCAGCGGATGGTTGCCGTCGATCTTGACCTCGGTGTCGCCGACTTCGACCACGGTCACCAGCATCGGACCGGCGCCGCCCTGGGCCTGGAACTGCATGCCGGGTTCGATGGTGTCGATGCCTTGGAACGCCTGACGCGGCACGGCCTGGACCAGGCTGTCATTGCGCAGGCCGTAGCCTTCTTCGGGCTTCACATCGACCTTGAGCGTATCGCCGGCCTTGCGGCCTTCCAGTGCCTGTTCCAGGCCCGGCACGATGTTGCCGCCGCCATGGAAGTACGGCAGCGGATTGGCTTCGGCCGACTTGTCGATGACGGTACCGTCGTCGTCGGTGAGGGTGTAGTGGAACGTGGCGACGCGCGCAGCGGCGATCTCCATGGACGAACTCCTTGGATGGGAATGGAAAGAAGGGAAATGCTGCATCAGGCACCGGTCGAACACACGGTGCAGCAGCGATGGAACGCCGATCACGATACCGATCGGGCCGGTTGCGCGCAAACCTTCGGCCCTGCGTGTTCGACATCCGTACACTTCGACGAGGCGCGGCGAATGGCCGGAATTCCCGCGTATCCGCCGCATTTCGACTGGAGCACGATGCACACGAACGACGTCGACACCGACACGCCGCCGCAGATCTGGGTCGATGCCGACGCCTGCCCGGTGGTGATCCGCGACATCCTGTTCCGCGCTGCCGAGCGCGCGCAGGTCCACGTGACCTTCGTCGCCAACCAGTGGTTGCGCACGCCGGGTTCGCGTTACCTGCGCGCGCTGCAGGTCTCCGGTGGCTACGACGTCGCCGACGATGCGATCGCCGCGCGTGCACGCCCGGGCGATCTCGTGGTCACCCAGGACATCCCGCTGGCCGCGCGCGTGATCGAACGTGGCGCCGATGCGATCGATCCGCGCGGCCAACGCTTCACGCCCGACAACATCGCCGAGCGCCTGTCGATGCGGAACTTCATGGACGAACTGCGCGGCGCCGGCGTGCAGACAGGTGGCCCCGCGGCCCTGCACGCGCGTGACCGGCAGACGTTCGCCAGCCGACTGGACCAGTGGATCGCAGGACGCAACGCGCGACGGTGAGCACTTCGATGCGCACGCCTCTCTACTGCACCGCCGCCATGCGGTCCACAATAGCGGCATGTCACGTCCCCAGTCCCCCACCGAACCGCAGCTGATGCATCCGCGCAACCGCCACCAGGGTCGGTACGACCTCAAGCGGCTCTCCCGGGTCACACCTTCGCTGCAGCCTTTTCTCGTGCGCACGCCTGCGGGCGACACCAGCGTGGATTTCTCCAATCCGCGCGCGGTGCGCTTTCTCAACCAGGCGCCGCTGAAGGCCGACTACGGCATCGCGCACTGGGAAATTCCGGAGTCGTATCTGTGCCCGCCTGTACCGGGCCGCGCGGACTATGTCCACGGACTTGCCGACCTGCTCGCGGGCGACCGTGACGGCGATATTCCCCGTGGCGATGACGTGCGGCTGTTCGATCTCGGCACCGGTGCGAACGTGATCTACCCGCTGCTTGGACACACCGAGTACGGCTGGCACTTCGTCGGCTCGGACATCGACGAGACGGCGCTGCGTATCGCCGAATCGATCGTGCGCGGCAATCAGCTCGGCAGCGCGATCGAAGTCCGCCCACAGACGCTGCGCGGCCATCTGTTCCACGGTGTTCTGCGCCCGGGGGATCGATACGCCGCCACGCTGTGCAACCCGCCGTTCCATGCGTCGGCGGCCGAAGCCAACCGCAGCGGCCGCGACAAACGCCGCAATCTGGCGGCGCGTTCCGACGGTCCGCCGCGCGCGTCGCGCAAGCTGCCGCTGAACTTCAGTGGCCGTGACGGCGAGCTCTGGTGCCAGGGCGGTGAAGCGCGATTCGTGCGCAAGATGATCCGCGAGAGCGTGGATTTCGGATCGCAGGTGCTGTGGTTCAGCAGCCTGATCTCGAAGTCCGCGCATCTGCCGGGGTTGCGCGCCGAGCTGCGCAAGGCTGGTGCGGTGGATGTCCGCGAGGTGGCGATGGCGCAGGGCAACAAGCAGAGCCGGTTCTTGGCCTGGACGTTCCAGGGGACCGATGCCCGCCGTGACTGGTGGCGTGCGCCGGCACACCCGACGCTGGGCCACGGCAAGCCCTGACACACACGCCGGGCGCTGCCCGGCGCTGCTTCGCGCAGCCCGCTTCTACGCTGGTCCTCCCGTTTCCGGAGGTCCGGACCGATGGCCATCCGCCTGCGCTGGTGCGCGCTTCTGCTGGCAGCCGCCGCGCTGATGCCCGGTCACGGACGCGCCCAGGACCAGACCGGCGAACAGGGTCTGCTGTGGCGGGCGGGCGATCCGTTCGTATTCTGTCGGTACGGCATGCGGCACAGTCCGCGCGCCTGGTATCCCGTCGCCGACTACACGCGGTCGCTGCCCAGACCCTCGCCGGGTTACTGCCCCGTTCCGACCACCTGGTGCTACTACCAACGCGGTTGGACGATGGACGAGATCGCCGCCTACTTCACCTACCTGCGGATCTGCCCACAGGCCGAGCGTTCGGGCCGCTGGGACGGCGCCGGAGACGGCACGCAGGCGCCGTTCTCGCACTGACGCTGTCCATCGATCGACAAGAGCAACGCGCTCGCCACTCACGCCGGATCGTGACCCCAGTTCATCAGCGAGTGCCGCCACGGCGTGTCGCAGATGTCGCCTTCGGGGCGCTGCGCCAGATGCCGATGAACGTAGCCAACGACCTTGCGCATGTGTGCGAAATCGTCGGCGGTGTAATCGTCCTGGCGCTTGCGCAGCAGTCGGACGATGCGACGTCCGGACGCGTGCCCCACCGACTCGCCCCCAGTCTCGCTCTTGTCGCCGACCGCGCGTGAGGCTTCGGTGTCGAGCCAGGCGTCGAGTCGGGCCGGCGCCATGTTCACGGCGTCGCGGAAAGCATCCAGCGTCTCGCGGTCCGCGTCCTTCATGCGCGTTTGCCCGTGCGCTTCAGTGCGTCCGGCTTGTGCGCGGCCTTCGCGCCGGTCTTGTCGCTGACGACCAGATATTGCGGGTCGGCTTTCGAAGCCGAAACCTTGTGCCCCTTGATCTTCGTATCCGACGTCAGCGTCTTCTCCACCTTGCCGCGCGTCTTGCCCTGCGGGATCTGCCATTCGACCGCGGTGCCCTTCTTCAAAGTGTCCATCGTCGGCGCCTCTCCGGATGCTGGGATGGACAGCGTCCGCGCCAGCGTGCCCGGTGGAAGTGAAGTTCCGGAGTTCAGCCAGTGAACGGCACGGGCCCCCGCGACCCCGCTGCTAGCATGTGGTTCCGGTCCCCGCCCCGGCGCCCACGCCCATGTGCCTGTCGCCCTGCCCCATCGCCATCCGCTCCTACGGCGCCGACAGCACCGTCGACCGTCACGACTTCGCGCAACTCGTGCTGCCGCTGACGGGCGAACTGGCGATGGACATCGCCGGCCGCGAAGCGCGACTCGACCGCCACGTCGCTGCCTTCGTCGAAACCGGCGCGCGCCATGACCAGATGAGCCGCGTCGAGAACCGCTCGATCATTCTCGATCTGCACACCGGTGCGCTCGACGACGACGCGATGGAACGGTTGGCGCGCCGTCCCTACATCGCGATGTCGCCCGATGCGATCAGCCTGGTCTGCTACATGGGCCTGCAAGCGGCGCGCGGCGCGGTGCCCGAACACCGGACGCGGCTGTGGATGCCGCTGCTGGTCGATGCACTACTCGGCGACGCCGCCGGGCCGGTCTCGCGGCTCGCGCGCCTGCGGGCCATCGTCGAGGCGGAACCCGGTCAGGCCTGGACGGTGGCGTCGATGGCCGGCCGGATCGGCGTCAGCGCGAGCCGGCTGCACACGCTGTTCCAGCAGGAACTCGGACAGACGCCGCGGGCCTGGCTCGCCGATGTGCGTCTTGCACGCGCGCGTCATCTGCTCGCGCAGACCGCACTGCCGATCGCCGAACTCGCCGGCCTGTGCGGCTACGCCGACCAGAGCGCGCTGACCCGGGCGATGCGCCGTGCCAGCGGCACGACGCCGGCGCTGTGGCGGCGCCAGGCAAGAGCCAGGGCCTGAAACACGCGAGTCCCGGTCAAGACGGCGAACGGCGCGAGGCCTACGCTGCACCGGCATCGCGGAGGCCGGCATGTCGGGCACACACAACAACACCCTCGTTGGAATCGCCTGCGGCATCGGTGCGGGCGCGCTGTGGGGACTGGTGTTTCTCGCGCCGGAACTGGCACGCGATTTCGCACCGCTGCAGCTGGCGATCGGGCGCTACCTGTTCTACGGCCTGTTCTCGGCGCTGCTGCTCGCGCCGATCTGGCGCGGCCTGCGCATGCGACTCACACGCCGCGACGGATGGGTGCTGGTCTGGCTCGCGCTGAGCGGCAACGTCGTCTACTACGTGCTGCTGGCGAGCGCGGTGCAGTTGGGCGGCATCGCGATGACCTCGCTGGTGATCGGCTTCCTGCCGGTGGCGGTGACGATCATCGGCAGCCGCGACCGGGGCGCCGTGCCCTTGCGCCGGCTTGCACCCTCGTTGCTGCTGTGCGCCGCGGGCGCGCTGTGCATCGGCTGGCAGGCGATGTCGATGCCGGCCGATGGCGATGTCGGCCGGCATCTGCTCGGCCTGCTGTGCGGCATCGGCGCGCTCGCCTCGTGGACCTGCTTCGCCGTGACCAACAGCCGCTGGCTCGCGCGCCTGCCGCAGGTGTCGGTGCACGAGTGGAACCTGCTCACCGGCATCGTCACCTGCGCGCTGACGCTGCTGCTGGTGCCGCTCGCGCTGCTCTTGCATCGCGACGCGCACGCGCCGTCGGCATGGCTGTTGCTGCTCGGTGTTTCGGCCGGTGTTGCGCTGTTCGCATCGATGCTCGGCAACGCGCTGTGGAACCGCATGAGCCGGCTGCTGCCGCTGACCCTGGTCGGCCAGATGATCCTGTTCGAAACCCTGTTCGCGCTGGTTTACGCTTTTTTGTGGGAGCAACGCCTGCCGACGCTGCTGGAAACGATCGCCTTCGCGCTCGTCGTCGCCAGCGTTGCCAGCTGCCTTGCCGCCCACCGCAACCGGCCTGCGCCGATCGCCATCGGGAGCGTCTGAGCGCACGCGACGACATCGGATTCACTGCCGCGCTGGCATTGATCCGGTTCGGTCCGCATCCGCGGACACCGGATGGATATTCCCGATGGCACTGATCCACTCGATTCTGATGGGCGCCGTGGCCGGCATGCGCGCGATGACGCCGCTGGCCACGGTCGCCAACGCGGCCTGCAACGGCACCCTGCCCCGCGGCAATGGCGCACCGCGTCTGCTGTCGAACCGGCTCGCCTCGACCGGCGCCAAACTGCTCGCCGCCGGCGAACTCGCAGGCGACAAGATGGAAGACGCGCCGGACCGCATCGTGCCCGCCGGCATGCTGGCGCGCATCGTCACCGGCGCGATCGCCGGCATGGCGCTGGCGCCGCGCGAACAACGCCCGCTCGCGGCAGTGCTCGGCGCCGGCGCCGCGGTCGGCATGGCCTACGTCACGTTCAATCTGCGCGTCCGCGCGATGCGCCGGTTCGGGCAGAAAACAACCGGTGCGGTCGAAGACGCGATCACCGTCGGCAGCGCCACGCTGATCGCGCGCAGCGCGGCGCCGAAGCGCCGGGGTCTGCTGCGCCGCTGATCCACGCGAAGCGCGCCCCGACGCGCTTCCAGGTCACCACGTGTGCTTTGAAGCATCGCGGGATGCACTGTCAGCGCCTGCGCGTGCGCATGGGAATCCGCACTGCGCAAGTCTCAACATCCGCGAACGGGCGCCCCTACAATGCGCGCCCCCCGGTCGTGGTCGTCCCGCATGCACATCGTCGTTCTCGAAGAACTCAAGGCCTACATCGATCCGTTGACCACCGACGAGTACGAGGCGCTCGAGCGCAGTCTGCTCGCCGAAGGCTGTCGCGATGCGCTGGTGCTGTGGGGCGACGTGCTCGTCGACGGCCACAACCGCTATGGCATCTGCCAGAAGCACGACATCCCGTTCAACACCATCCAGAACACGCGCTTCCAGTCGATGGAGGACGTGCATCTGTGGATGATCGAGCAGCATCTCGGCCGCCGCAGCGTGTCCGACTACCAGCGCGGCGTGCTGGCCCTGCGCAAGCGCGACATCGTCGCCGCGCGGCAGCAGGCCCAGCGCATCGCTGCACTGGAGACCGTGCCGGCCACCGACGCCTCGGTCGAGGACACCGAGGATCGCCCGCCGTGGGACGACGCGCCCTCGCAGGTCAGCCGCGCCGAACTCGCGCGCGAAGCCAAGCTCAGCAGCAACCAGGTGGCGATGATCGAACGCATCCACGCCCAGGCCACGCCCGAGCTGGTCGAAGCGCTCAAGTCCGGCGCCATCTCGATGAGCGCGGCTGCGGCGGTCGCCAGCCTGCCCGAAGACGAGCAGCGCAGCGCCGCCCAGGCCGGAAAGGCCGAACTCAAGCAGGCCGCCAAGCGCGCCCGCGATGCGAAGAAGCGGCCGAAGCCCGGTAGCGATGGCGAGACGGCTGACGACGGCGGCTCGCCCGCACCCGATGCGAAGGCACTGCAACGCCGCGTCACCGAACTGGAACGCGAGAACGAAGACCTGCGCGGCCAGATCGAAACGCTGCAGAACCAGATCGTGCGACTGCGCGGCTGACGCGCCCTCGCCTTTCGACGGCCCACAGCACATTGCGCGGAGGGCCGTTCCCTATCCTGAATGGAGAAACTGGATGCGACCGCCTCCCGGATGAGACACTAGGCCGCTCAATCCAAGGGAGTTTCCGTGGCCAAGCCCAACTATTCGTTCGAAAAGCGTCAGCGCGAACTCGCCAAGAAGAAGAAGCAGGACGAGAAGGACGCGAAGAAGCGTGCCGAACGCGACGCTGCCAAGGGCACCGCAGAGCCGGAACCCGAGTCCGGTTCCGAGTCGGCCTGATCGCAGCGCCGGGCGGCACGCGCCGCCCGGTACGGCCTGCAGGCCGATACAACCGCGTTTGAGCGGCGGCGCACTCGCCCGCGCGCAGGTTTCCATCGACAATGCGCGGCGAATCGCCGGGACCGCACCGGCCGACGGACCGTTTCGACACGCATGCGAACTTTCGTACTCCGGGCACGCGCCGCGCCCACCGACAGCCAGGCATTGCTGGCCGCCGTCGGCCAGGACGCGCACACCGAGATCCTCGCGCACACGCTGATGAACGCCATGTTCGTCGCGCAGTCGCACAGGCCCGATGTCACGGTCTATCTGGTGCTGGAAAGCACCCGGGACTTCTCGCGCACGATCCGTTTTGAAGTCAACGCCATGCACGACATCGGCGGCTTCGACGAGCGCGCGTTGCTGGGCAAGATCGCCAACGCGCTGGATGCCTCGCGCGGCATGGGAAAGGACGAGACGCGCCCGGTGGAATCGGGTGTCGAAGTCCGCACCACGAGCTTCGAACGGCTGGTGCAGAAGCTTTCCGAAGACCATCAGCTGTTCCTGATGGACCGCAAGGGCACACCGATCCGTGAGCAGGCGTTCGCGGATAATCCGTGCTTCCTGCTGACCGACCACATCCCGATGCCGAAAAAGACGATTCCCGGCCTCGAACGCATGGGCGCGCAGAAGATTACGCTCGGCCCGAAGATGCTGTTCGCCTCGCAGTGCGTGGTGCTGATCCATTACGAGCTGGATCAGGGCTGAGGCAGGATTCGTCTTGTCCCGCTCTCCGGGCCACAGCGGGTGCCTGAGAGTGAATGAGAGTGCCTATTGGGCCGTTTCAGCAGAGCCCCGCCCTCACCCGACGCGTAAAACGCGTCGACCCCGGATCGAGTCCGGGGCAGGCTCTCTCCCGAAGGGAGAGGTGCTTGCTTCCTGCATAAAGAGAAACGTGCTCGTTTTCTCCAGATTGGCGGCATGACACGAGTCGGGTCTCACGAGACACGTGGTTCCGGGTCAGAGACCGCCGAATCAGCCGCCGCGCACCCGCATCGTCAGGCCCTTGAGGAAATTGCGCAGCAGCTGGTCGCCGCAGGGGCGGAAGTTGCGGTGTCCGGCCTGGCGGAACAGCGCCGACATCTCCGGCTTCGAAATCGGGAAGCCCGCGTCGGCGAAGATCTGGTGCATGTCGACGTCGGTCAGCTCGAATGCGACCCGCAGCTTCTTCAGCACGACGTTGTTGCTGATGCGCGATTCGACCGGCCGCGCGGCCTGGCGCTCGTCGCGGCCACGGCGGTGCACGATCAGGCCGTCGAGCACGTGCGCGAGCACGCTGTCGCTGCAGGCCACGTAGCCGGGTTCGTCTTCCTTCAACAGCAACGGACGCACGTCGTCCTTGTCGAGGGCGAAGTCGGGATCCACCAGCTTGGCGAGATCGACGACCTTCTGGTCGCTCAGGTCGAGCATGTAACGGATGCTGCGCAGGACATCGTTGGTGATCATCGATCCAACAGGGCGGTTCGGAAGAGGCGCAATTCTACCGCTGTCGGTCGGCGCGCCCCCGAACGCGGTGCACGCGCGCTCGCAATCGTCCGCACAGACGTTCAGGACGCAGCGGCTGCCGTACGTGCAGCAGCCGTTGTAACGCGGTCATTCAACGCACGCGATCGAACCGGAACGTGCGCATCACCGCCTTGCCATCGGCGCCGAAATGCACCGCCGTCTCGATCAGCTGGTCGCCATCCGGCGTGACCGCATAGATCCGCGTCGAGGCCGGCACACCCTGCTTCGCCAGTGCCATCGTCAGCACGTCGCCGGTGGGGCGCTTGACCGCGATCGCATCGGCTTCCAGCGTGTCGCCCTCGATCGGCACCGTGCTGCCATCGAGCGGCACGGTCGCCGTGGAGATACGCGCTGCGCCTTCGGCCGGCACGATCTCGACCCGTATCGTCAACGCGCCCGCCGCAGCCTCGTCGAGCGCCACCGTCACCCGCTGCGGCCGCGCCTCGGGCGGCATCGGCAACTGCGTCACGTCCACCGACCACAGGCCGAGCAGTCGCGCACCGTCGTCTGCCTGCGCCCATCCCGGCATTGCCAGCGCGATCACCGCCGCCATCCACACACCCGCCATCGTCTGTCGCATCGCCTGGCACTCCGGTCCGCAAAGGTTCGGGAATGACGCGGACCACATGGCCCGTCCGTCTTCGCCGCATCATCCACGCAATCGGCACGCTTGAGGCGCTGCGTCCGAAGAACGCGCCGACCGGCGACGCTCGCTACACTGCCCGCCCCGATTCCCGGCGCTACACGATGTCCGCCCCCGTCCGACTGGCCAAACGCGTCTCCGAACTCGCCCGCTGCTCGCGCAGCGAAGCCGAGCAGTACATCGAGGGCGGCTGGGTGTCGGTCGACGGTCGCGTCGTGGACATGCCGCAGCACATGGTGACCGACGAGGCCGTCGAACTCGACGCGGCCGCGCGGCTCGCCGTCGCCGAGCCGGCAACGATCCTGTTCCACAAGCCGGCAGGTCTGGATGCGTTCGCCACGTCCGATGCCGCTTTGGCCTACGTCGACGCGAGCACGCGCTGGAGCGAAGACCCGACCGAGGTGCGCCTGCTGCAGCGGCACTTCCATCGGCTGACACCGCTCGCGCCGTTGGAAGCCGAAGCCAGTGGCTTGATGGTGCTGAGCCAGGATGGTCGCGTGTGGCGGCGCCTGACCGAGGACCTCGATGGCATCGAGCAGGAGTTCGTCGTCGAGGTGACCGGCGAGATGCCGTTCTACGGCATGCAGCGGCTCAAGCACGGCCTGCAGTACGACGGCCACACGCTGCCGCCATGCAAGGTCAGCTGGCAGAACGAAGTGCGCCTGCGTTTCGCGATCAAGGGCGTGCGGCCGGGTCAGCTGCGTGACATGTGCGCGCAGGTCGGGCTGGGCGTGGTGTGGATCCGGCGCCTGCGCATCGGGCGCGTGTCGCTGGCGAAGATGCCGGTCGGCGCGTGGCGTTACCTGCCGGTCGAAGACCGCTTCTGAGCACAACGCGTTGCCGTGCGGTTGGCGGCCAGACCCGCACCGAAATCGGGTTTTCTGGTCGCCTGGCGCGGCACGACGTCCGCTTCCGGATGCGACCGCACGCACGCTTGCGACATGCGCCTGAATGCAGGCGCAGTCCGGCCCGCGACGCTTCACCCGCGCGCCCCCGGCTGCCGGTATCGTCACTCCTCCACGTCGATAGAAGCGCCGCCATGTCCAACCAGCACAAGAGTTCTCTGCGGCAGGCCAACGCGGCCATCGCGCGCGGCGACATCGACGGATTTCTGGCGTACTGCACCGACGACATCCAGTGGACGACCGTTGGCGAATCGACGCTCGACGGCAAGGATGCTGTGCGCGAGTGGATGACGGACGCCTATGTCGAGCCGCCGGTGTTCACCGTCGACCACCTCATCGCCGAAGAAGACTTCGTGATCGCGCTGGGCAGCATCACCGTCAAGGCGGCAGACGGCACCGAGACGCGCTATGCCTACTCGGATGCGTGGCGGTTCCACGACGGCAAGATGGCGGAACTGCGAGCCTTCGTGATCTGACGGCCCGGGATGTCCGCGACGCGTTCGCGGATGCAATCGATGTACAGAACGCCGCCGGTGATGGAGAGATCACCGGCGGCGTTTTCACGTGCGTCGAAATCTAAAGTCAGTCGTCGACCGTGCAGCCCAGCGACACGCGTGCATGCGGATAGCCGGTGTCCGGATCGACCCACACCTCCAGCACCGTGATGTCCTGGTCGGAGCGGCCCCAGCTGCGGTAGCACTGGTCGTCCGCGTCGCGCCAGGCGTTGTCGATCGCCTCTTCGCTGCTGCGGCCGTAGGACTCGCCGATCACATCGAAATGATGGCGCGCTGCGAATGCGGTCGTGCTGGCAGCCACTGTGGTCAACAACAACACGCCGGACAAGGCCCACTTCTTCATCGGAAACTCCACGCGTCTGGAAGGAACCCCGACCTTTCCACTGCGATGCGACCGTGGTGTTAAGCATCGGTAAGACGTGCGCGTTCAATCGCGGTGCGATGTCCGTTCCGTGACCGGGATTGCTTTGTGACCTGCCGGTGTCACCGTCGCATTGCGACTCAGCCTGCTGCAGGCACCTTCGTCGGCGTCTTTCGCCGCGCTGCCGGCTTCTTCGGCGTGGGCGTGTCGTTCGCGTCGGCTTCCACGTCGCCGTCCTCATCCTTCGCCGCCGCCATGGCCTCGGGTTCGAGTTCCTCGACGCTGCGGTTGAGTCGCAGGAACACGCCCCAACCGACCAGCAGCAGGGCCGCGGTCGCGCCGATCGCCGCGGCATAAGGCAACTGTTCCGGCGCTTCGTGCAGCAATCGGAACACCGCGACCAGAGTTTCGATCGACAGCGCCACCACCAGCACCACCATGAAGCGCGACAGGAACCGGCGCACGCGCGTCGGCCCGCTGATCTTGACCTCTCGCCGCACCTCTTCCTCGAACACCGTCTGCGCCAGTTCGAACGCAACCAGCGCGATGGTCACGATGCCGATCGCGTCGAGCACCGAGTCGAACCGTCCGCGCAGATCCAGTGATTCCGAGGGCACCAGCGCCTGCCACATCTCGATCGCCGCCAGCCCGATCAGCGCGGCACCGGCGAACAGGAACAGGGCGATTACGGCGAGATAGCCGGCGGCGAAAAGGCGTTCGATGAGGCGCGTCATGGGCGGCGACTCTCGCTGTTCGAGACCCGGGGCCGCGTGAAGATCATCCGCGACGTTCCGGACGATGTCGGCGCACCGCCGAGGTGGCGATGCCGGTCAACCGGAAGGCGTCGCATCCTGCGAGCGCTGCGGTGTGTCGACGAGCTTGTCGACCGGGTAATCCATCGCGCGCGCCTGGTCGATGAGCCGGCTGCGGATCTCCGGGTCGAGCTGCGGCTCGCGCGACAGGATCCACAGGTAGTCCTTGCCGGGCGAACCCACCATCGCCCAGCGGTACTCCGCTTCGTCGAGCGCGATCACCCAGTAATCGCCCCAGACCATCGGCAGCCACGACAGCCATTGCGGCGCGAACCGCACTTCCAGTGTCGAGGTCTTCCCGTCGACCACGCGCGCGATGCCGCGTGCCTCGTTGAAGCTGCCGTCCTTCGTGCGGCAGCGGTTCAACACACCGACCGTGCCATCCGGATTGACGCTGTACTGGGCGGTGGTGTCGGCGATGCATTTGCGCTGGAAGAACATCGGCAGATGCGCCTGCTCGTACCAGGTGCCGGCATAGCGTTCGAGATCGACGGCGGCGACCGGTTCGTTCGGCACGGGCGGCTGGCGCGCCGCGTTGGCAGTGGCGGGCGTGGACAGACCCGCGGCAATCAGCAGGGGAACAATCGGCAGACGCATGGGCCGCTCCGGGTGCAAAACGCGATTCTCCGGCGTCGTGGCGTGCGGGCGACGTGAGACGGCCCGATGCGGCGCGGCATTGCCTGAACAGCGCACGTGTACATCCGCAACTGTTTCGAAATGACATCCATTCGCATCTAATGCTCGCGCAGTTTCAGTCACGCCCGCGGAATGGGCGCGGTTCCGGACTCCAGGCGCGCCACGGCGCTGCCGCCGACGTCCGCATCCGACAACTCCGGTCGGACTTCGCCGGACTGCCCGTCCGGACCGTGTGCCGCGCCCCTGTCAGGGGCTGCCGGGTCCGTCTTGATTCATACGTTTTCGAAGGTCCAGATTTCCATGCTCCGTTCGCATGTCGTCGTATCGCGCTCCCTGTCTGTCCGCAAAACCTCCCCGCTCGCCATCGGCGTCGCGCTCGCGCTGTGCACCACCGCCGCGTTCGCCGAGCCGCAGAGCGCCGCGAATGCCTCCGATGCGAGCGCGACCGATCTCGACGCGATTCTCGTCGTCGCCCAGCGCGCGGGTCGCGTCAGCAACGGCGCGACCAACCTCGATCTCGACATCAAGGACACGCCGCAGTCGATCAGCGTCGTCAGCAGCGAGCAGATGCAGAAGTTCGGCGCCGACAGCCTCAACGAGGCGTTGCGTCTGGCGACCGGCATCCAGGTCGAGGAATGGGAAACCAACCGCAGCAACTACACCGCGCGCGGTTTTGACATCGCCAACACCCAGATCGACGGCGTCGGCCTGCCCAACGGCTGGGGCATCGTCACCGGCGCGATGGACACCTTCGGCTACGAGAAGCTGGAGGTGATCCGCGGTGCCAACGGTCTGCTGACCGGCGTGGGCAACGCCGCCGGCACGATCAACTACGTGCGCAAGCGCCCGACCAACCAGGCCGAAGGCTCGGCCGGTATCAGCTACGGGTCCTGGGGCACGACGCGCGGTGAGGTGGACTACTCCACGCCGTTCACCGAAGACGGGACCTGGGCCGGACGCATCGTCGCCGCGCACGAGGAAGGCGATTCCTGGCTGCGCGGCAAGGACGACCGCCGCGACTTCGTCTACGGCGTCGTCGACGGCCAGATCGGCGAGAACGGCACGCTGACGCTCGGCTATTCGTGGCAGGACGCGCGCACCAACGGCAACATGTGGGGCGCACTCGGCTTCATGTACAGCGACGGCACCCAGGCGCGCTGGGACCGCGGCGCCTCGACCACGCAGGACTGGACCTACTGGGACACCACCAGCCAGACCGCGTTCGCAGAGTACGTGCACCAGCTCGGCGCCGACTGGCAGCTCAAGCTGGCCTACAACCACCGCGACGTGCGCAACGACGACCGTCTGTTCTACGCGACCGATTTCAACGGCACCGGCCTCGAGCCGGGCACCAATCTGGGCCTGTACGGCTATCCGTGGGGCGGCGAGGACGAACTGAAAGCCGATCTGGTCTCGGCCACGCTCAACGGCCATTTCCAGATGTGGGGCCGTGACCAGGAAGTCATGCTCGGCGTGGGCTGGTCGAAGAGCGAGAACATCAATTCGGAATTCGCAGGTGCGCTGTGCAGCGGTGCGCCGTGCGGCTACGTGCCGATGCCCGGCTTCCCCTGGGCGGGCAACGTGGTGCCCGAACCGCTGTGGGGTGAGAGTTCGGTCTACAGCACGCTCGACGAACGCCTCAAGCGCGCTTACGGCGCCACGCGACTGTCGTTCACCGATCGTCTCAAGGCCGTCGTCGGATTCAACTACGCCGAATACCACCGCGACGGCACGAACTACGGCGTCGCGTTCGACCAGACCGAGAGCGAGACCAGCCCCTACGCCGGCCTGACCTACGATTTCAGCCCGAACGTGCTGGGTTACGTCAGCTACTCCGACATCTACCAGCCGCAGAGCCAGTCGGATGCCGACGGCCGCTATCTCGATCCGACCAAGGGCGCGAACTACGAGGTGGGCGTCAAGGCCGACTGGCTCGACAAGCGCCTGCTGACCACGCTGGCGGTGTTCCGCGCCGAGCAGAGTGGCCTGGCCACCGGCGCCGGCTACAACGATCGCGGCCAGTTCTATTACGAAGGCGTAGATGTCGAATCGAAAGGCGTGGAACTCGAAGCCACCGGCCGTCTGAGCGAACACGTGGATCTGGTCGTGGGCTACACCGCGCTCAAGCTCACCGGCGACGACGGCGACGACACCTACCGCTGGGTGCCGCGCCGCACCGCCAATCTCGTGCTCAGCGCGCGCGTGCCGAGCTACACCGCGCTGTCATTCGGCATCGGCGGGCGCTGGCAGAGCGACATTTCCAATGTCGAGAGCAACGGCTTCACCGTGCGCCAGGACAGCTACGCGGTGTTCAACGGCTTCGTCGGCTGGGACTTCCAGCCCAACGCCATGTTGCGCCTCAACGTCAACAACGTCGGCGACGAAACCTACATCAACACGCTGCGCTACAGCGGGTACTACGGCGCGCCGCGCAACTACACGCTGAGCCTGAATTACCGCTTCTGATCAGGATGTCCTGATCCGCCTGTCCCGCCTTTATCGACACCGCAGCCGCCATGTCCAACACCGCCATGTTTTCGTCCCCTGCCCCGCGCCTGCGGCTCGCCGCGCGCATCGGCGCCGCCGTGTTCGGCGGCTACGCGTTCACGTGGGGCTTCATCGCCGCCGGTGCCGCGCTGATGTTCAAGGCCGGCATGGATTTCCACGATGCCGAGTTCCTGTCGAGCGCGCTCGGCCTGCTGGTGTTCCTGACGGCATTCCTGTGGACGTTCGCCACGCGCCGGCTCGTGCTGGCGTGGGCGATGCTGGCCGGTGGTGGCGCGCTGCTGGCGGGCGTCGCCTCGCTGGTCCAGGCGAGCATCGTCTGATGGCGGCCCAGGGCATGGTGACGCAGAGCTTCCGCCAGGCGATGGCGTGGCTGCACACGTGGTTCGGGCTGGTGCTCGGCTTCGTGCTGATGGCCGCGTTCTTCTTCGGCGCGCTGTCGGTCTTCGATCGCGAGATCGACCGCTGGGCGATTCCGTCCACGCGCTTCGAGCCGCAGCCGATGCCGTCCTACGAGCAGATCCTGCGGCCGGCGTTCGAGCGCATGCAGCCCACGCAGCAGGCCATCGATGCGATGCGCCCGCGCGTCGACGGGCCGATGCCCGACCACTTCGACACCGTCGCCAACTGGAGCGCCTACACCACACACCGCGATCCGGTGCTGGCGCTGTTCGCCGGCTTCCAGGTGCCGGGCGCCAAGGATCCCGACGAAGCGATCTTCGCGCTCGGCACCATCGATCCGCGCGATGGCACCGCGCTGCCGGACGATCGTCTCAAGATCGGCAGCGGCTTCTTCTATCCGATGCATTACAGCCTGACGCTGGACTGGAAGAATCTCGGTTTCTGGATCGTCGGTTTCTCGGCGCTGGTGATGCTGGCCGCGCTGGTCAGCGGCGTGGTGATGCACCGCAAGTTCTTCCGCGAACTCTTCACCTTCCGCCCCGGCAAGGGCGGTCTGCGCAGCGTGCTGGATCTGCACAACCTCACCGGCGTGGTCGCATTGCCGTTCCACTTCTTCTTCGCGTTCACCGGTCTGGTGATCTTCTCGGCGACGTATTTCTTCCCGGTCGGCCACACCCAGCTGCACGACCTGCACGATCTGCATGCCGCGACCGAAGCAAACGAACTCGGCCTGCCGCACCAGCGCGCCGGTGTGCCCGCGGGCCTGGCGAACGTGGACGCAATGGTCGCCGAGGCGCAGCGCCGCTGGGCGGCGCGCGACATGGCCGGCGATGTGGGTTTTCTCGTGCTGCAACACGTCGGCGACGCCAACGGCTACGTCAGCGTGTACCGCGCGGGCACCGATCGCATCGCGCTGGTCGGCCAGGGCATCCACTTCAAAGCGTCCACCGGCGAACTGATCCGAGAGGATCCCGTGGCCACGCCGGTGGGCAAGGTCGCCGAATTCCTGACCGGTCTGCATCTGCAGCATTTCCGCCACTGGCTGCTGCGTTGGCTGTACGTGCTGGGCGGTCTGCTGGGCGCGGTGTGCATCGCCACCGGCTTCGTGTTCTTCGTCGAGAAGCGCAAGCGCCAGCATGCGAAACAGGGCAGCCAGGGCGCGCGCATCGTCGACGCACTGGCAGTGACGATGATCACCGGCATGGTCGCGGCCACGCTCGGCATTCTCGTCGCCAACCGCCTGCTGCCGGACGATCTGCCGGCGCGCGGCGACTGGGAGCGCTACGCGTTCTGGGGCACCTGGGTGCTGGCGCTGCTGCATGCGGGCCTGCGCAGCGCGCCGGTCGCGCGTGGTCTGGCGAACCCGGCCTGGCGCGAGCAGTGCGGTGCGATCGTCGTGCTGGCGATCGCTGCCGTCGCGCTGAACTGGATCACCACCGGCGACCATCTGTTGCGCACGCTCGGTACCGGTTACTGGCCGGTGGCGGGCCTCGATCTCGCGCTGCTGGCGACCGCGGCTGTTGCAGGCGCGACCGGCCTGCACCTGCGCCGTCGCGCGGCTGCAACCGCGGCCGTCGAGCACCCGCGCCGGGAGGCCGCCCATGCATGAGGCGTCGCACGCAGCCTGGCTGCTGACCGCGGCCCTGCTCGCCAGCATCGTCGGCATGGCATGGCTGGCACTGGCGATGCCGGCGCACGGCCAGCAGGTCTGGGGCGCGCCGGTCTCGCCTGCGCACGCGCGCGCGCTACGGGTGCTGGGCGCGGTTGCGCTCGCCGTGTCGCTGGCCCTGTGTCTGGCGAGCGATCACGCCTCGATGGCCGCACTGGTCTGGGTGATGTCCCTGGCCGGCGGCGCATTCGCGACAGCGATGGCGCTCGCCTGGCGTGCGCGCTGGCTGGCGCTGCTGGCGCCGTGGATCGGCGCCGCGGACACCGCCGCGACGCGCTGAGCCCGCGCACGCCGGCTTAACCGGTCCGGTGGCCTGCTGGATGCACCGTCCACGAGGGTCCCGGCCATGATTCCGAAGAACACGATCTGCCTGTGGTTCGACGGCACCGCGCTCGACGCGGCGACGTTCTACGCGGAGACGTTTCCCGACAGCGCGGTCCAGGCCGTGCACCACGCGCCGGGCGATTACCCCGACGGCAAGGCCGACGTCCCGATCACGGTCGAGTTCACCGTGTTCGGCATCCCCTGCCTCGGGCTCAACGGCGGCCCGCATTTCCCGCAGACCGAAGCGTTTTCGTTCCAGATCGCCACCGACGACCAGGCGGAAACCGATCGCCTGTGGAACGCGATCGTCGACAACGGCGGCGCCGAAAGCGAGTGCGGCTGGTGCAAAGATCGGTGGGGCGTGAACTGGCAGATCACCCCGCGCGTGCTCACCGAGGCCTACACGAGTCCCGATCGCGCAGCGGCGAGTCGCGCCTTCGACGCGATGATGACGATGAAGAAGATCGACGTCGCCGCGATCGAAGCTGCGGTCCGCGGCTGACCCGGCATTCCAACTCGATCGGCGCTCGCTGCGCTTTCCACGCAACGCGCGCCGATCGACGACTCAGGGCGTCGTCGCCTGCGCCCAGCCCCACGCGAACGCGTCGGCGAGTTCCGCCACCTGGCTGTCCTGCGACGAGCCGATGCCGTGGCCCTGTGTGGTGTCGACGCGCAGCAGAATCTCGCGCCGGTCGCCGAATTTCGCGCTGGCGCGCGCGGCGAACTTCGCGGCCATCCATGGCGCCACGCGACTGTCGTTCATGCCGACGGTGATCAGCGTATCGGGCAGATCGCGCGCGTCCTCGAGCATCACGTAGGCGTCCTGCGCGAGCAGCGCTTCGAATCCGGCCTGCGTGCGCGGGTCGCCCATCTCGGCGAACTGGTTCGGCCCGTTCGGAGCGGCTTCGAGGCGGCTCGCATTGAGCACGGCGACGCGCGGCATCAGGCCGGCGAACAGTTCGGGGTGTTTCATCGTGGTCGCCGGTGCCAGCAGACCGCCGGCACTGGTGCCCATGACCAGCGTGGTCGCCGGCGACGCGATGCCCATGGTCTGCGCCTGCTGTGCACACGCGGCAAGATCGTCATGTGCGTTCGGCTTGTTCGCTTCGCGTCCGGCTTCGTGCCAGGCGCGGCCGCGTTCGCCACCGCCACGCGTACCGCAGAACACGAAGGCGCCGTCGCGCTCGATCCAGGGCGACAGCAGCGGCGAACTCAGCGGCGATGTGGTCAGCACGCCGTAGCTGCCGTAGCCCTCGACGAACGTCGGCACCGGCGCATCCGCAGCGCCCGGCTTGCGCACCACGACCATCGGCACGCGCGTGCCGTCGCGACTCAAGGCTTCCGCGCGCGTCGCGACGAAGGCCTGCGTCGGCGCCCAGGTCGCAGAATCCAGACCGAGTGCTTCGATGCGTGCGCCGGTCGCGCGGAATGCGCGTGTAGTCGTGGTCCAGCCGCGCAGGCCGAACACCATTGATCCACCGTCGCCATCGGCCGCGGCATCCTGCAGTTCGCTTTCGAACGGCAACGCGATTGCCTGCGGCGCGCCTTTGCCACCGGCGAGATACAGCACCTGCGAGACGCCATCGCGCGTGCCCATCACATAGAGGCCGTCACGCGTGGCGACCAGGTCCGACAGGATCAGATCGCCTGCGGGCATCACGGTCTCGATCGCGCCGATCGCATCGGCGCCCAGCGTGCGCCGGTACAGCGCACCGTTCGATGCCTCGCGGGTGCTGACGAAGTAGTAGTCCGACTCGCCGACCAGTGCATCGGTGGAGAGCTGGTCGCTGTAGTCCGCCAGCGACCGCCACGCGGGCGTGCCCGCGCGCAGTGCGGCCAGCGAGGTCACCAGCGCACGCGCATCGGCGCGCGCACCGAGCCCGTAGCCGAACACCAGATCGCCATGGCCCGGCCCGATGATCGCCGGGAACTCTTCCGGAGCGAAGGTCGGTCCGCCTTCGAGGCGATTGCCCAGGCCGACGCGTTCTACCGGGCCCTGCGGCGTCAGCGCGACCACCATCGCCTGCGTGTCCAGCAGCGGATCGACACCGCTGTCGGGTGCATGCGTCATGCGCGTGTAGGCGACCAGATCCGGGGCGAGCCAGGACAGTTCGAAGTCGCCGAAGGTCATGCCGTCGAGACGGTAGCGCTCGCGTCCATCGGCGACATCGAGAATCGCGAAGCGCCCGAGTTCACCGCCGCCCTCGCCCACCATCACCGCCACCAGTGCGCCGTCGGGCGACGGCGCGAAACTGGCGATCGCCTGCGTCGCGCCTTCGCGGGTCGCGGTATCGAGCAGCACGCGCTCGCCAGCGTCATCGCGCACGACCAGTTTGGATACGGCCGCGCCCGGATCGCGCTGCCGGAAGAACAGGCGTCCGCCGGCGGATTTCGCCTCGTTGTAGGACACGCCCGCACGGGTCGCGGCCCGCAGCGTGGTCTCGAACGCCGCGCGCTCGGGCAGCGCATCGAGCCGCGCGCGTGTCGCCGCGCCGGCTTCGGTCATCCACGCCTGCAGCTTCGCCGCCTGCGCCGGGTCTTCCATCCAGCGATACGGATCGTCGATGTCATGCCCGAAGCGGTCTTCGACGAACGCTTCGGTCGGTGCCGGCGGCAGGGGCGCGGCGTGGGCAACAGCGGCGCCCAGCAGCAGCGGTAGGATCGAGTAGGCAACATTCACGCGTTGGACTCCTGCAGCGCCGCGATGGCGTGCTCGATTGGAGACAAACGTGGATTGCGGGCCGAGGCGGACATGGACCCGTCCGCGGCACTGACGGTTCCAGCGCCGACCGCGTGATGCGCGAGGCGCGCGTCCATGTGGCAGGTTCGGCGCGGTTTCTCCGTTATGGAGGAAGGCGTGTACCCCGCGCGCACGTCCTCACTACCGGAGCAACGCGTGTATCCACCCGATCGTCTGACCGCGTCCACCATCTCCGGCGCCGCGGCGCTGCCGCGCCACCGCACCGTGTTCTTCCCGGCGATGGCGCTGCTGCTGCTCGCCACCGTGCTCGCAGGCTTCTGGAATACGTTCTTCTTCCGCGACGCGGCCGAAGGACCGCTTGCCCTGCATCTGCACCTCCACGGTTTCGCAGTGACAGCCTGGTTCGTGCTGTTCGCGACGCAGAGCCTGCTGGTCGCCAACGGTCGCATCGCGCTGCACCGCCGGCTCGGTGTGCTGGGTGCAGTGATCGCGCTCTGCGTCGTCGTGACATCTTTGGTGACGCTCGCGCAGCTCGTGCACAGCTGGCGCGCGCAGGGTGTCGATGTCGACGCGCAACGCCCGCTGCTCAGCCTGATCATCTGGGGCGATTCCGGTGCGCTGACCGCCTACGTCGTGTTCCTCGTCCGTGGTCTGTTGCTGCGCCGGCGCGCCGACGCGCACCGGCGGCTGATGCTGCTGGCCTCGCTGGCGATCATCTCCCCCGCCCTGATCCGTCTCGCCGACCTGCCGGTATTCGGCGGTGTCGACGGCGTCCTGATCACGATCGGCGGCCTGCTGGCGCTGGCCATCGTGCTGGTGGTCTACGACCTCACGACCCTGCGCCGCATCCACCGCGAGACGCTGTGGGGCGCACCGTTCTTCCTCGTCGTGCACCTGGCGCCGGCGTTCTTGATGCCGGGCACCGCAGCGGATACATGGTTGATGGCGCTGCTCTGGTAGGCACTCCGCCGCTGGCTCGGCGCCGCGCAACGCATGACGACCAGCACTACCAACACCTTACGGTCGCGACGCTATGATCCGCCGACATGGCGGGCACTGTGCCCGGCCACGAACTGAAGGGAATTGCCATGGGTCTCGTACAGGCGGTGTCGGGTGCAGTCAGCGGCGTGCTGGCCGACCAGTGGAAGGACTTCCTGACGGTGCCGACCGGCCTGCCGTCGACGGCGGCGCTGTTCGCAGCAGTGCCGCAGGGCACGAACGCCGGACGCGGATCCAACACGCGCAGCTCGTCGAACATCATCAGCAACGGCTCGAAGATCGTCGTGCCCGAAGGCTACGGCCTGTTGCTGTTCCAGGACGGTGCGATCACCGGCTTCGTCGCCGAGCCGGGCGGGTACGAGTGGCGCTCGGACGACATCAACTCGCAGTCGATCTTCGCCGGCGACGGCATCGTCAGCCCGCTCATCAAGCAGAGCTGGGAGCGCTTCAAGTTCGGCGGCCAGCCGGGCGGCCAGCAGGCGGCGTTTTTTGTGTCGCTGAAGGAGCTGCCGGACAACCGCTTCGGCACGCAGTCGGAGATCTACTGGGACGATGGCTTCCTCGGCACGCAGGTCGGCGCGCTGACGCGCGGGTCCTACACGCTGAAGATCGTCGACCCGATCCTGTTCGTGAAGAACTTCGTGCCGGCGAGCTATCTCGCGCCGGGCCAGGTCTTCGACTTCACCGACATCGACAATGCGGCGGCCAGCCAGCTGTTCAACGAAGTCGTGAGCTCGCTCGCGCCGGCTTTCAGCCTGTACACGAACGATCCCGGCAAGGGCAATCGCATCACCAAGCTGCAGCAGGATTCGCTGGGGTTCGCGCAGAGCCTGTCGGCAGCCGTCGAACAGGGTTACCAGTGGAAGTCCGACCGTGGCCTCGCCATCGTCAAGACCGCTATCGTCTCGATCGAGTACGACGCGAATACCCGCGAACTGCTGAAGACCGTGCAGCGCGCCGACGCCCTCGCCGGCTCACGCGGCAATTCCAATCTGCAGGCGAGCGTCGCCCAAGGCATGCAGTCGGCCGGCGAACACAGCGGCGCGGCGGGTCTCGTGGGTCTGGGCATGGCGTCGGGCATGGCCGGTGGCATCGGCAGCCTGCAGCAGCCAGCCACGCCTGCCGCACCAGCCGCGCCTGCGGCGGACGATCCGGTGACGAAGCTCAAGAAGGCCAAGGAGATGCTCGACCTGGGCCTGATCACCCAGGACGACTACGACGCGCTCAAGGCCAAAGCGCTCGGCCTGTAAGCCGCCCGACGCACCGCGCCCATGTCCGATACCAAGTTGCCGCCGCCGTTGCCGGTTCGCCCCGTCGACGGCCCGGGTTCGCCGCGCGACGTGCCGCCGTTGCCGGGCACGTTGCCGGTCGATCCGGCCACGCTGCCCGGCCCGATCCGCGACGAGCTTGAAGCGCCCGATCCGCTGGCGATCGACACGTCCGCCGGCGAACTGAAGGACGGTCTCAACCGCTGTCCGAAATGCGGCGCGACCGACATCCGCCAGCGCGCAGGCACCGACATCCTCGTGTGCATGTACTGCCGCAACGAATGGCATGGCGAGCGCGTCGAGGAAGCCTTCGGCTTCGGCGAGGGCATCGCCGATCTGCGCGGCACCGTCATCGCGTCCGGCGCGCGCGACATCGAGGCCGATGCCGCGAGTCTGATGACCTTCAAGTGCGCCGGCTGCGGCGCGGAAGTGACGGTCAACACCGAAAGCACGATGACGGCGCGCTGCCACTGGTGCCGCCACGTGTTCGGCGTCAACGAGCAGATTGCCAACGGCGCGGTGCCCGATGCGGTGCTGCCGTTCTACATCCGCAAGGACGACGCGGTCGCGCGCATCCGCCAGTTCGTCGACAAGCGGCGGATGTTCGCGCTCAAAGCATTCAAGGACGAGTTCACGCCGGAGAATGTGGTCGGCGTCTACCTGCCCTACATGATCGTCGACGGCAGCGCGAGCGCGTCGGTGGCCGGCAAGGGCGAGATCAAGACACGCCAGTACACGCGTGGCACGAACAACAACAAGAAGACCTACTACGACGCCGACGTCTACCAGATCGAACGCCATGTCGAGTTCACCGTCGACGACCTGCCGCTGGAATCGTCCACCGAGCGCGGCAACCTGGACGTCAACGTCAACACCAACAACATCATCAATACGATCCTGCCGTTCGACACCAAGAACGCGGTGAAGTGGAACGCGTCCTACCTGTCGGGTTTCACCTCCGAGAAGCGCAACAGCAACGTGCAGCAGCTGCAGCCGCGCCTGGAAGACCAGCTGCTGTCGATCGCGCGTGCGCAGGTGGATGGCTCAACGCGTCGCTACGACCGCGGTGTGCGCTGGGAACAGGAACAACTCGATGTGCACGGCACGCGCTGGGCCTCGATGTACCTGCCGGTCTGGCTGTACTCCTATCACCAGCCCGGCAAGAACGGCGGCTTGCTGCACTACATCGCGGTCAACGGCCGCACGGGCGAAACCATGGGCAGCGTGCCCGTGCAGCAGTGGAAACTGCTGCTGGCCGCGCTGACTGTCGGCACCTTCCTCGAGGGCATCGCGATCATGATTCTGGTGGGCATGTCATGAGCGACGACAGTGGACTCTGGCTGCTGCTCGCCGGTCCAGCCGGCGCCACCGCGCTGTACTGGGCGCTATACCGGTTCTACCGCAACACCGACAAGTCGCACGCCTTCGAGCGCGAGACCAGCATCGACGCCAAGCCGGTAACCGGCAGCGATGCGAAGGTCGGCAACATCACTGGCACGCAGGCGACGCGCATCCAGGGCGACAATGTGGGTGCGTACCGCGCGCGCGTGCAGCGTGTGGCGAGCGAAGCCGGACGCGACGTGGACGACGGCGCGCCTGGCGGATAGCGCTCTGACTGTCCCGTGCGCGCACGCCACGGGCAGTGGATCTCCAGACCGGACGGCGGGAGCGTGGCATGGCGTATCGCATCAGACGCAAGGATTCGAAAGCACAGGCGTCGCTGCGCCGCATCACGCGCGAACAGGTGCAGGCGGCGATCCGCAGTCTCGACACGGCCGCGCTCGATACCGCGAGCGCCATCCATGACGTGCGCAAACGCCTCAAGAAGATCCGCGGTTTGCTGCGACTCGTGCGTCCGTTGTTCGACGTATACCGGCACGAGAACGCGGCCTTCCAGGCGATCGCGGCGCCGCTTGGGCCGAAGCGCGATGCCGATGTGCTGATCGAGACCTTCGATCGCGTGGTCGCGCATGCCGGGCCGGCAGACGCCGACACATTCGCGACTGTGCGACAGCAGCTCGTACAGCACGGCAAGGCGGTCGAAACCGCGCACGATCCCGATGCCCTGCTCCGCACGGCGCGATCGGCACTGCAGGAAGCGTTGCTGCGCATCGCGACCTGGCGGCTTGCCGATGACGGATTCGATGCGTTCGACACCGGATTGAAGTCCAGCTACCGGCGTGCCCGCAAGGCGATGCGCGCGGCCGGCGAGACCGGCGATGACGAGGCTTTCCACGACTGGCGCAAGCGCACCAAGGACCACGCCTTCCATCTGCGCCTGCTGCAACCGGTGTGGCCCGGCCCGATGCGCGCGATCCACGTCTGCGCTGCGGAACTGGGCGATACGCTCGGCCTGCATCACGATCTGGCTGTGCTGTCCGAATACCTGCACGCGATGACCGACGTGGATGCCGGCGTCGTCGTTGCGATGGAGACGCCCATCCGAACGCAACAGCGCGCGCTCGAGCGTCGTGCGCACGCGCTCGGCGCGCGGCTCTATGCGGAGTCGCCCAAGGCGCTGACGGACAGCTGGCGTCGGCGATACGTCGCCTGGCACAGCGGGTCATGAAATCGTCCGCGCCCGATGCGGGGTTTGGGGCCGACCGCATGCGTGCCCAAACGGCATGTTCACCGACGCGTCTTACGCTACCTAGGTTCGCGCGCCGGTAAGGCGCGGCGTATCGCAACCGGATTCCGGATCACTGTTACCCCGAGGAGATGTCCATGAAGCACGCGTATATCGTCGCCCTCGCCGGCTGTCTGCTGGCCATCAGCCCGCAGGCATTCGCTGAAGTCGTCAACCTGACCAACAGCGCCGATGGCGCTAATCGCGACGCCGGCATCGCCGCGGTCAAGCAGAAGCTCCAGGACGCCTGCACCGATCGCAAGGGCACGCCGGATACCGATTCGTTCGAGGTCGTGTTCGAGCGCACCAGTGAGAATCCCGACGTTCCGAAGCCCTACTACGTGGACGGGAAGATGAAGTGCGAGTTGCCTGCGGGCTGAGGCATCACACGCATCGGAGCATCAAAAAAAGCCCCGCAGTGCGGGGCTTTTCTTGTGCGGGTCGCGGTGGATCAACGTCGAGCCGCGAAGAAGTCCAGCAGATTGCGGAATGCACTCGCGAAGTACAGTTCGTAGCTCTTCTGCTCGACGTAGCCCAGGTGCGGGGTCGCGATCAAGGCGTCGTTGTGCAGCAGCGGCGAGGTGGCCGGCAGAGGCTCCTGCTCGAACACGTCCAGCGCCCAGAGTCCCGGTCGGCCGGCCTGCAGCGCGCGCTCGACTGCGCCGGCTTCGATGAGTTCCGCGCGGCTCGTATTGACCAGCAATGCGGTCGGTTTCATGCGCGCGAGGTCGTCGCCGGTGACGATGCCGCGGGTCGCATCGTCGAGACGCAGATGCAGCGACAGCACATCGGCCTGTTCGAAGAACGCCTCGCGCGATTCGGCCACGGTGCAGCCGTCAGCGACGGCCCGCTCCTGGCTGCCCGCCCGGCCCCACACCAGCACCTGCATGCCGAAAGCTTTGCCGTAGCCGGCGACACGTCGCCCGATCTTGCCGTAGCCCCAGATCCCGAGCACATCGCCGTGCAGCGTGCGGCCGATGCGCTCGTGTCCGGGCTGCGTCGTACTCGATTGCCACACGCCAGTCTGCAGCTGCGCGACGTACTGCGGCACGCGGCGATAGGCCGCCATCACCAGCGCCCATGTCAGTTCGGCCGGTGCGGTCGGATCGCCCTCGCCTTCGAGCACGGTGATGCCACGCGCCGCGGCCGCGGCGAGATCGATGTGCCGACCAGCCTTTCCGGTCTGCGAAATGACTTTCAGTGCGGGTAATCGCGCCAGCAGTGCAGCGGCGATGTGCGTGCGCTCGCGGATCAGCACCAGTGCGTCGAAGCCAGCCAGCGCGTCCGCCAGCGCATCGCCATCCAGCGTCTGGTTGAACACGGTGACGTCGTGGCCATCGAGCAGTTGGAAGCAGTCGAGCCGGCGCACGGCATCCTGGTAGTCGTCGAGGATCGCGACTCTCATCCGCGCGGCCCTGTGATCGGCACAGACATCGCAGATCTGCAGATCACGCGTACAGCGCCGCATAACCGGCGCGATCGACCTGGCTCAGCCCCAGCCGGTCGAACTGTTCCCACATGCCGTGCCAGCGTGCGGCATCGCGCTGCATCGGACCGACGAGACGCGGACATGTATCGGCGATGATCGCGTCCATCAGCGCGGTGGCTTCGGTCCCGCTGTAGGCGTACCAGAGCGCAGCGGCCTGCGCGGGATCGTCGCGGCACAGCGTCGCGCCCTGCCCGATCAGGCGTGTCACTGTCGCCACCACGTCGGCATGTTCGGCCAGGAACGCCTGTGCGGTGAAGAGTTCCAGCGCCGAGAAGTTGTGCAGGCCCACGTCATGCGTGGCGATGAAATGCGTGTCGAGACCTTCGAGCCGCGCTTCGACACCTTCGAAGTTGGCGAAGCACAGCCACGCACCATCGAAGCCTGCACGCAGGTTGGCGAGATGTTCGAAGCCCGCGCTCTCGATCACGATCTGCGACGCATCGAACGCCGCGCCCTGCTGCACACACCAGCGCGACAGGATCTCGACGGCGATCGCATCGGTGACGCCGCCGGCGACCGGCGACGCCAGCCGCACCGTGCCGCCTTCGAGCAGGCGCTGGCCTGCATCTCGTTGCAGCAGGATGCCGCCATCGGTTTCGAAGAAGCAGCCGAGCGCCTTCAGGCCCGGCCGGTCCGCATCGATCATGTGCAGCGGTTCGTTGCACGCGAACGCGACATTGCCGCTGACCGTCGCCGCCAGTCCGTCGTAATGGTCATCGGGCACCAGCAGTTCGAGTTCGAGGCCCGCCTCGCGATACCAGCCCAGCTGGATGCCCGCGATCAGCGGCAGGTGATCGGGGTTGAGGAACCACTCGAGGGACAGCTGGAGCTTCATCGTGACGACCCGGTTGGATGCAGGGCGCACAGACTAGTCGACGACGCGCGCACTGGCACCACGACGACGCGCGCTTAGTCGTCCTTCGCGAATCGAATCACCAGGCCCGCGCGATCGTCGGTCGCCCAGATCGCGCCATCGCTGGCGATTGCGAGTCCAACGGGTGAGCCCTGCGGGCGCACGCCGCGCTTCAGACCCCAGCCTGGCGTCAGGACCACCGGCGTGGCCGCAGGGCCGGCGCCGTAGGCGCGCATGCCCTGGCCGTAGACCGGAAACCGCGGGTTGGCATCAGCCGTCGGCACGCCGCGTGCGTCGACCGCGAAGCTCGCAATACGGCCGCCAACGGAACGATGCCCGTGCCAGGTCATCAACAGGCGCCCCTGCAGCGCGGGAAACATCGCGCCTTGGTACCAGAGCATGTCCAGCGGCGCGGCGTGCGGCGGCAACAACAGTGCGGGCGCGGTATGTGCGTCGGAGCGGCACCAGTCGGCCTTGTCGCGCCACGCGGGCGTGGCCTGCGCGGTGTCGGCGCAATAGGGCCAGCCGTAATGGCCACCGGCCTCGATGATGTTGAGCTCTTCGAACGGCGACCAGCGACTGTCGAAGTCGTAGCTGTTCTCGCCTTGCAGCACAGTGCCCGATGCGTGCACTGCCAGCGCCAGTGCATTGCGCAGTCCACGAGCGAAGACGGTGTAGTCGGGAGACCAGCGGCCGTCACCCTCGTAGCGATACCGGCGCAGGCTCGCGGCATCCTCGGCGCCTTCGCTCTGCGCGCACAGGCCAGCGCTGCTGCGTGCCTCGGCGCCGGCGCACTGGTCACTCGGCGCGCCGACATTGACCAGCAGATCGCCGCCCGGAAGAAACACGAACTTCGACAACGGATGGCGGTGATCGTGCAGACGGTTGTCGGGCAAGCCGCCGATCACGTTCTCGACCGTGTCAGCCGGCGTCTGCGCATCGGGATCGAAGCGGAAGATGCGGCTCATCTCGCCGACATACGCGCGGCCATCCGGGCCGCGCGCGATCGCGTGCGGCAGATGCAGGCCATCGAGCACAGGCTGCACCTCGACCGCGCCGTCCGCGCCGGTGCGCAACCGCCACACCATGCCGCGCGTGCCATCCCATGCGCCCAGATCGGTGACCAGCCAGGTGTCGGCGTCGAGCTGCAACAGCGAGCGCGGCAGGCGCAGCGTGCGCGACGGATCCGCCGTGGTCGGCCCGACCACCAGCCCCGCGCACATGCCGCGCATCGTCTCGATGGCGAGGCGCGGATAACCACCACATGCGTCACCTTCGACTGCATGGCGCTCGCGTGCAGCGCACGCCAGCACGGGCAACCCGCACAGCAACAGCAGCACGCAGACACGCAGGTTTCGCATGACATCGACTCTCGGCATCGTGGAGCCGAGCATTGTGGCCCACGCGATCGATGCCCGGCGCCCGGGGTCGACGCGCCGTCGCGCAGCACCGCCAGCAATCCATGTCGACGACGGGGCGCTCGCAGACCGTGTCTGGCTCAATCCGGGCCGAGGTTCCGGAACATCCCCTGTCGCCGCACAAGCATCAGCGCCATCCACAGCAATCCAACCAACAGCGCCAGCAGCATCAGCTCGAACACGCCCAAGGTATGGGGAACGATCCAGCGACGGTCGATCAACGCCAGCGCGTAGGCCGGATGCACCGGATCGATCCATGCCACTACGGGTGTTCCGTCCAGCCCGGCAACACGCGCATCCAGCCGTGCGCCGGTCGGGAAGAACCGGAAGTCCAGCGATTCGGCCTGCCCGGTGAAGACGACGCCGCCGGCCTGGTACCGCACGTGGCACTCGATCTGGCGGTGTCCTTTCACTGCGCCGACGCGGACGTGTGCGCAGTCCGCGAGCTGCGCCGGATGCGCGACGAGATCGGAGAATCCAAGCATCGACAGCTCGGTCCGCATCCGGCTCGACACGCCATAGACACACAGCAGCGCGGCAGCGAGCAACGCAGCCGACCACAGCACGAATCGTCTCACCGAGCCACGACGGTGTCTGATCGCGTTGATCGGCATGAGACGGTCGGTCCCCGGGTCCCGCACGTAATCGCGTCGACGATGCACCTTGTCGCGAGGCAGGCTGTAGACCGCGCAACCCACCAGCACACCCGCGCCTGTCAGCAGGAACACCCACAGGCCCGGCACGGCCAGCCAACGCGTATCGATGACCGTGGCGTCCAATGGGAAGCCCGGTGACACCAGGATCTCGCGCGTCGGTCGCGCACGCTGCCATGCCAGTTCGCGATGCAAAGACGCAGGTGTGGCGAACGGACTCGCGGTCGACCAGACATCCAATGCAATGCGATGCGAGTCGCCTTGCGCGTCGTACTGCACTGCGCACCGCACGGCATGTTGGCGATTCACGCCATCACGCACCAGTTCGCATGACTCGACCAACGCCACGACGCGATCCGGCTTGTCGAACACGACCTGCATCATCGAAAACGCGCGTGGCGAGAGCGTGCACACGACGATGAGCAGAAGCGCGGCGCCCGGGATGACGAAGTAGACGAGATTGGCCGCGAGCCTTCTAGCGAATCGCACGACGGACCACCGAGCGGACGCCGTCGTCATCGTGCGGTCCGGACAGCGCCGGGGCGGCGTCGTGCGGCGACCCATTCAATCCAACCACGATCTGGACCGTGCCCGGCATGGGACCGGTGCACGCACACGCCACATGCTGCCCTTGCAGCTGCCATGACCCGCTAGCGCTCCAGAATCTGCGCGAGCGCGCCGTCCTTGTCCTGCCAGACCGCGTTGATCCATTGCTGGAACCGGGCGCGTTTGGCGCGATCCTCACTGTCCCCGCTGCGCAGGATGTCGTAGGGCATCGGGCGCTTTCGCACCGCGACGTGGATCGCGGGAACGCGGCCGGCCAGCAGGTCGAGCAGCGTCGGGCGGCCGCCGGGATAGGCGATCGTGACGTCGATGATGCCGTGCAGCGCGTCGCCCATCGCATCGAGCACGTAGGCCACGCCGCCCGCCTTGGGCTTGAGCAGATGCCGGTAGGGCGAATCCTGGCGCGCGTGCTTCTCGGGCGTGAAGCGCGTGCCTTCGACGAAGTTCATCACCGAGACCGGAATGTCGCGGAACTTCTCGCAGGCCCGGCGCGTGGCCTGCATGTCGCGGCGGCCCAGTTCCGGGTTACGCGCGATCTGCGCCCGCGTGTGGCGGCCCATGAACGGAAAATCGAGCGCCCACCACGCCAGACCCAGCAGCGGCACCCAGAACAGCTGCCGCTTCAGGAAGAACCGCATCAGCGGAATGCGCCGGTTGAACACCTTCTGCAGCACGACGATGTCGACCCAGCTCTGGTGATTGGCCAGCACCAGATAGTGCCCATCGACCTGCAGCCCCTCCAGGCCGGTGATCTCGAAGTGCGTCCCGCTGTAGCGGTCCACCAGCCACGTGTTGACCGCGATCCAGCGTTCGGTCAGCCCGGTGAGGGCCGAATTGCATGCCAGACGCAGGCGCGCGGACGGCAGAGCCGCCTTGACCAGCGCGGCCGCGAGCAGCAACGGCACATGCACGACGGTGTTGGCCACGACGGCCAGGGAGATCAACGCAACGCGGAGCGATGTCATCGGGTGAGAGAGTTCGAATGAGAGGGGCAAAAATGCGGAAGGGCGGGAGACGTCGCGCGCGACCGCGATCGCGCTTCGAAACACCCCCGCAGGGCGATCAGCCGTAGTAATCCACGCCGATGATCTTGCAGATCTCTTCCTCGTTGTAACCGTGGAAGCGGCGGCCGCGCGTGGTGTGCGTGCGCGCGAACAGCTTGCCGTTGGCATCGGTACGCTCGCGTTTCTCGTTGAGCAGCCACTTGGCGTAATCGTGTGTCAGGTTCCGCTCCCGGGTCGGGTCGCGTTTCATTCGGGCCATCGTCCACATCCTCAGGTCTGATCCGCAGGCGCCCTGGCAGGCGCGTGCGGCGCACAGGATACGCGGCCGGCGCGCGCGAGGCGCTACGACCGGCCAGCACTGCGCATCCGGCACGTCCGGAACGCCGACGCCTGCACCACCTGTTGCGCCAGTCCGACCACCCGTCGCCGCGACTGTTTTCGCGACGCTCCGGTCCATCTACTGCCGCATGCACTCTGGCACTCTGTGCGCCGTTGCACTCCAGCCTCGCCGACCGCCCTGCGATGACCCCGACCCTGCCGCTGCCCGCCGAGATCCTGGACCTGCTGCCCGATGCGGTCTGCGTGGTCGATGCGGACGGACGCTATCTGTTCGTCAGCGCGGGCTTCGAACGCATTCTCGGCTACCGGCCGGACGAGGTGCTCGGTTGTCAGGCTTTCGACTTCATCCACCCCGACGACCGCGCCGACACCTTGCACCAGGCCACGCAGGTGATGGCGGGCGTGTTCCAGCGCCATTTCCGCAACCGGTATCTGCACCGGGACGGCCACGCGGTGGACATGCTGTGGTCGGCCAACTGGCATCCGGCGCATGGCGTGCGCATCGGGGTTGGGCGCGAGATCACCGAATTGCGGCGCGTCGAACGCGAACTGGAGCATCTCGCCGGCCACGATGCGCTGACCGGATTGCCGAACCGCTACCGGCTGCAGCAGACGCTCGAACGCGCGCTCGCCCAGGCCGGTGCATCCGGTGACGGCCTTGCCCTGCTCTACATCGACCTCGACGGCTTCAAGACCGTCAACGACGTGGGCGGACACGATGCGGGCGACCGCCTGCTGCAGGATGTCGCGGCGCGGCTGACCGAATCACTTCGACACGGTGACGTGGCCGCGCGTGTCGGCGGCGACGAGTTCGTGATCCTGCTGCCGGGCTGCCGCGACGCCAGCGCGGCTGCGCAGGTCGCCGAGACCCTGCGCGCCCAGCTGCGACTGGTCTATCGCTTGGCGGACCGTCCGTTCCAGCTCGATGCCAGCGTGGGCATCGCCTGTTTCCCCGGCGACGGCAGCGATGGGGCGACCCTGCTCGCCCACGCCGACCGCGAGATGTACGCCGTCAAACGCCGCGTACCGCGCGACAACGCGGCCTGATCCGCGACTGACACGTTCCCGTTCAACCCTCCGCGCACAGCGCGATGTCCGCTCCCTTGCGTGCAGGCCGCGCCAGCCGAATCGCGATCACCGCGACGCCCACGCCCGCCAGGGTCACCAGCGCCGCCGCCCAGCTGACATGCGTCAGTCCACCGGCGTGCACCAGCACCATGCCGCCCAGCCACGCGCCGAGCGCATTGCCGAGATTGAAGGCGCCGATGTTGAGACTCGACGCCAGCGTGCGACCCGCCGCGCCGGCCTTCTGCAGCACCCACAGCTGCATCGGCGACACCGTGGCGAACGCGGCGACACCGAGCAGGCCGGTGAACGCGATCATCGCGACGGGCGACCGCATCACCAGACCGATCGCCGCGAGCACCAACGCCAGCACGCCCAGCGTCACCACCAGCGAGCCTGCGGGCCGGCGATCGGCTAACCGCCCGCCGAGCAGATTGCCGATGATCATGCCCATGCCGAACACCAGCAGCACGCCGGACACCGCGGTTTCCGCGAGGCCCGTGACCTGCAGCAGGATCGGCTGGATGTAGGTGTAGACGGTGAACACGCCGGCGAAGCCCAGCACCGTCATCAGCAGGCCCAGCAGCACCTGCGGCTGCATCACCGCCGCGAGTTCGCGCTTGATCGGAATGGGCGTGCGCGCTTCGGCATCCTTCGGCACCAGCGTCGCGATGATCACCGTCGCCAGCACGCCGATCGCGGCGACCGCCCAGAACGTCGAGCGCCAGCCGTATTCCAGGCCCAGCCACGCGCCGGCGGGCACGCCCAGCAGGGTCGCCACGGTGAGGCCGGTGAACATCACCGAGATCGCCGAGGCCTTGCGGTCTTCCGCCACGAGGCTGGTGGCAACCACCGCGCCGACGCCGAAAAACGTGCCGTGCGCGAGCGAGGTGATCACGCGCGCCGCCATCAGCCAGCCGTAGTCCGGCGCCAGCGCGCAGGCCAGATTGCCCAGCGTGAACACCACCATCAGTCCGACCAGCACCGCCTTGCGCGGCAGGCGACCGGTGGCGATGGTCAGCAGCGGCGCGCCCACGAACACACCGAGCGCATAGCCGGAGATCAGCAGGCCTGCGGCCGCGATGCTGACCTGCAGATCGGCCGCGACCTGGGTCAGCAACCCCATGATCACGAACTCGGTCGTGCCGATGCCGAACGCGCCGGCGGTGAGTGCGTACAGCGCGAGCGGCATGCGCGTGGACGTCGAAGGTTTAGAGGACATGGACAGGGCCGGTAACGGGATGCCGGGCAGTCTGCGACCGCGCGAGGTGCTGGCACAGCGCTAAGATCGGCAATCACTCTCAACCTAATTTTGACAATCCATGGATCGCATCAGCGATGTGGCGTTGTTCCTGCGGGTCATCGACCTGGGCTCGATCAGCGCGGCCGCGCGCACGCTGGACCTCTCGGTCGCGACTGCCAGCCAGCGGCTCAAGCGCCTGGAGGCGGAGCTCGGCGTGCGCCTGCTGCACCGGACCACGCGGCGCCTGCACGCGACGCCCGAGGGCCTGCTGCTGGCCGAGCAGGGACGCCCGCTGCTCGACGAACTCGACAGCCTCACCGCCAACCTGCGCGAGACCGGCGGCGGCAGCGGCGTCGCGGGCACGTTGCGGCTGACGACGTCGGCCTCGTTCGGCCGCCAGTACATCTCGCCGCTGCTGCCGGAATTCCTGTCGCAGCATCCGCAACTGCGCGTCAGCCTCGATCTGGACGACCGGGTGACGGATCTCGTCGGCCGCGGCTACGACCTCGCGATCCGCATCGGCGAGCTCGCCGACTCCTCACTGATCGCGCGGCCCATCGCGCGCAACCTGCGCGTGCTGTGCGCCTCGCCCGACTATCTCGCGAGACGCGGCACACCGCGCACACCCGCCGATCTGGCCACGCACGACGGCGTGCTGCTGTTCGGCAGTCATGGCGTGCAGGACGTGTGGCAGCTCGTCGCGCCCGACGGCGTGACCCATCCCGCCCACATGCAGGCGCGATTCGAAAGCAACCTTGGCGAAGCCCTGCGCGACGCCGCCGTCGCCGGTCTCGGCATCGCGCTGCATTCGTTGTGGCACGTGCACGAGGATCTGCGCGAGGGGCGGCTGGTCGTCGTGCTGCCCGCCTACACCCTGCCCGCCAGCGCGATCTACGCCGTCATGCCCCAGCGCCGCATGGTACCGCCTCGCGTGCGCGCCCTCGTGGACTTCCTCGTCGCGCGGTTGGGTGAACCGCCGGTCTGGGAGCGCGCTCATGCCGGCTCCGTCCAGATTGTTCCGCCACGCGAGACGACGCAGGCAGACGCGCCGGCATCACCGCGCCCGGGCCGGCGCGCAGCAAAGGCGAAGACGCGCTCCTGATCCGCGCTCAGGGCTTCAGATAGCCGGTCACGTCTTCGGCCTCGCGCGCACCATCGATCGCGAGCAGATCCTTGAGGATCGCGGTGTGTCCCGCGCCGGCGATCACCAGCACGCGGTGACCGGGCGCCGCCGCTTTCTGCACGTTCGCGTACATGCGGAAGTTGCGGTGCCACCAGCTCGCCGATGCATCAGCGCCGACGAAGCCGCCGCCCGCGTCGACGGCATTGGTGAAGAGGTAGAGATCCTTGTTCTCGCGATCGCGTTCGGGATCGTTGGTCAGCCGCAGCAGCTCGTGCAGCGGCAGCGTGGTCTGCTCGCGGGTCGTCCGCTCCGAGAGTCCTTCGAATACGGCATCCATCGCGACCTTCTGCTCTGGCGCGTGCGCGGCCACGTATTCGAACAACGGTCCGCCATTCCAGTGCACGTTGCCCTCGTCGAAACAGGTCACGCCCGCGAGGCCCGCCGCCTTCGCGACGCGGAATCCGATCTGCTGCGTCTCGTCGACAGTCAGCGCCGCGTGTCCGTCACGCCACGCGGCATACGCGGCGTCCTGCTTCGGCTGCGCCGAGGGCTCGCACTCCACCAGCACATCGGTCGGACGGAACGCCGCGATACGCGTCGCCAGGCCCGTCAGATACGTCTGGTTGTCGTCGGTCGTGACGTCGACGACCTCCGACTTGACCACGTCCAGGCCGGGATTCTCGAAGTGGAATACGCCCAGCATCATCACCTTCGCCGGTTCGGGCGCGGGTTCCGCCGCTTGGGCGTCAGTGAACAATGCAGCGGTGGCGAGCAGGAGCGCGGCACAAGGCAGTCGGGATGACATCGGGGCAGCTCCGTTGGCGGCACCGGCCCGTCTGCACTATGCAAGCGGGTCCGGCGAGGTCTACAACGTACGGCGCGCGCCCGGACTGCGCACATGCCGGAAGTCGCGGGACCCAGGGGCATGGGACGACACGGTCACTCCGGACGGTCGATCGCATCTTCGGTCCGTCAGACGATCTCCCGTCGCCGCAGCTGACGAAGTCCTAGATGCAGCGCGATCACACCCATCACCGGCGACAGCAGCACCGCAAGCCGCTGTGCCTCGACAGTCTGCGCAATGATCGACACCGTCGGATAACTCCAGGGCACCCAGATCCAGAGCTTCGTCGCGGCGAGCTCCATGCCGACGAAGCTGGCGATCACGGCGATCGACAACGGCGGCACGAGCGTGCGGAAATGCCAGGCCAGTCCGTGCTGGATCGCCACCATCGGCAGCGCCGCCGCGGCAGGCGCCCATAGCACGCGCCACGAGCGCAGGTCGAACGCGCCGGTGAGGTCGTAGCCGAACAGCCCCAGCGCCCAGAGTGCGAGCACGATCGACACGAGCAGGATGACGTGGGCGCACAGCGTCAACGCGAGCGCGAGCAGCGCCTTGGCGATGTAGAGCGCGTCCACGCCGATCGGCAGACTGAGCATCAGCCGCCATGTCTGGTTGCGATGCTCGTTGCCATTGATGAGGCTTGTGGTGAGCGCGACGAACAGCGGCAGCATGAAGTACGCCCAGGTCGCCACGACATCCGTCCAGAACCGCGCCATGTCCGCGCCGGTCATCTCCGGCGGGTCCCACGCCCGCAGTGTCATCAGGAACATGAAACCCACGATCGCCAGCGGACAGATCAGCGTCATCACGAGCACCAGCGAGCGCCGGATCTTCAGCAGCTCGACCAGAAACAGCGGGCCGATCATGGCGCGTCGCCCTCGACGCCAGCGGTCTCCAGAAACCATTGCTCGAGGCTCGGTTTGCGGTGCACCGATTCGAACAGCGTGACGCCCGCGTCCACCAGCGTGCGATGGATCTGCCCAGCGGTGTCGCGGGTGACATCCGCAATGGCGACGCGCCCTGCCCCGTCCACCGTGGCGGCATGACCGCCCGCCTGCAACACACCTGCTGCGCGCGCAGGCGCATCGACATCCAGCGACAGCACGCTGGGCAAGGCCCGGGTGAGATCGCGTATCGACGCCTGCAACCGCACCGAGCCGGATCGCAGCACCGCCATATGCGTCGCGGTCTTCTCCACTTCGTCGAGCAGATGGCTGGAGAAGAAGATCGTGCAATCAGCCCGTTCGGGCAGCGTCGACAGCAGACGGCGGATGTCCTGCATGCCATCGGGATCGAGCCCGTTGGTCGGTTCGTCGAGCACCAGCAGACGCGGCTTGCCGACCAGCGCGAACGCGAGCGCGAGCCGCTGCTTCATGCCGAGCGAGAAATGCTCGATGCGCTGACGCCGGTCGACCTGCAGTGCAACCACTTCCAGCACGCGATCGATCTCGCTGGCCGGCAGACGTTTGAGGCGCGTCGCGATCGACAGGAATTCGTGGGCGGTGAGATTCGGGTACGCACTCGGCGCTTCGATCAGGCAGCCCATGTCGGCGAGGACCTGTTGCCGCTCGAGCCGGATATCGCGCCCCAGCACCTGCACGCTGCCGGCATCGGCATTCGCAAGGCCGGCGATCAACCGGATCGTCGTCGACTTGCCATGGCCGTTGTTGCCCAGAAACGCGAACACGCTGCGTTCGGGCACCTGCAGATCGAGCTGCCGCAGCACATGGTGGTGGCCGAAGAACTTGTCGACGGCACGCAGTTCGATCGCGAAACGCATGGAGGCACATCCTTCCGTGGACACAAAGATCAGACGCCTCACCTGAAACGAGGCAACAGATCAGACCGCCTGTGCACGGTTTGGTTCATCGCACGCGCAACAGTGGTGTCGCACACACGAAGCACATCCGCTGCTACGACGCAGATTCCTGGAAACACGCGACAAGCAGTTCCGTGAGCAGCTGTACCTTGCGCGCGGGATGCTGGCTCGGCGGACGCACCGCGTAGGTGCCCGTTGGTGGTGGCGGATCGGGTGTTTCGGGCGCGCCGTGCGCGTGCAGGCAGTCGGGGCTTGCGACGAGTTTTCCGTGCAGCGGCCCGACACCGACCCACGGCGTGTCGATCGGGCCTGTCATTCCCGCTTCAGCGCGCTTGCCTGTCCCGCTCAGCGATCGCCTTCACCGCTCCAGTCATAGGAGATCGACGTCGAGCCGTCCGCATTCGTCTGGACCTGCACGTCCTCGATGCCGTCCTTGCTTTCCAGCTGCTCGACGATCGCGTCGGCGAGTGCGGACTGCTCGCCTGCGGACATGTCCGCAGGCAGTGTCAGCTCGCCACGCTGGCCGAGGTTCTCGTGGTTCACAGCGGGATCGGTGCGGATCGCGAGATTCCAGAACTGCGTTTCATCGCCGGTGCTGGTGAAATACACCTCGCCGGTTTCGGTGTTGTAGAGCGTCTGCGACATGCCGATCTGGTTGTCGCCGTTCGCCGCGGAGTAGTAGCCGTCGATCTGTTCGAGTTGATCGCCCAGCGCGCCTCGATCGCCGGCGCCGTTGGTATACAGCGCGATCTCGCCGCCGAACGCCCCGCCCGCGCCGTAATCACCCTTCCACAGTTCCAGCCGGTACTCGACATCGCCGACGGTGAACGTCATGACGCTCTCGTCGAGATCCATGCCGAGGCCCTTGCCGGCCTGGTCGTAGATGTCGTGGAAGCCGCCATAACTCTGGATCGATGTTTCGTTGGTCGTGTAGATGTCGTTCTGCGCGTCGTACTCGAAGCCGAACGCCTGTCCCACCGGCCCCGCGATCCAGCGATTGCCCATGGCGATGTCCATCGCATTGCCGATCGCGCTCTGCAGGCCGGGAACCTGCGCCGTGATGTCGGACACCTTCGGCCCTTCCGGCCCCAGCAGCCAGTCGACGAAGCCGGCCGGATTCTGCTGCAGCTCGTTCTGGATGCGCACGGCCTCATCGCGACCGTGCAGAGCCAGATTCAAGGCCACCGCGCCGGGACCGCCGGCCTGGTGAACACCTGTCGCAACGTCCGCGATCGCCACGACTGCTGCAAGCTCAAGTTGAGGCTTGAGCGCGATCGCGTCGAAGGCATAGCCCAGAGGATCCGACGCCAGCGACTGCACACCGCTGACCACCGCGTCCTCCACCATCTGTCCGAAAGCCTCGCCCAGCGCATCGATCTTGGGCTGGACAGCGCTCTGATAAGTCTGGGCAGTCGTCTGGACGAAATCACGGACGGCATCGACGATCGCATTCATGGGAGCGGTCCAACGGGCGGGGACTCGCCGAGCGTAGCGCTGCGCGTGACGGCGCATCACTCGGGCGGACCCTAGACCGACAGTCCTTCCAGATTGCCGTTCCGATTGCCACCGCATGCGGCGAACCGCGCTGGTGTCGGCCCCGCGACCGAAGGTCGCATATGCACCCAAAAACTTGACGCATCGCCGATGCGACATTCCAATGTGTCCGCTCTGTTTTCTGTTCCGTCCCGCCGGTTTTCGCACCGCGCCTTCTGGAGACGCCATGCGCGAGACCAGCATCACTGCATATTCCGACCTGCGCGGCCGACTGCACGCCTTCATCGTCCATCCGCGTGTGCAGGCGGGCATCCTGGCGCTGATCATCGTCAACGCCGTGCTGCTGGGCCTGGAAACCTCGCCGGGGATCATGGCCGCGGCCGGCGACGTGATCCGCGCCGTCGACAGCGCGATCCTGACGGTCTTCGTCATCGAGATCGCGATCCGCCTGTACGTCCACCGCGCGCAGTTCTTCCGCGATCCGTGGAGCCTGTTCGACTTCGCCGTCGTCGCGATCGCACTCGTGCCAGCCACCGGCCCGTTCTCGGTGCTGCGTGCGTTGCGTGTGCTGCGCGTGTTGCGCGTGCTGACCATCGTGCCGTCGATGCGCCGCGTGGTCGGCGCGCTGCTCGGCGCTGTGCCGGGCCTGCTGTCAATCGGCGCGGTGCTGCTGATCATCTATTACGTGTGCGCGGTGATCGCGACCAACCTGTTCGGCGACGCGTATCCCGAACGCTTCGGCAATCTCGGCCGCTCGCTCTACTCACTGTTCGAAATCATGACGCTCGACAGCTGGTCCACCGGCACGACGCGCCCGATGATGGCCGAGTTCCCGTACGCCTGGGCGTTCTTCATTCCTTTCATCCTCGTCGCCAGCTTCACCATGCTCAACCTCTTCATCGGCGTCATCGTCGATGCAATGCAGACGGTGTCGAAGGCCGAGCACGACGACACCCTCGATGCGATCGACCGCACCCAGGACCACATCGAAGCCGAGTTGCAGACGGAGGTGCGCGCACTGCGTGGCGAGATCCGCGATCTGCGTGCGCTGCTGGAGACACGCGGATCGAACTAGTGCGTCGAGGGAATGTTAATGGCACGCGCGTGGACGCGGCCGCGTCGTCATCGGCGCCTTCGGCTACCCTGCCAGGCTCGTCCGCAACGCCGAATCCCATGACCCGTCGATCGCTTCGCCACATCGCCTGCCTGTCCGTCCTGCTGCTCGCCGCGTGCGGCAGCCCGCCGCCCTACACCGGTGGCGACGTGCCCGAACTGCAGCGCGTCGACGTGTCGGCGGGCGAAGGCGAAGCTGCTGCAACCGGCGACACGGTCACCGTGCACTACACGGGCTGGCTCTACGACCAGAACGCCACCGACAAGCGGGGCGCGCAGTTCGACAGTTCGCATGATCGCGGCCAGCCCTTCGTGTTCGAACTCGGCGCCGGTCGCGTCATTCGCGGCTGGGATGAAGGCGTTTCCGGGATGCGGCCGGGCGGTACGCGCGAACTGCACATTCCGGCGTGGCTGGGCTATGGCGACAGCGGCGCCGGTGGTGTGATTCCGCCGGGCGCGTCATTGGTGTTCGAGGTGGAACTGCTGGACGTCCGCAAGTAAGCGACGTGCGCATCCGCACGCGCCGCGACCGAGCGATCTTCAGCGCTTGCGGAACACCACCACGTGCTGCCACGGCAATGTGTCGGCGGTGCGCTCCCAGACCAGCGGATGCAGCGCCGCTTCCTTGCGGATCTGCGCTTCGCTCATCTTGTGCAGCGGCTTGATCGGCACGTCGTCGTCTTCGGCGCGGTACTCGACGAACACCAGTCGCCCGCCGGGCCGCAGTGCGCGCACCAGCGACTGGAGCACCTCATGCGGGTATTCCAGCTCGTGGTAGACGTCGACCATCAGCGCCAGATCGATCGACTCAGGCGCGAGTCCGGGATCAGTGGCGCTGGCCTGCACCGGCCCGAGATTGTCGAGTCCCGGCTGTGAGGCCAGCTGCGTGAGCATCGCCACCATCTGCGGCTGCACATCCACCGCGTAGACCTTGCCACCGGGCGCCACCATCGGCGCCATGCGACGCGCGTAGTAGCCGGTGCCTGCGCCGACATCCGCGACCGCCATGCCTGGCTGCAGCGCCAGTTCCTGCAACAGCAGACTGCCGCGCTCCTCGCGCTCGCGTTCCTCGCGCTCCAGCCACGCGGCGCCCTGCCAGCCCATGACGGCCGAGATTTCGCGCCCCTGATAGGTCTTGCCGATACCGTCCGCGCTGCGCCGCACGGAACCGTACGTCGGCGCGTTTTCGGCAACGGCTGCGGTGGCCGGTGTTGCGGTCGACTGCGCAGGCGGCGGCGCAGAGCACGCCGGCGCTGTGCACACCATCAGCGTGAGTAGCGCGAACGTCGGGATATGACGCATGGCAGGGTTCCGGTCAGCTGCGGCGATGCCGAGGATTCGAGCCTGCACCCGAGGCCGCCATCGCGCGGTGATGCCGTTTACGTCGCTCACATGCCGCTCGCCGCGCGAATCCACGCCGGCGCAGCACCGGCGGGACCGTCAGTCCTGCACTGCCAACGCCGGCGTCGCGAAACCAATGCCGGTTTCCACGCCGTCGTAGAACGCATCGCTGCCGACATGTGCGCCGCCGCCCGCCGCTGCGGCCGCAGCCTCGTCGCGGAACTCGCCGGCGATGCGGGTGATCTCGTCTTCGATTTCGAAGAAGGCATCAAGCACGGCCGGGTCGAAGGTCGCGCCGCGCAGGTCGCGCATCATCGCCATCGCCTGCGCGTGCGGGAACGGCGGCTTGTAGCAGCGGCGATTGACGAGGGCGTCGTAGACGTCGGCCACCGCCATGATGCGGCCCGACAGCGGAATCGCCGGCCCTTTAAGGCCGGCGGGATAGCCGGAGCCGTCCCACTTTTCGTGATGCGTCGCGGCGATCTCGGCCGCCACCGACAGGAAGTTGTCGCCCTCGATGTGGCGCGACGTGCTGAGAATGATGGTGCGGCCGAACTCGGCGTGCCGGCGCATTAGCACCCATTCGGCTTCGGTCAGGGGGCCCGGCTTGAGCAGGATGTGGTCCGGCACGCCGACCTTGCCGATGTCGTGCAGCGGCGCCGACAGGAACAGCAGGTCGATGTAGGCATCGGTCAGCACGTCGGCGTAGCGGCCTGTATCGCGCAGGCGCTGCGCGATGGCGCGCACATAATGCTGGGTGCGCTTGATGTGCGCGCCGGTCTCGGGGTCGCGCGTTTCGGCGACTGCCGACATCGATTCGATCGTGACCTGCCGCGCATTCTCGAGCTGCCGCCGCCAGCGTCGCGCATGACGTTGCTGCACCCAGAAGCGGATTGCGGACGCCGCGATCAGCACCGTCGACGCCACCAGCGCAGGCGCCGCGACCGGCAGTACGAACCCGACATATTCGAAGCCGGCGAACGCCAGCGCACCCAGACCGATCACGACGCCCAGCGTCACGACCGCCACCGTCAGCAGGCTACGCCCTGCAACCAGCAGACCGCCCTGCAACAACGCGATCAACAGTCCGAGTGCCAGCGCCGCGCCCGCGCCCCACTCCGGCGCCCGCAGCACGCGTCCGTCGAACATGTTCTGCATCAGTGCCGATTGCACTTTCGAGCCGGAGAACGCGCGACTCAATGCGGTGACGTGTCGATCGCCAAGGCCGACCGCCGACGAACCGATGACGACCACCTTGCCGCGCAGATCCTCCGGCGGGTGGCGCCCCGCCAGCACGTCCACGGCCGACACGCTGGCGTAGTCCATCGGCGGGCCGTCGAAGCGCAGCAGCGCATCGCCGCTGCGATCAATCGGCACCACGTGCGGTCCGATCACGAGCGAGGGGCCATCGCGACCGGTCACCACCTGGCCGGACGACACTCCCAGCGCCTGCATCGTCGTGGCCAGCGCCAGGCTCGGATGCAACACGCCGCGATACTCGATCAGCAACGGCAGGCGTCGCAGCACGCCGTCGCCATCGACCTGCATGTTCACGAAGCCGCTGACGCGTGTCTGCGCGCCGATCGCGCCGACGTTGTCGAGCAAGCCATGCGCGCTGTCGAGCGCCAGCGCATCCAACACCCCCTCGAACCCCACGCCGGGACGCGTGGGCGTGGTCTCGCCGGTGCCGTGATCGAAGTAGAAATAGCGCGCGCCGACCACGCCGGCGTCCGCCATCGCCTGGCCCAGGTAGCCATCGTTGTCGAGCAGGCCTTCGGGTACGCCGGTGATGGCGACATCGATGCCGAAATCGCGCTGGAAGGTCTTCTGGATGTCGGCCAGCGACACCCGGTCTGCCTCGGGCAACAGCACATCCAGCGCGATGGCAGATGGGCGCTCGGCGGCGATGCGCTCCACCAATGCCGCGAGCCGGTAGCGCGGCCATGGCCACTGGCCGACGGCCGACAGGCTGACGTCATCGATATCGACGACCACGGTGTCGGGCGACGACACACCGGTGGCAGTCGCACGCATCAGCGTGTCGAGCGCGGCGTTGTCGAGCCGCTCGATCGGTGCGACGCGCAGCAGTCCCGCCACGCCGATCGCCACGGCGATCAATACGCCGAGTACCAGCAACAGCAGGTCCTGCCGGCGACTCTGTCCGGCCGCGATGCCCGGCGGCTGGGCGCGCGCGTCTACGCGGCGCATCGCGCGAACTCCAGGCAGGTCTCTGGCCGGATGACCGCTTCCGTCACAGGATCAGGATCTCCGCGCGACGGTTGCGTGGCTCGGGCTTGCCGGGCGGCGTGGGCACCAGCGGTGACTTGTCGCCGAACCAGTCCAGCTGCATCGGCAGCTCCGGATCAATCTTGCGCAACAACGCCGCCACCGCGCGTGCACGCTCGGCCGAGAGCTGCAGGTTGTATGCGGGCGCGCCGGCGGAATCGGCATAGCCGAACACCGTGACCTCGGTCGGCAGGCGGTTGCGCACCGCGGCCAGCACCTCGGGCAGCTTCCGCCGGGACTCGGGCGTGAGCTCCATGCTGTCGAACAGGAAATTCAGCACGAAACTCAGCGGCGGCGTGGGCTGCGCATCGAGCAGGGCGCGGTGCTTCGCCTCGAAGGCCTCGCGCGTGTCGGCCTTGGCCTGCGCGGGTGCAGCCGACGTGCCGGCGTCGACGCGGCCGTAGGCCTGGTCGAGCCGCTGCTGTCCGTGCGCGTTGTGCACCACTACCGCGCCGACCTTGCCGTCCTGGTCGGGCAGCAGGGTCACGCGCGTCGGAGCGGCGGAACAGGCCGACAGCAACGTGGCCATCGACAGCAGCGCGAGTGCGCGCCAGACACGCGTCATCACGTCAGTCCGCCTCGATCAGGAAGCGCGTGCCGCGCACGCCCACCGTGGCCTGCGGCGTTTCCACCTTCACCGACTCCGGCGCCAGACGGCCGATCTTGCCGGACTCGTAGATCGCCGAGCCCTGCCCCATGTAGACCGAAAACGCGTAGCGGTTGGCCTTCGGCTCGAACACGTAGTCGCGCACGTGGACATCCGCACCACCGCCCAGCGTGAGCATGGTGCCGTCGCGGAACACGATCGATGCCGTCGCACCCGGCGCCGTCACGATGCGATCGGCCACCTGCAACTGCTTGCCCGCCTCCGCCGCGCGCGTGGCGCTGGCCTGCACGATGCTGACGCTGCCGGAGACGCCTTTCACCAGTCCCACGTGCTGATCCGTCGCAGAGACGGGCAAAGCGCTGCACGCCAGCCATGCGGCAGCCAGCAAAGCCAATACCTTCGACATCGGTGTTCCCCTGATTGTGTGTACACCCGGTCGGGCGGCAGCGCGCCGAGCGGTTCCGCGTGGCCCGTTCCCCGAAGCCACGCAACACCGTCTTGAAGTCATTAACGGCTGCGGAACCGGATGCTACAGAGGCTATTTGTGAGGATCATTTCACCGGAGGGTGCAATCGCGGAATCCCCTGTCCGGGACTCGGATTCGACCTACGCGTGGATAGCCGGCGCGCGCCTCGCACTCAGTCGCGGGTGTCGTTGTCCGGGTGCTGCGCATCGAACGTGTGCCGCGCCGCTTCGACCACCGCGCGGTTGGCGATCGCCCAGTCCCCGAGTGCCTGGACCGGTTCCAGCAGCGACCGCCCCAGATCGGTGAGCGCGTAATCCACCCTCGGCGGAATGGTCGGGGTCACCGTGCGCAGGATCAGACCGTCGCGCTCCAGCCCGCGCACCGTCAAGGTCAACATGCGTTGCGAGATGCCGGTGATCTCGCGCTTGAGCGCGTTGAAGCGCTGTGGCCCCTGCCCCAGCTTCGCGATGACGAGGATGCTCCACTTGCTGCCCACACGCGCCAGCACATCGCTGACATGCATGCAGCTTTCGATGGTGTGTTCGGGCGGGTCGGTCACACCCATGTGCCTCCGGTTACCGGCATGTGCCGTCTTGTGGAGGCTCCTCTTGTAGCGCACCGTCGCCCCGGGCACAAATCGTAACCGAGGCACACAATGAAACTACTGCATCTCGACAGCGCCATTACCGGCGACGCATCCGTCAGCCGCCGACTCACCGCCGACATCGTGTCGCGGCTCGAGGCCGCCGATCCCATGCTCGATATCACCTACCGCGACCTGGTCACCGATCCGCTCGACCATTTCACCCTGGCCGCCCCGCCCTCGCCCGACGACCCGAATTCCGCGCTGGCGCAGTTCCTGGCCGCCGATGTCGTGGTGATCGGTGCGCCGATGTACAACTTCGCGGTACCGAGCCAGCTCAAGGCCTGGATCGATCGCATCCTGGTGGCCGGCAGCACATTCCGTTACGGCGAAACCGGTGCGGTTGGACTGGCTGGCGACACGCGCGTCATCGTCGCGATCGCGCGTGGCAACCGCTATTCCGAAAACGCCCCCGCCGCGCATCAGGAGCACGCCGAAACCTGGCTGCGAACGATCTTCGGCTTCATCGGCATCACGCCCGAGTTCGTCATCGCCGAAGGCACGCTGCTCGGGCCGGACGTCAAGGAGGCGGCACTGGCAGATGCCCAGTCTTCGATCGACGCGCTGGCGGCTTGATGCAGGACGCGCAGCGGGAAGCGCATCGGAAGCTGGCGCGGTGACGAACGCATCGCATCGCACCAGCGCACTGCCGCTTACCGCATCCCGATGTCGCCCAGCCAGCGCAACGCATCCTGCGTCCACCGGTCGCTGTCCGTACCTTTCCGGCGCACGCCGAACGCGTGCCCGCCGGTCTCGTAGCGGATGAGCGTCACGTTCGCACCGGCCTCGCGCAACGCGTTGTCGTAGACCTCCGAATACTCGACAGGATCGACAGGATCGTCCTTGGCGTGGATCAGCAAGGTCGGCGGCACAGCCGCGGACACCACGATGTCGGTGTTGAGTGCCCGCGCCGCTGCCGAATCCTTCGGGCGCAAGTTGTGGTGCTCCATGGTCATGTGTCCGGCATACACCGGAATCGCGAAATCAGGCCGCAGGGGCACCGCGTCCGCGGCGTCGGCAGGCGCGTACGTGCGTGACGCGAACTTCGTGCTCGACAGCACGGCGAGATTGCCGCCGGCGGAGAAGCCCATCACACCGATGCGATCCGGATCGATGCCCCACTCTGCTGCGTTGTAGCGGACCAGAGACATCGCCCGCTGCGCATCCTGCAGCGCCATCGGAATGGCCGGCGACTCGTGCCGCTTCGTCACCGGGTTCCAGTTGCAGCCCGTGTTGGGCACGCGGTACTTCACGAGTACGCAGGTGATGCCGGCATCGGTCAGCCACTTGCAGACGTCGGAGCCGTACAGCCCCAAGTTGCTGTTCGGACCGATGCCCAGCGCCTTGTAACCACCGCCCGGAAAGACCAGAACCGCGGCGCTCGGCGCGCGCGCCACCGGCCGGTAAACCAGAATGCTCGGATGGGTGAGTGCCCAGTCCTCATGCGCGAGTGCTTCGATGCCCGCCTGCAGCACCGGCGAATCCTCCGGCCACAACGGAATCTCCCGCCAATACGCCATCGAAGGCACTGCCGCAGGCGTGAGGCTCGAAGGCCGCGTCTCGCCGCTGCGCGTCTCCGGCTCCGTTCGCGTAACGCAGGACACCGACCACACGCTCGACGGGAACAGCGCAGCGAACACCAGCAGAACGCACATCACGCAACGCATGCCTCCATCCTTCCGGCCTCTCTGGCCGCCGACTGACGAGCGGCCACACTAGCGTTGTCCGGCCTTGTCACCAAACACCGCGCCGGCAGCAAATGTCGAGCCGCCATCCCTGCGCGATAGAGGCTTAGAAGACGCCAGCGCTGGCCGGACACATGACGGCGCGGGTTCGCCGTTTCGAGTCAAGAAGGGAGATGGCGGACGTGACCCTCGCCAAGCGCCGGCCCGCGATATGTCCAGACCGCGCGATACGGGTCAGGACCGGGTCTTTTCGAGCCGCGCCTTCAGATCCGCGAACGGATTGGACATGGCCGCGGCAGTCGCGTCCTCTGCATTGCGTGCGCTGACACCGGTGTGATCGAGCTGGCGGGAATGCTCGTTGTCGTGGCAGTACACGCACAGCAACTCCCAGTTGCTGCCATCGGCCGGGTTGTCGTCGTGGTTGTGGTTGCGGTGATGCACCGTCAGTTCGCGAAGATTGACGCGCGTGAACTCGCGCGCGCAGCGGCCGCAGATCCACGGATACATCTTCAGCGCACGCTCGCGATAGCCGTTGTTGCGCTGCTCGGCACTGCGCCGGGCCTCGGCAACGATGCGGTCAAGCTTGGTATGGTCTGGCGTCGTCATGACGGGAGTCTAGCCCGGAGATCGCGTGGGACCGCATGGGACCGCACGCGGCACGCACGTTTCCAGAAACCGGATCAGGTTCGAGCGCGGTGCATCAAAGACGCTCCATGGGTCCCACCTCGTCACGCCCACATGCCGTTGCCGCGCGGAATACTCGCCGGCGCTGCACAAGCGCGCGACGCCCGCCGCACCTTCCTTCTGGAGCCACCATGTCCCGACGCATTCTCATCAGCGGTGCCAGCATCGCCGGCAACGCCACCGCCCTGACGCTGGCGCGCGCGGGATTCGACGTAACGGTCATCGAGCAGGCACCGGCCTTCCGCGACGGCGGGCAGAACGTCGACATCCGCGACGTCGGCCGGGACGTGCTGCGCCTCCTGGGGCTGGAACAGGCGGCGTTGGACCAGGGCACCGGCGAGGAAGGCACCGCGTGGATCAACGAAGACGGCGAGACCGTCGCCGAAATCATGACCGACGACGTCGAAGGCGACGGGCCGACGGCGGAGCTGGAAATCCTGCGCGGCGATCTCGCGCGGCTGCTCTTCGATGCGGCGCAAGACCGGGTTTCGTTCCGTTTCGGCGACACGATCGCCCGCCTGGTCGAGGACGACAGCGGCGTGGAGGTGCACTTCGACAGCGGCGCCCGCGAACGCTTCGAATGCGTGGTGGTGGCCGAGGGCGTGGGCTCGCGCACACGCGACCAGGTGTTTCCCGGCGAAAACGATCCGCGCTGGCTCGATCTCACCCTCGCCTACTTCACCATCCCGCGCACCGCGGACGACGACCGCCGCTGGCGCTGGTATCACGCCACCGAAGGACGCAGCATCCATCTGCGTCCTGACCGCCACGGCACGACGCGCGCGATGTTGTCGGTGCAAAAGGCGTCCGACGGCGAACAGGACTGGGATGTCGCGCGTCAGAAGCAGTACCTGCACGAACGCTTCGCCGATGCCGGCTGGCAGGCGCCGCGCGTGCTCGCGGGCATGGACGCCGCCGATGACTTCTACTTCGACGTGCTGCGCCAGGTGCGCATGAAGCGCTGGCACACGCAACGCGTCGTGCTCACCGGCGACGCGGCCTGGTGCGTCACCCCGATGGGCGGCATCGGCGCCACGCTCGCGGTTACCGGCGCGTACGTTCTGGCGGGCGAACTCGCCCTGCACCCGTCACCCGGCGACGCCTTCGCCGCGTACGAGGCCGCAATGCGGCCGATGGTCGATCAGGGACAGGGCGTGCCCAAGATCGTGCCGCGACTGATGAACCCGCAGAGCGAAACGGCGGTGCGCATCCTGCACGGCGTGCTCGGCCTGGCCACCAGCGCGCCTGTGCGATCGGCGACCGCGAAGCTCTCGGACCGTGATCTCAAAGGTCCGGATCTGTCGCGCTATGCCGCCCGCCTGGAAACCCGCGTGGATCGCTGAAAGAACGGGTGTGGTCATACGGACCGCGCTCACTCGCGACCTAGGGCCCGCCCGACTTGTGCAGGATGCGGGATTCTCCGATGGTCGTGCATCAACGGAAAAGCCGACATATGGAGATGAACTGCGATGGTCACGCTGAACGTCGGAACCCATATTCCCGATCTGCCGCTGTCGGCCCAGCCCCAAGCTCGCAACGCCCAATCGTCCGTGACCGCGCAAAGCCCGCCTGAGGCAACGCAGCCCACATCACCGCCCGCCACCACGCCACAGGCCAACGCCACCAACGACGCGGCTGCCGAGCACCGGACGGCATCCGGCGCACTCGATTCGATGCGGTTGCTCTCCGCGCAGGGTCACGGCTTCGCCCGTGCTGAGCTCAACGACGGCTACCTGCAGCAGAATGTGTCGAACGCCAGCGAGGCGCTCGAAACATCGATCGACGCCGAGATTGATGCGCTCATTTCAGCCGACCCAGGCCTGAGCGATGCCGACGCTGCTGCGCTGGTGTCTGCACGCTTCGAGGGATTCCCGGAGCTGCAGGCTGGCGTCGATGCAGCGATCGAGGGTGTGTTGCCCGCGAGGCAGTCGGATGCGCTCATCCAGAGTGTGCCCTCCGGCAGTGAACCTGGCGAGGCGCTGTACGCGCTCAATGAGGTGCTGCAGGGCGCCCCCATGGACCTGCGGCAGCGTGTGCTCGCCGATTCGCGCGTACAAACCTGGTTGACGGATGTCGCCGCACAAGTCACCACGCCACTGCAACCGTATCTCGAGGACCCCGGGCAGATCGGCGAGCGCAACTATCCGCAGGACATGCTCGATGGCATACGCGGCTTGGAGCAGATTGCCAACGAGCTCGACGACGATCTCGCCGCAGCACTGACCGAGGCAGCTCTGCCTGCATTCGAGCAGGTCAACGAAAGCGTCTTCGGCGGAAGCGGCATGTTTTCGGGAGGCGGCGCGATCTGGGCCGACGAAGGTCTTGCACGCATTGTGCAGATGTCCAGTCACATCAGCGGTGCCGAAGGCAGCCAGGCATTGACCAATCGCCTGATCGACCTGGCTGGTGGCACTAGCGCCGATTGGGGTCGCGCTGCCGACGCGGTGATTGCACATAACGGCATCCCGCCCAGGAGCATTGGCCCGGCGCTATTCGTGGAGCTTGAACGACAGGGTGTCGACGTCGGCCAAGGTTCGCCCGTGCTGGCATCGATGGATCCGATCCGCAACGGGATCGAGCTATCCATCCAGCCCGACGCCGCCGAGTTCTACGAACTGACCGAAACACTTCGCTTTGCCCAGGAGATGCGTCCGCTTTACGCCAGTGATACCGAGTTCGAAGCCGCGCTCGACGCACTGATGACCGAATCCCTCGGTGCCGACTGGCAAGCGCAGATCCAGGCGCAGCAGGACGTGATGGCAAGCCACGGGTCGCGACTTCTGAACCAGCTGGCGCAGTACACCGACCTGCCGGCCGATAATCCGTTGCGAAGCGACGTCGACACTTTCATCAGCGAAGTGCTGAACGACCCCGTGGCGCAGGCTGCGATCAGCATGGCCTTGCGCGCCGATCCGGCACTGGCGCAAGGCCCGCTGGGCGACTCGCTGCTGGATCTGTTCTCGATCGGCGAACTCGGCGCAGCGGGTCAGGGACTGGCGACCGAGTTTGCAAACCTCTACATCTCCACGCAGAGCGGTGCGGCTATTTCCGGCCTGGACGGCGGCAATCCCGCAACTATCGCCGCAGCTGATGCACAGCTGGCCAGCCTCGTCGATCCCCGCCTGGCGGAAGCGCTCGGCGTCGAACCGGCCGCGCTCGAAAGCGCGATCGGCGCCATGCGCGAAAGCCTGCCCGGACTCGCGGGCGACGACACGCAGAGAGAGGCGGCGCAGCGCGCCTTCAATACTGCTCTCAATGGCATCGAAGGATTCACCGCCGATGATGCGGCCGGCCAACTTCTGCGCGGCATGGCGGTAACGGCGTCAGCCAGCGCACTGATCAACGCACAGGGCCTCCAGCTCGACGATCCACGCGTGGAATCGCTACTCGACATCGCGATCGGCAACCTGGAGTTTCTCAAGAGCGCCAACTTCACCGGCAAGGCTCTGATCTCGCTCGCCGTCGGCGCTGAACTGATTTCAGCCACCGGCTTCATCGGGAAGTACGGCCTGAGCAACGCGCTCACTGGACGACTGTTCGCTGCAGCCGGCATTGCTGCCGACACCTGGAATGCGATCCAAGCCTTCCAAGACGGCGACGCGGGCGCCGGCACCCTACATGTCACCGCCGCTGGCGGTGTGCTGGCCGGCGTGCTGGGTGCTGGCACATGGCTGGGCCCGGTTGGCTGGACGGTTGCCGCACTGTCCTACATCGGACTGGGTGCCATCGACCGCGCCGCGCACAACAACCGGTTCGAGACCGACGACATGCGCAACTTCCTCGCCGCATCCGGGCTCAGCGACGCCGCCGCATCCGTGCTTTACGACACCACTGGCAACGCGGTGAGTCCGGTGCCGTTCCTGTTGCAGTACGCACAGAGCCACGGACTTTCGCCGGATCAGGCCATCGCTTGGTTTAATCAACTGGCAGAGACCGATCAGCTCAGTGGCGTGGTCCATATCGCCCATCAGACCATCGACGAAGCGGGCGGCAACGGCACCGACCTGCCTGGTACCCATGCGAGCGACAGCGAGGTCGCCGACACGCTCGACTTTACGCCGCACCACGCCGTCGCAATGGGTGCCCAGTCCATGGCGCAGTTCGACATGCTGCTTCAGACTTTCGACATCCCGCCTCCTGCCTGAGACCCGGTGGAGTGCGCAGTGAGGACGTCGCGTTCTTGAAGTCCCACTATGGGAAGCGAAGCGTGCGCTTTTACATGGCCGCTGGAAGTACGCATACGCCGAACGGCAGGGTCTTGGCCTCATACATCGCAGCATCCGCGGCGCGCAGGTAGTCGTCGCTCGTCACCAAGCGCGGGGTGCAATGCACCACGCCGATGCTCGCACTGCTTGTCAAGGTGTGTATGCCGATCCTGTAAGGAATCTCCAGCGCAGCAGCGATCTGCTGCGCCCGCTCGACCGCCTCGGCGGAATCGACAGACTCCAGCAGCACATTGAACTCGTCGCCACTCATGCGCGCGACCAGGTCGACCGCGCGCGCGCAGTTCTCCAACCGACGCGCGACCTGTTGCAGCAACTGGTCGCCGACGTGGTGGCCGTGGGTGTCGTTGACCGCCTTGAAACCGTCGAGGTCGAGCATCAGCACGGCGAACATCGTGGTGTGGTTTTGCGCGGGTGCGTCCTCGCCCGCCGCCAGCCCTTCGCGATGCAGTGCAATCGCGTGATCGAGGCGATCGCGAAACAGCGGCCGGCCCGGCAGGTTGGTCAGCGCGTCGTAGGAACTGCCGCGTTCGGCCAGATCGCTCAACGAGCCCGCCATGCGCACGGCGATGCCGTCCTCGAAGCGGGCGACACCGCGCCAGTTCACCCACACCAGGCGCCCCGAGCCGTGCCAGGCGCGGAAATCCACGGAGAAGTTCGGGCTGTCCCCGGCCAGATGCCGGCGGTACGCCGATTCCGCACGGGCGCGATCGTCGGGATCGATGCGCGACTGCAGGAAGTGCCAGCCGTCAGCGTGCACCGGCCCGGTCGCGTCCAGCCCAAGGATGCCGTTGAAGCGTCCGGACACGTGCAGCACGTCCGTACGCAGATCCCAGTCCCAGATGCCGTCGTTGGATCCGCGCGTGGCCAGCGCGTAGCGCTCGTCGGAGCGCAGCAGTTCTAGTTCGGCCTGCTTCTGCCGGGTCACGTCGATCATCAGGCCGATCATGCGGTTCGGGCGTTCCGCCTCGACCACCGTCCGGCACAGGTCGCGCACCCAGACCACCTCGCCGGAGCGCGTGATCAGGCGGTAACTCATCTCGTAGGCGTAGCTGTGCGTCGCATCGTAGGCGGCGTTGTCGATCGCCAAGGCCGCCTGCAGATCGTCGGGATGCACGCGCGAGCGCCAGAAGCCCGGATCGGCGCGCCACTGCTCCACCGTGAAGCCGAACAGGCGCTCGACCTGCGGACTCAGAAAGGTATTGCCCACGCCGCGCTCGGCTTCCCAGACCACGCCATCGATGGTCTCCAGCAACCGCAGGAAGCGCTGGCGCACTTCCACCAGCACCTGCTCGGTGACGTCGGCCACTTCGATCAGCACGCCCTGGCGACTGACCACCCGATCCGCCGCATCGGTCTCGGGCTGCAACTGCAGCCGCATCCATCGATACGCCCGGTCCGCGAACCGCAGCCGGAACACCGGCATGCCCGAACGCAGCGTCGGGTTGTCGTCGGGATGCACGAAATCCAGCAGCGATCGGCCCAGCGCATCGGCAACCGCGTGGCCCGTCAGCGTCTGCCAGGCGGGATTGAGATAGGTGACCGTCCAGCGCGCATCCGTCTGCACGACCACGTCGGGCAACAGGCGCAGCAGATGCGCGGACGGCGTGGGATCGGCAGGCATTGGGGCGCTATGGTCACCGAAGCGCGAGTCCGGTCCAGCAGCACGCGCACATGACCCGCAACGCCTGCGACCCACGCAACCCGGGTGATCCGTCCGCAGATCGCCTACCCGATCCGCAAGCGCGATCCGGTCAGGCGCGGGTCTTCTCGAGCCGCGCCTTCAGATCCGCGAACGGATTGGACGTTGCCGCGGCCGGCGCGTCCTCCGCGTTCCGTGCACTGACGCCGGTGTGGTCGAGCTGCCGTGAGTGCTCGTTGTCGTGGCAGTACACGCACAGCAACTCCCAGTTGCTGCCATCGGCCGGGTTGTCGTCGTGGTTGTGGTTGCGGTGATGCACCGTCAGTTCGCGCAGATTGACGCGCGTGAACTCGCGCGCGCAGCGGCCGCAGATCCACGGGTACATCTTCAGCGCCCGCTCGCGATAACCGTTGTTGCGCTGCTCGGCACTGCGCCGGGCTTCGGCCACGATGCGATCGAGCTTGCTCTGGTCTGGCGTCGTCATGGGTGGAGTCTAGCGCCACCCTGCAATGCCGCCGGGTTCATCAAACCGGCGACTTGTACTCACTCGTCCCGCTTCGCGCCCTCGCGACTATGCGCGAACTCCGGGAAGGTCTCCGCCATCGAGTCCTTGTCCGGCAGGATGTAGAACACACCGCCCTTCTCGAACGTCGAACGGACGACGTCCTCGTAGAACGTGGTCGCGACGTTGATGCAACCGTGGGTGACGCGGTTGTCGTCCGGCGTCGGCGATGCCAGGCGTTCCTCGCGTCGCTCGGCCGGCGTGCCGCTGGCGGTGGGGTGCAGCGAGACCGCCGAATCGTAGTCCACCCAGAGCACACGCCCGGCATCGATCGACGGGCCATAGCCACCCACGAAACGACCGGCCGGCGTGGTGCGATCCCGCCCCGGAATCTCGCGCAGCGCAAGACCTGCGATGCCGGGCGCCGCATGATCGCCGACTGCCGAACCAAACAGCCCGGGCGCTGCGCCTCGCAGCTTGCCGTCGCCGCCGAACACCAGCACCTGCGCGGCAGCCTTGTCCATCACCATGAACGGATAGCCGTGGTTGTCATCGGCGGCGATGACCCAGCCCGCAAGCTCGATCACCGTGTCGGAGACCTCTTGGCCGGGCGGAAGCTGGTTAGCCGAGGCGGCCTGTGGCGCCACGGTGTCCTCGGCCATGGCCACCCCGACGCTGGCGGATGACAACGCGAGCAACAGCGCCGTGTGGAAGACCCGCATCGCAGGATGTGTGGACGTGGCGATGGGACAACTCCTCGAAAAGACGGGTGACACACCGGGACCCGTGACCGCCAGGCCAACGGGTCCCGGTCCGATCAGATCAACCGCGCGGCGTGCGACGCGGCGCCGTTTCCAGCTGCTGGACGCGACGTTCCATCGTATCCAGGCGCTGATTGGCCTGCGTCGCCGACTGGTTGGCGGATTCCGCGCTCTGCGCCGCACCCTGCACCCGCGAGTCGAGGGTATCGAGGCGCGTATCGATGCGTGCGAAGTCGTCCTTGTACGTGGCACAGCCACCAAGCCCCACGGCCGCGACCAGCGCCACGCCGACCATTTGTGCCGTCTTCTTATGCTGTTGGATGAGCGACATTTCAGTTCTCCTGCTTCGGGGGAGTCCGGAATATAGCGGCGTTTTTGCCATGAATACCGTGCACCTTCAGGCGAGATTGGAATACATAAACGACATGTGAAATGTGCTGATTTACGCACCTAGGGCGTCCCCTAGATGTCGGAACGACCTGCTTATGTTGGGCCTTTCGGAGAAAGATAACGAAGCGATACCCACTTCACTGCCGTGAACCATGCTCCTCCTGGCGGGTAATCTTTCAACTGTCTGAACGCATTCCAGTCATCATATTGATCAACGCTCTCAGGCCAGATGGTAGGTGGCGATTCGCCACGTAGTAGAGACAAAGCCCTGGATACGCGGGACACCAATCTTCCAGAAGGCGTTTAAGTCGGCCGTCGTTGAGCGCATTGACTGCGAGATGATCGGGCACGAAGGCGATGCCTATGCCATCGATTGATGCCTCCACCATCAGCGGTTGATCGGTCAATGTGAGAGAGCCGGAAGGATTGATCCTTTCGACCACGCCCTGGCGCTCAAACTCCCACCGGTAGATTGCACCGCTCTCGAAGCGGAAGCGGATGCAATTATGGTCATACAGATCTTGCGGCACCCTTGGATGCCCGTGCTGCTCTAGATACCCGGGCGACGCCAATGCCGCAAAGCGGACCTCCCCCATAACCGGGATGGCCACCATATCCTTTGGTACTGCTTCCGCTAACCGGATACCAGCATCGAAACCATCGGCAACAATATCGCCGAGCCTGCCATCAGTGAATATGTCGATATGGACGCGTGGATACTCACGCAAAAAGCGTGCAAGCACTGGCCACAGTGTCAACCGGATAGCGCCCTCGCTGGCATTGATTCGCACGGTACCGCTGGGCACATGCTCATCGACCTCCAACTCCTGAACGGCCTCTTCGATTGAGGCCATTGCCGGCCTAAGTTTTAGGGCGAGACGTTCACCCGCCTCAGTCAAGGAGACGCTTCGAGTCGTTCGGTTGAATAGACGGACATTCAACCGTTGTTCGAGCACCTTGATCGAATGGCTGATCGCCGACGGCGTCATGTTGAGTTCGCTTGCGGCGCTGCGGAAACTCCGATGGGCCGCGACTGCCAGGAAAGCGGCAAAGGCCGCCAGATCGTTGCCCTTAGATTGGTGAATTGATTTCATCTTGGCATCAAATATTGAGCAGATTGTCGCGACAGTCTACGGCTCATAGACTCGAATCAGGGTGCAGCATCGCCGGTTCCAAGCCAGCTTGGTGTCGCTGTACGCCGCTAGATCGCAGCCCACAGACCACCTGATAGAGAGGAAACGGCGATGAAGATGAAGGCAGTTGTGATGACCGGGGCCAACAAGCCTTGGGAAGTTCATGAGGTCCCCGTGCCCAAGGCAGAGCCAGGGTTGGTCCTGGTGAAAGTTCACGCTTCTGGCATGTGCTACACGGACGTTTGGGCCACCCAGGGGGCTGGCGGCGACATTTATCCGCAGACTCCTGGCCACGAGGTGGTTGGTGAGATTGTCGAAGTCGGCGCGGGCGTCCGCACACGCAAGGTGGGAGACCGAATCGGCACCACATGGGTGCAGTCCTCGTGCGGTCGATGCCCTTACTGCCGCCAGAACCGTCCGTTGACCGGCCAGACGGCCATGAACTGCGTTTCGCCCAGAACGACGGGCTTCGCGTCGCAGGGCGGGCACGCACAGTACATCGCGATCTCTGCGGAAGGCACTGTATTGCTGCCCGATGGGCTGGACTACGAGGACGCTGCGCCGATGATGTGCGCGGGCTACACCACCTGGAGTGGCATGCGCGATGCGGACCCGAAACCGGGTGACAGGGTCGCGGTGCTCGGTATTGGTGGACTTGGCCACGTCGCCCTCCAGTTCTCCAAGGCCTGCGGATTCGAGACCATTGCGATCACGCATTCGCCGGACAAGCACAAGCTTGCGAAAGATCTTGGTGCAGACATCGTCGTCGCGAACGGCCAGGAGCTGTTGGCGGCTGGCGGCGCAGATGTTCTTCTGGTCACGACCAACGACTTCGACACCGCCGAAAAAGCGATGGCGGGAGTCAAGCCCGACGGGCGCATCGTCCTGTGCGGACTCGACTTCAGCAAGCCGTTCTCGATCCCGTCCGACGGTAAGCCCTTCCATATGATGCGCCAGCGCGTGGTGGGCTCCACCCATGGCGGACAACATTACCTCGCCGAGATTCTTGAACTTGCCGCGAAGGGAAAGGTCAAGCCAATCGTCGAAACCTTCTCGCTCGACCAAGCGACCGAAGCATACGACCGCCTGTCCTCCGGGAAGATGCGGTTCCGTGGCGTGTTCCTGCCTCACGGCGAATAAGGTTCATTTCCAGAGCAGTTACGACGACGGGGTGGTCGCCGGAGCGCCTTCTTGTTGTTCGACAAGCAAACGTTCCGGTGTGCTGTCGACTTTCATTGCTTGGCAAAAGCGTTGCGCACGGCAGAACTAACCCACTCCGCGATGCGGTCTGAGCATGTGTGTGCGGCGTAACAGCATCCCCTGCGGCAGCTGGATCGGCTTCGATCCCGGCAATGCACGAACAGTCGGCATGCCGACGGCTCAAAAGGACAGCAGCGTCAGTTGCAGGATCCGGCCATGCCCGACCCGCACGCACAGGCGGCGCATTGGCCGGAGTCATTACCTCGAAAGCGAAATGCAACCCGCAGCACGCATCAGCGCCGCTGCGGGTTGCGTTGGGCTCAGTGCTAGTGGGCGCGGTGTTCGCCCTGCGGCTTGGCAGTTGCAGTCACGTGAACGTTGTACAGCGGCGGCGTCTCCCGCACCCGCGGTCGCGCGGCCGGCCGATCAGTGAGGTACTGCGAAATCACCTGCCGGTGGAGTGCCTGCAGCACCTGCGCACTATCGAAGATGGACGCGCCAGCGATTGCAATCGTGTTGTCCGTGAATTCGGTGCCCGAAGTGCCGCTCAAGTGCAGCAGATCGCCTTGGGCAACCAGCATGTCGAGCAGGTTGGTCGCTTCATCGATCTGACGCAGCGTCATGCCGACCAGATACTTCGCCCCACCCGGTTCCGTCGCGACTGCCTCTTCGACATCGTCCGAGGCATCCACATCCACATCCTCAGCTTCGTCTTCGTCGCTGTCGTCGTCGTCGTGGTCGTCGTGGTCGTCGTCGGCCTCGTCCTGGTCATCGCCCCGCTTGCCCTTCGCCTGAAGGCGTGCCGGCCAAGCCACCGCATCGAGCACCAGTTGCACCTGCTCGGCCAGCAGGTCCATGCAGCCGGCCAACGCGGGGTGGTCGATTTCAGGCCCGTCCTCTTCCTCGTCCACGCGCGGCTCTGCCAGGCGTGACAGGAACTCGATGTGCTGGTGCAGCTTGCGCAACCGGGACTGGCCGTCCTCGCTCAGGAAATAGCCCAGCGCGCCGCGATCTTCCGTCTCGAACTTCGACATCGTCATCTCCTCGATCCATGAAGTGCCCGTCCGCCAGACGGAGGACGGAGGTGCTTAAGGCCGCAGTGACGTCTTGCGTTGAACGCAGCTCGAGCCGCGTGGCAGAACTCGCGACACCATCACAGAATCCTTCAGCAAGCGAGAATTTTTACCACTAGGGAAGACCGATCCCCTACACCCGCGTTGGAAGCCTCCATAGCGTGAGGCACCACCAACTGCCATGGATGCACAGGGGGTTTCATGGACCACACAGGGACGTCGCAGTGGCTCGTATCCGGCATGCAGCCGGGCGAATGCTTCATCAGCCTGATTGGCGGCGCGTCTATTTTCCAGGGCGAGTCGCGGTACATGTGCGTGTGCTTCTGCGAGCAGAACAAGGCGTTCGTGGTCGAGGCTTTACCGGCATCGCTGGCCGAAATCGGCGCCGTCGGCGGCTTCGAGCTGATCATCGATCTGGTCAACAGCTATGGCGGCAAGCGCATCTATCTTCCAACGCGCGCCGCGCGCTTTTTCGACATGACCGGCCTGGACGTGCCGTCGGTGGTCTACCAGCACTGGCGCGACATCGCCGACGTCAACGGCCAGTTGGACATTCCCAGCTCCTGGGGCCTGTTCCTGTCGCTGCGCCGGGCGGCCATCCGTGTCGCCGTCGCCAGGAAGTGGCCCCCCGAAATGCTCCACGCCACCTTCGGCGTGTCCAGGCGTCAGCTGAAGGCCTACCGGAACTAGACGCCACCCCGCGGCGAAGCGACGCCATGTCGCGCACGCCCGACCCACTCGACATTTCATCCGGAGACGCACCATGCCATCCACCATCCCGTACGACCCCGCCCTTGCCCTCGGTAACCTGGTCAGCAGAGAACGACTCGAAGTGCTCGAGCAGATCGCCGCGGCACAGGCACCCGCCGACGCCGCCGAGGACTCGCTCAACTCCCTGCTCGCAACCAAGCGCTCACTGGACATGACGTCCCAGGAGCTCGCCGGCATGGGCATCGACACCAAGGAACTGGACGCCGAGCGCGCCGAGTTCGGCCAGTCGGTGTCCACGGCCGCCGAGGCCTATGCCAAGGCGAAGATCCAGGCTATCCGGGCCTCGCAACCGCTGCGCGCAAAGCTTCCGGGCATCAGCGAGTCGATCGAATCCCCCATCGACTACAACCGCAGCCAGATCAAGCAGATGCCGCTGTCGGCCGACGGCCTGCGGATGAACATCCAGTATTTCAGCCGGGACGAAAACACCCAGGACTCAGGCAGTCACGCCTCCGATGTCGCCCAGTTCATCAGCGGCCAGGTCGGGTATCTGGGCAGTTCGTTCGCGTCCCAGGCCTCGCGCTCGTCGGCCAGCCAGGTGCACAGCCAGACGCAGAACCACAGCATCAGCGGCACGCTGGTGATCGCCATTACCTGCACCCACAAGGACGCCGTATTGCTCGCGCCCTTGATTCTCGATGTGGACAAGGGCGTCCGGGCGTTCAACGCCTTTTTCCCGGACGACATGATCAAGACCGATTCGCCGGCCAGCATCCAGGACATCGCCGCCCGCGCCGACACCAAAGACGAAAAAGCACTCACGATCCTCTCCGGCGCCACCATGGGCTCCTGCTTCATCGGCATGGTGCACATCCTCAACACCACCGATACACGAAGCAGCGAGGCGATGGTGAGCATCGCCTCCTCGCTGCAGACACAGATGAAGGTCGGCAGCTGGTTCCAGAGTGCGTCCGGCGGCTTCGGCATCAGCCGGACCTTCAGTGACGATGCCAAATCCTTGCTGTCCTCGCAGAACATCACCTCCCATTGCACCCTGACCACCATCGGCTCCATCCCGTCGATCAAGTCCAACCAGGTGAAGATGGGCGTGCGCGAATTTGCCGACAACGATGGATCGGCGTCGATGACCGCCTTGCTCAAACTCCAAGGGGTGACCCAGACCGAGCGGGATTCTGTCGCATCGTCCGCCACCGCCGCGCGCACAGGGCAAGGCCTGGTGGCCATGAAGTCCGGACAGATGGAAAGCGCGCTCTCCGCGCTGAAGGACATCGACGACGGCGCCAACAAGATCATCGACATCAATTCCATGATGGATGCGCTCGACGATTACGTGCAGAAGTGCCTGGACGGCAAGATCGGCGCGCCGATCACCTACTACCTCAAGCGGATCACCGCCTCGCAGCTGGCGCAGGGCTGGATGGCCAAGTACTACCCCGGCAAATACCTCGCGGTTTCGATCGACGACTCCAGCCCGGCAACTCCCGGCACAGGAGGCAAGGACGCCGATCCGCCGCCTGCTGACGCCGGCGGTGGCGGCTGACGCCAACACCGACGGCAAGGAGCCGCGCCCTCATGCATTCCGCCACCCGATTCGTGCGGGCGCTGGCCAGCCTGCCGGAGACCGACCGCGCCTGGCTGCGCGCCGTGCTGGCCGCCTGCGCGGACGGCCCCATCGCGCTCAGCGAGGCATGGCAACGGGCGTGGTTTTCACCGCGCCCCGGGACCGGGCTGATCCTCCAGCCGGACGCCGGGGCCGCCTACCTCTACGTCGAGGCCGCGCAGGCGGGCGAACGCGACAGACTGGCGGCGGAGACCCTGTCCGCCGCCGTGCTGCTCGCCGACATGGCGCGCTGCGGTATCGCCACCACGCACCCTGTCGCGCACGCCACACCCGGCGCCTTCCGCTGCATCGGCAACATCTTCGATAAGCCGCGCGTCGCCATGGAGCACGGCACGCCGCGCATCGTGCTCAATGCGGCGGGCGACTACACCGAGGATCCCTCCGAGATCCGCAGCGCCGGCGGCGACGTGCGGTATGTCGGGCATCCCTTCGGCCCCGAAGCCTCCGCACTGCTGCTGCAGTTCACCAGCGGCGTAATGGCAATCCGGGCCGACGCGAGGACCACCGCGCTTCGCGATTCGCTCGCGCCCGAGCGCACCCGTCCCACGCGCGTCGAGGCGGAGGGGGCACCGGAGCCCACGGACGCGGATGCGGCATCGCCAGACTTGGCGCACGAGGCCCCACCCCACACGGCGTGGGATGCGGCGGCATGGCCGGGCAATGCGCCTTCAGCATCGGCATCGCGCCCGACGCGTCGGCGCCGCGCGCATCGCTGCCCCAGGTGGGTGGCCGCCCTCGTCGCCTGCAAGCTCTGCGTGGCGTTCGGCGTCGCCATCGGCGTGTATGTGGACGATGTCGCCGAACTCCTGGCGGTGTCGCAGGACATCAGCGCCGATGCGCATCCCGGCCCCCTCCCACCCTCCCAAAGCCCCACCGCATCCGTGCCACCGCCGGCAATACCGGAGACGTGGCCCACGCCTCTGCGCGAGGACCACGACCTGGATCCGCATGATGCGACCGCAGACATACCGCAGCCCGCGCCATCCCCCCTGCTCGGCACCGACATCTCCCAGTGGTCCGGCCACGGCGCGCGGGGCGCCAGCGCGGTGTTCGATGCCGTGCCGGACCTACATTTCGCCTTCGTCCGGGTGGCCTATGGCCGGCGCCTGGACCACGAGTTCCACAGCAACTGGCAACTGATGGCCGAACGCGACATCTATCGGGGCGCCTACGTGTTTCTCAGGCTCGACGAGGACCCCATCGCCCAGGTCGACAACGCCGTCGACGCCCTGGGGCCGGCCACGTCCCGGGATCTCTGCCTGGCCATCGACTTCGAGGAACTCAGTTTCACTCCGCGCGGCCCGCCCCACGACACACAAGACGTTGCGCGCATCGTGCTGGCCGCGCTCGAGCGCGCACGGCACCGCCTGGGCTGCATGCCGCTGCTCTACACCAACTGGAGCATGGGCAGCACCTACCTGCACGATCCGCAGTTCGCGCAATACCCGCTCTGGATTGCCGACTGGACCGACGCCCCCGCCCCGCGCCTGCCGCCGGCATGGACCACCTTCGCGTTCTGGCAGCGCTCCGATCGGCTGCCGGCAAGCCCCAGCGCCGCGGACCTCGACCTCTTCCCCGGCACGCCGGCAGACCTGGCGCGCTTGCTCCGCCACTGACTTCCGTTCGCGGCGCATCGACGCTGACTGACGTCGGCCGCACGGGCGGATTGCAGCTGGGCTGCTGCGCGGCTGCCGCGAGAGCCCTGTCACTGCGCATGCAGGCGATGCATCTCACGGCGCTACCTGCGGCGTGGCGCGGCGTTCGCTGACGGCGTGCGGCGGCACAGAACCGGGGAACGTCGTTCCCCTACCGGAGCACCGCCTGGGCTCCTACGGTGGGCATGCAGCACTCGATCGCCTCGCAATGAAACAGGTCAAGCGCACCAACGCCCCCCTGTTCCCTCAGCCACCCGCCGGAGAATTACCGCCATGCCTTTCACGCCTGCACAGCTCGCCACCCAGATGGCGCATCCACAACTCGCGACATGGGCCAGTTCCAGCCCGCAGAACCAAGGGCCATACCTCCAGCCGTACATCGCGTACTTCAACGGAATCCAGGCATGGATCGACGTCCATGGCGGCAACGGCGCGCCGTTCGGCTACGACAACGTCGTAGGAATGGAGGTCAACGGCGTCCAAGTCCAGCTGCTCGGCCCCCAGCAGAACGCGCCTTTCAACGATGCTTTCAACGACGTTCGCGCGCACCTGGGTCAGGACGGCTTCCGGCTCTTCCAGGCAGCGGAGGCGAGCCAGCGGCTGATCGGCGTACTCAACAGGATGTAACGGCACACCGCCGTCCACCACGAGACCCGACAAGGAGAGACACCATGACATGCACATCCGGCTCGGTTGAATCCGTCGCCGACAAGACGGTCGCCGCCAAGGCACAGATCGACAAACTGACGGTATTGCTAAAGGACGACGACGAGAAAACGCGGAAGTACTTCATCGACGCGATCGGCGTCCATCTCAGGGATGCCAAGGTCACCGATGCACGCGAGCTCTCGTTCAACTCGGACACCAAGATCGAGTACACGAGCGAGTTCAGCCTGGACAAGATCGCGGCGGTCGTCACGTCAGCGCTCAAGGCGGTGGCCGCCGCACAGGATCCAACCTCGCCTTCGCCCGCTATGAGCGAACAGGCCATCGCCGCCTACTCGGACGTGGTCAACACGGTCGCGGAGGCGGCCAAGTCGTCTTCTACGTCGGCCGCCAGCCTGGCGTTCAGCATGACCCGGCTGTCGCCCGGACTGTTCTCGTTCCTGTATGCCACCTCGGTGAACATCAAAGACGTGGACACCTTCGGCGCCGAGGCCGTGACGGCGACAGCGATCTACTACCGTTTCATGCAGAGCATCGACGACGTCAAGAACGAGTCCGCGTTCGGCAACGCCCTCATCGATGCCCAGAACCTCAGGCGTATGAAGCAGCTGCAGGCCGGCCTGACGGAGGACCTGGCGAAGGACACGCTCGACATCGACGAATGGGCCAAGAAGGACAGCGCATACGACCTGGCGGTGAAGAAAATCCAGCAACGCCTCAAGGAAGCAAGCTTTGATGTCACGAAACCGGTGGTTCTGCAGAGGGCGCACGGCTTTGGACCCGCCGTCGAGCATTCGTTCACAGCGGGCTCCCTGGTGACCCAGCAGATCGTGCGCGCGTCGATCAAGGCACTGGCTTCGAGGGGCAACGCCTACCAGGCCGCCGTGAGTGCCTCTGAAGCACGCCTGGCCGACAACTACTACTAGCGCGCCGGCACGCGCGCGCCGATAACCCCCATCAACGCAGTGGCTGCCCTGCAGACCACGTAAGGAAACGCAATGCCAATCCAACTCTATCGAGGCGATACCCGCACTCCCGAACAGATCCAAGCGGCGAACGGGTTCGCCGCCCGGGCGCCCCTCACACCAGCCACCGCAATCGCGCTGATCAACCGATGCATGGGTCAGGCGGGCCCCTACGCCGCAGTTGCGCTGCCTCCGCCGGCGAATACGACACCGCTGCAGACCGCCCTGAACAGCGCGAATCGCATCAACCTGCTGGCGCTGATGACGGAGATCAAGAAGGGGAAGAGTCAGGACACGGTGCACATCTCGACCGATGTCACCCCGGACGCTGGCGGTTACGGCACCAGCTATGTGTACCGCATGACGTTCACGCTCAACTACCAAGTCAACGGACAGGGCGCGGTCATCCCCGTGGGCAACAATTCCGACGTGCTCGCATCAGCGGTTGGCACCCGACTCGTCTTCGAGGGCGCAAACCTGGCCACGTCGCAACTCATCGCGCTGACCGGCGTCGGCGCCGTGGGTCTCACAGAGGTGGCCTTCCTCACGTCCATCCCGTACGCGCACATCACCCACTACCAGGAGCCCGGCACCACCGCCTGGGTCGCCATGCCCTGACGCACGGAACGCACGCTGTCCCGAGGCGGCGTGCACAGAACCCCGACAAGAGCGGGATGGCCGCTGTCTCAAACAGAATGCGTGCCCCCGACTCCACGCCCCCAAAGAAAAGGCCCGCCAATGGCGGGCCTTGTTGTGATGTGTTGCCGTTCAAACAACGGTGTCCACGTAGGTCAACCCCGCCCAGGGCTGCTGGCACGCCGGGCAGTTCGTGTTCGGCGCCTCCATCGTATGCGTCACAGGAGAAAACCCGGGAAGCACACCAGGGGCGGCCGGGTTGACGCGGATCTGCCCGGCAAGCCAGCTGTCGATGCAACCGGAGTGGAAGCGGGCCGCGCACGTGCTTCCGTGTCGCCGGGCCGTGTCACCCGCGTTGAAGGTCTCTTGGCATATCGGGCACATCTCGCCCGCGTTCGTCACCATCTGCGTACTCCTCGAGATAAAGGTCAGGGATTCGTCTGCGCAGACGGCTACGGCCGTGCTGCCTGTCCAACCTATGACCCCGGCAAGTGGCCGCGTAAGAGGAACCGCAATCCCTACTTCTCCGATTGCGCCGCAGCAGTTCAGTAACCGAAGGCGACGGATGCGCGGCCAGGTCGCGCGCGACCCGCGAGTGGAAGAGAACACAGCGGCGCTCGCCGTCCCTCGACCCGAGACGCCACCCGCAGCACGCACCAACGCGGCTGCGGGTGGCGTTGGGCTCAGTGCAGCTCTGCGCGGTGCTGAGCCTTCGGCTCAGTGGCCGCGACGGCGTGCACGCCATACGCCGGCGGCATTTCACGCACACGCCGGGGCTTGGCACGCGGGTCGTCGTCGTCGAGGATCTGCGTTTCGACCTGGTCGATGATGGCGTCCACGGCCTCGGCGCCATCGAAGATGGCCGAGCCCGTCACGATGATGGTCTCCTTGGCGACATTGCCTTCGCCGGTGGCCATCATCAGATCGCCCTGGGCGCGCAGCAGATCGAGCAGGCGGTGCAGCTCGTCCAGCTGATCCATCGTCATGCCGAAATCGTAGTTATCGTCAGCGGAAGCTGCCACGGGCGCAGCGTCGCCATCGGCCTCATCCGCGTCCTCGGCTTCGTCATCGTCGGCCTGCGGCCCTACCTTCAGCGGCTTGCCCTTCGCCTGCAGGCGCGCCGGCCAGGCCACCGTATCCAGCACCAACTGCACTTGCTCGGCCAGCAGGTCCATGCAGCCGGCCAGCGCGGGGTGGTCGATTTCAGGCCCGTCCTCTTCCTCGTCCACGCGCGGCTCTGCCAGGCGTGACAGGAACACAATGTGCTGGTGCAGATTGCGCAGCCGGGACTGGCCGTCCTCGGTCAGGAAATAGCCCAGCGCGCCGCGATCTTCCGTATCGAACTTCGACATCGTCATCTCCTCGATCCATGAAGTGCCCGTCCGCCAGACGGAGGACGGGAAGTCGGGAGGTTCGAAACCGCACGTAGCCGGCGGGCGTATTTCCCCGAAGGGTGTTGTATTAGCCGCCCTCCCGACGCAGACATCGCGTCGGTCCATGCCCGCAAGCGCACGGGCACAAAAAACCCACCAGATTGACGGAGGTGGGGACCGCTACGTGAGGAGTTTCGACGCTCCTTGGGATCGAGTCTGCTACGGGTCAAGCGGTACCGTCAAGACCACGCAACAACGTGAGACGTGTGCCGCTGATGAGGCGGCGAGAGGCGGTCGAAACGTGGGAGCAGGCCAATCTCCAGCAGCGCTTTGTTGTGTCTACCCTATAGCGTCGATCAAGACGCGCACATCGGCAACGACCTTGAGCCTGCCAATACCAGTCTCGCCGTCGCCGAACCGTGTCCTTCGGTCACGCCATTGATTGCGACATCCAATGCCGCCTTGCCTACGATGCCTACCGCCGGCATCCCGTTTATCCGATATGGTTAGCTTTGTTCAGTGCATCGCGCCTAAGCCCACGCTTATCTCTACTAGAGTTGCCTTGTCCAACTGTCCAAGCGCAGGACGCGGGCTCTAGCGGGTGGCTCGCTGGGGGGACACGGTGCTACTGACACCGAGGCGTTATGAGGCGCACACCCCGGGCTCGTTACCTAGGGTCGAAAAACTTGAAACATAAGGGGTTAGCTTGCTATGACATATCTCAGCGAGTTCCAACAGGCAGTCGCCTACTCCCAGCAGCTCGGTGTAAAGCCCGACATGACTTTCGCGCAAGAGCGACTTCTGGTGCCCAAAAACCTAGAGGCAATCCCTTATATGGTGCGTGATGTGCTCGGAGAGCTAACTCCTGCCGACCTTGTTGCACAATGCTTAAGCATCCACCTCCGCCTAGTTCCCGTGCTCGAGAAAGTGTTCGGCGTGCAGCCAGCTTTCACGATCGGCTACATCAAATCGGGCAGCACTTTTCGATTCAAGACTCTCGATAACTACTTTTCGGAACTGGCCGCCAACGGGCTTGGCACACGTACGTTTGAAGCCCATGCGTGGCTTACGCTTCCAAGCATGGAGATACTTGATTTTTCTCTTCCAACCAGCATGGCTTTGATAAACGGCTGGACGGAGGGGGAAGGCATGGTCTTGTCGGGACACGCCGATGAGCTCAAGCATAACCTTTCCTACCATCCTCAGCTTGTGGGCGCTGAGTTCATCAATAAACTCGGGCTAATCTGGACCACAAGCTAACCACTCGCCCAAGCGGACAGGAGGCTCTTCTCTATTTTTTGGAGATAATCATGAGTTCAGAAAAACACACTCTTGGTAAGGCGATCGACATCTTGCTCGCAGCCCTGGAGCCTCTAGATGAGGCATCGAGGGAGACCGCGATAATCGCAGTCTGTCGGCAGCTAAACCTAGCCCCAGTGTCCGGCGCGCTCTTTGTGAGCGATCCCCTACCGCACGAAACCCCCGCCCCGCAGCTGAGCTTGGAGCAGCCAATCGAGCGCAGGTCGCGGGTGGATATCCGCTCGTTCAAGGAGCAGAAGAAGCCTCGAACCGCGCGAGAAATGGCGTGCGTAACAGCCTTCTACTTACAAGAGCTTGCAGGTGATGAGGAACGCAAGGACAGCATCTCCACAACGGACCTCGAAAAGTACTTTAAGCAAGCGGGGTACAAGCTCCCAACGAGAATGGCGCAGTTGCTTGTCGACGCGAAAGCTGCCGGATACTTTGAGTCGACCGGTCGAGGCGAGTACAAGTTGAACGCGGTTGGGTACAACTTGGTGGAACACAACCTGCCTGGCGAAGGCTAATGCCATCCCACGTGACAGCATTGTTGGCTCAGATTGAAGCCGAAAGAAAGTTGCTCAACTCAGTTGCAGGCCCCCAGGTTCAGTCAAAGGTATCGCGCGAGCGAATTCGTAATCTTATCGAGGGGTACTTTGCCGACGTCCGACCAATGATCGAAGACAACACAGGTGATGGCACCCACGTCGCAGAGGTCGACCGCATGATGCAGCTGCTTTTGCAACTAACGCACAAGGCATCATCTACAAGCAAGTACAAGGAGCTTTTTAGATCGCTGAAGAAGCACTTAGTGCTTTTAGATACGAAGTTAGTTGCAGCCCCAGTCCGGACCAACGTAATCGAACTAAGCGCTGCGGATGGCCGCCTAGTGGCAACGCTTCGGTCGTTACTGCCCACGGCGGCGATGTCATATGAACAAGCACTCATCGATCTCCGCACCGAGAATCGATTGTCTTGGCGCGGACCGGCGACAGACTTGAGAGAAGCGCTACGGAAGGTGCTTGACCAGCTCGCGCCCGATGAAGATGTGAAAGTTGCGCCTGGCTTTAAAATGGAGCCAGACGCACGCGGCCCTACCATGAAACAGAAAGTACGCTATGTCCTGAAGAACAGGCGTGTTTCCAAGAGCATTAGCGAACCAACTGAGAATGCTGCGACCGCAGTAGAAGAGGCATTGGGGACATTTGTTCGATCCGTATATACTCGGTCAAGTGTCTCTACCCACACCAGTACCTCCAGAGATGAGGCTCTCCGGGTCCTAGATCTAGTGCGAGTAGTGTTGTGCGAGCTATTGGAAGTGAGGTGACCGCCGGAGCCCTTCCAACGGGAAATAGGGTTGGAAACCACATTGGCGCCGGTGTGTCGGCCCTGTGCTTGCGCCGTCCTGTCGCGATGGGCATGCACCTCTACGCAGGAGCATTCATATCGCGCTCGGCTTCCGCCGCGACCTCGATTCACATCGCTAAGGCCCAGGCATGGAAGACAGCCTCACCCATTAAGGCGCTCTCTCCAACCGATCCCACCGCCCCCCCCCCCCTGTCAGCGCATCCTCTCGACGCTGAGCCCCCCGCTTCAATCCCTGTCGCATGCCGTCCCCCTGACTGGCCTACGTCACCCCTCGCGCAGCGTCATCCTAGATAAGTGAACCTGGAGCATGCACTCTGCGCTGGGTTACCAATCGCCCCATCAATACGAAAAGCAGTTCAATCGCCTAAGGTATGTGCCTTAGGTTCATTGTCCGAGAAACCAGGGGTACTCCAAACCGACCCCGTTATTCGCGTTAGGCAGGACTACGCAAGTTAATGGGCGATCGGTCTACATATCTACACTTGTGACAAGCTGTGGCTCCGAAGCTAGAAAGACAGACAACGTAGCTGCAAACCCAGCGATCGCCTCGGCCTCGTTGCAACAAATGACATCGAATATTTCGCGCTCCGACAAAACGCGCTGTCGCATCATTTCCGAAAATAAGACTTTCGGTCTAGCGTGGTCAAATGACGCATCCAGACGAGGCTCGAAGGCGGAGTCTTGATAATACCGATGAAGCGCTTTCTCGACACTATCCACCGGAATGCAGAGGGTATTCCGGCTGCGCCCCGCGCGTGTGTCGCGCTGGTCACCGTCCAACACCGAAATCACAGCCGCAGCATCGCTAAGAAAACCCTCGACCGCGTTTCGCCTCATGAGATCGATAACGTTTTGACTGCCACCAATATAGATAACCTTGCACGAGAAAAAGCTGGGGCCACAGAACCTTGAAATCACATACTCGATAAACCTCTGCAGCACATCGTCCTCAGTAAGGATATATCTATCCCACCCGCGGAACCCGAACAAGATAGTTTTTATGAAGCTGTAGGAGAGGGGAATCAGTACGACTTCGTCCCCTTGTTGCTCCATGTACCGCAGTTCGCCAGGGAGCACAGTCTTTAGCATCGCTAAAGAGTGCGTAGTGAACAGCACGTTTCGAGAATAGCGGGAGCACATCCTGCGTAGTTCACCAACGAGTCGCACTTGCGCAGCAGGGTCTAGAGAAATATCGATCTCATCAATAGCAATCAGCCTGCACTCACTTCGCAAACGCTTGTAGAGACTTATAAGGAAATACTCGCCGGAGCTAAAGTAATCTTCCCTGATATACCTCCCGCCTCCTAAAAGCGTGCAAAAGTACTGATTTCTACCTAGCGTCACTTGCACGACGCGTTCGAACTTGCCCGTACCGTATATCGCCTCAAGAAACGAAATCAACTCATTGGGTACGGTGTACTCACCGAGCACAATGGCACGCCGGATAGAGAGATCGGCATCACTGATGGAGCGGAAGTAGTTGAAGCGCTCCCCGTGCGGGACAGGCAACTCCGCGACCACCAGTCCGCGCAGAGAGTCCGGAATTTGCATGCGGCAATCGAGGGTGCGGAGCGAGGGATCGTAAACAAAATCGAACTGCTCATTATTCCAGTTATACGAAATTCGACTTTCTTCATTGAAGATAGTTGGAGCGGAGGTGCGCATAAAGGTATCCGCAGAGGCGATATTCTTCAGCGCTTTTATGAGAGTCGTCTTCCCTGCCCCATTCTTGCCGGCAACGCATATTATTCCGTTTTTCGATAGATCGAGTTCAACGGTGAGATTCGAGATATGTTGAACATTCTCAATATGGACGCGAAAAACGGTCACAGAATAGTCTTGTGCAGGAGACTGTCAACTATTGTCACTCCAAACTTTCGACGAAGTTTCCCCAGATACTCCTGATCCACAGTATTTACGTAGCTAACCAGACCCGCGAGATGCTCTAACCCGCCAGCACGGTCATTCTTTACCAGTGCGAGAAAGCGCTCTTGATCGACTCGATAGAAATGGATAAGCACCTCAATTCGATCTTTAGTCCTTTGGTCAACAGTGATTCGTCCATTCGGCAGAATTACCATACCAAGAATCTTTACCTTACGACCAATGCTCGTCAGCTTCGTTTTTTCAGCATTGAGCTGCAGCTTGCCGTCGAATTCGTGCAGCAAGACCTCCTCCACAATCGCCTTAGCGGAGCGTGTCAATTCGAGGTCACCCGAAGAAATAATGAGGTCATCTGCGTATCGAGTGAAATGCAACCCAGCCGTCTGACACCTCTCTCGGAGTGCGCGGTCGAACTTGTATAGGCATGCGTTACTCAACACCGGGGATGTCGAGAATCCCATTGGAAGCGACCCGTTGAGAAGCACTAAACTTCGTACTCGCGCCGTATATTTTTCAACATCTTCGATCGGCGACCGCTCTTTATGTTCATCAATAACATTGGCGACCACGCCTGAATCAAGACTGCCAAAAAAGCTCGTGATGTCCGCCTGAAAAAAGTGGCGGCTTCGAGCATGAGGAGAGACAGCGTCATAGGCACTGGAACCCTTCCTGTATCCAAACGCAACCTCGGATTCCACAGGGAAGTAGTCAAAGAGGAACAAGGTCAGAAAGGAGTGGTATGCCCTTAAGCGCTTATCGGGGCTATACATAGTTCTTTCGTTAAGCTGAAATGCGGTCGCGCGCGCAGTCACATCGCAACTCATAAAGTCTGCGAACTGATGTTTTCCGTGATACATCGCATCAAAGAGATCGCGCAATGGCTGCTTATTCATAGTTGCCCACTCCAATCAGTTGCGCACACCGAAGGATACGACGTCATATCGCTCGTTTGCACTAAAGATCAATGATGCGGGGCCGCCGCAGACACATAAGTAGGCTGTTGTTTTACAGTTCGCGCGGCCTGCCAAATGCAGACCGCGCAAATGTAAAGTTAATTAAACGGCCTAGAGGTCAGACTGGTGACCGGAGATGCTCCTGGTCGCTGACATGACCCGATGGTACCGCAAAACCAGCTTCAGAGCGGGCTCCCACCAAAGCCAGGCTGCGGTATTACATGTTGCGCCGATACTCCCCACCCACGTCGTACAACGCGTGGCTGATCTGCCCCAGGCTATGCGTCTTCACCGCCTCCATCAGCGCCTCGAACACATTGCGCCGTTCGCGCGCCGCGTTCTGAAGATACGCGAGGTTCTCGGTTTCTGATGCATCGGCGCGAAGAGCGCCCTCACCCCGGCCCTCTCCCTGAGGGAGAGGGGGAAGTACAACCGCATTGCGACCTTCCTGCCAGTTGCGGACGTTCTCGATCTGCTGGCCCTTCTCTTCTTCGGTGCTGCGGATCAGCTCGATCTCGGTGGCGATCTCGCCGGCGTGTTCCTTGGGCAGGAACATGTTCACGCCCACCAGGGGCAACGAGCCGTCGTGCTTCTTGTGCTCGTAGTACATGGACTCTTCCTGGATCTTGCCGCGCTGGTACATGGTGTCCATGGCGCCCAGCACGCCGCCGCGCTCGCTGATGGCTTCGAACTCCTTGTAGACGGCCTCTTCGACGATGTCGGTGAGGTAGTCGACGGCGAAGCTTCCTTGCCAGGGGTTCTCGATGAAGTTGAGCCCCATTTCCTTGTTGATGATCATCTGGATGGCCACCGCTCTGCGCACGCTTTCTTCCGTGGGCGTTGTGATGGCTTCGTCGTAGGCGTTGGTGTGCAGGCTGTTGCAGTTGTCGAACAGGGCGTAGAGCGCCTGCAGCGTGGTGCGGATGTCGTTGAACTGGATCTCCTGCGCGTGCAGGGACCGGCCGCTGGTCTGGATGTGGTACTTCATCATCTGGCTGCGCTCGTTGGCGCCGTAGCGCTCGCGCATGGCGCGTGCCCAGATGCGGCGGGCGACGCGGCCGATGACGGTGTACTCGGGGTCCATGCCGTTGGAGAAAAAGAACGACAGGTTGGGCGCGAAGTCGTCCACGCGCATGCCGCGCGCAAGGTAGTACTCGACGATGGTGAAGCCGTTGCTCAGGGTGAAGGCGAGCTGGCTGATCGGGTTCGCGCCGGCTTCGGCGATGTGATAGCCGGAAATGGAAACCGAATAGAAGTTGCGGACCTTGCGATCCACGAAGTACTGCTGGATGTCGCCCATCATCCGCAGCGCGAACTCGGTGCTGAAGATGCAGGTGTTCTGGGCCTGGTCCTCTTTCAGGATGTCGGCCTGCACGGTGCCGCGCACGGTGGCGAGGGTGCGGGCCTTGATGTCGGCATAGGTGTCGGCGTCCACCATCTGGTCGCCGGAGACGCCCAGCAGGCTCAGGCCGAGGCCGTCGTTGGTGGGCGGCAGTTCGCCGTGGTAGCGCGGGCGTTCGCGGCCTTCGAAGAGTTTGGCGAGTTTAGCTTCCGCATCCTGCCAGCGGGCCTCGTCTGCCTTGAGGTACTTCTCGATCTGCTGGTCGATGGCGCAGTTCATGAACATCGCCAGGATCATTGGCGCGGGGCCGTTGATCGTCATCGACACCGACGTGGTGGGCGCGCACAGGTCGAAGCCGGAATAGAGCTTCTTCATGTCGTCGAGCGTGGGGATGTTGACGCCCGAGTTGCCGATCTTGCCGTAGATGTCCGGGCGCGGCGCCGGGTCTTCGCCGTACAGGGTGACGCTGTCGAAGGCGGTGGACAGGCGCGCGGCCGGCTGACCGACGGACAGGTAATGGAAGCGGCGGTTGGTGCGCTCGGGCGTGCCTTCGCCCGCGAACATGCGGATCGGGTCTTCGCCGGTGCGGCGGTACGGATACACGCCGCCGGTGTAGGGATAGCTGCCCGGCAGGTTTTCCTTGCCCAGGAAGGTCAGCAGCTCGCCCCAGCTCTTGTAGGTGGGCGCAGCGATCTTGGGGATCTTCTGGTGGCTCAGCGAGTCGCGGTAGTTGTCGACCTTGATCGACTTGTCGCGCACCTGGTACTCGGTGAATTCGTCGGTGATCGACTTCAGACGCTGCGGCCATTCGCGCAGGAGCTTCAGCGATTCGCTGCTGAGCGCCTGGATGGCGTCGTTGTAGCGCTGGCGCAGGGTGAGGAGGGAGCGGTCGACTGCGACGGCCCCGCCCTCACCCGCACCTGCGGTGCGACCTCTCCCGGAGGGAGAGGTGCTGAGTTCGCGCGCAGTGTTGGGGTCAAGCGCGGTGCCGGCCTGGACGGGGTCGGCGGGGACTGCGGGGGATGGGCTGTCGACGACCACGGCACCCTCACCCGCAGCTGCGCTGCGACCGCTCCCGGAGGGAGAGGTGTTGGGATCGCGGGCGGGCTGCAGATCATCGGAGTGATAGAGGTCGAGCGCCTTGGGCAGTTGAGCGTCGCCCAGTTCCTGCAACGCCTGCCACATGGCCTGGGCGCGGTCGGCGGCTTCGGCCTGGCGCTCGATGTCGCTGTTGATGCGGCGACCGGATTCGGCGATCTCGGCCAGATAGCGCACGCGCGCGCCGGGGATCAGCACGGTGGCGCGCGGTTCCTTGAGCGAGGTGTCGAGGCCGGGCTGGAAGCTGCACTGGCCCGCATTGCCGGCGCCGGTCTTCTCGCGCAGCAGGCGGCACAGGTTGTCGAACATCCAGGTCACGCCGGGATCGTTGAACTGGCTGGCGATGGTGGGATACACCGGTACGTCGGCATCGGCGGTCTGGAACGCGACGCGGTTGCGCTTCCACTGCTTGCGGATGTCGCGCAGCGCGTCCTCGGCGCCGCGCTTGTCGTACTTGTTGAGCACGATCAGCTCGGCGTAATCGATCATGTCGATCTTCTCGAGCTGGCTGGCCGCGCCGTAGTCGCTGGTCATGACGTACATCGGGAAGTCGACGAGATCGACGATCTCCGAATCCGACTGGCCGATACCGGCGGTTTCGACGATGACGAGGTCGTAGGCGAGGCTCTTGAGGAAACCAATGCAGTCCTTGAGCACCGCATTGGTGGCGACGTTCTGGCGACGCGTGGCCATCGAGCGCATGTAGACGCGATGGCTGCGCAGCGAGTTCATGCGGATGCGGTCGCCGAGCAAGGCGCCACCGCTACGGCGACGCGTGGGATCGACCGAGATCACCGCGATGCGCATCTGCGGGAAGCTGGCGAGGAAGCGGTTGAGCAGTTCATCGGTGACCGAGGACTTGCCCGCGCCGCCGGTGCCGGTGATGCCGATGACCGGCGTCTTGCCGCCGGCCAGCTGCCAGGTCTTGCGCAGTTTCGCAAGTTCGTTCTCGCTGATGCTGCCGTCTTCGAGCGAGGAGAGCACGCGGCCCAGGCCGATCTCGTCGTCGATGTCGGGCGCGTGGCTGGAATCGTCGCGGACGGCGGCATCGCGCGCGGTGGCGGCGCGGTTGACGACGTCCTCGATCATTTCGACGAGGCCCATCTTCATGCCGTCGTTCGGGTGATAGATGCGCTCGACGCCGTAGCCCTGCAGCTCGCGGATTTCCTCGGGCGTGATCGTGCCGCCACCGCCGCCGAACACGCGGATATGGCCGGCGCCGCGTTCTTTCAGCATGTCGACCATGTACTTGAAGTACTCGACATGCCCGCCTTGGTAGCTCGACAGCGCGATGCCGTCGGCGTCTTCCTGCAACGCTGCGCGCACCACGTCCTCGACGCTGCGGTTGTGGCCCAGATGGATGACCTCCGCGCCCTGCGACTGGATGAGGCGCCGCATGATGTTGATGGCCGCGTCGTGCCCGTCGAACAGGCTGGCGGCGGTGACGAAGCGCAGCGGGGAAGACTCGGGCTGACGGTCGGGAAGCTGGTTGGCCGGCGTGCTCATGGCGCGCTCCTGCGGGGACAAAAGATGCGTCGATTGTAGCGGCGGGCGGGGAGCTGTTTCGGCTGAAAATATGCTGCGGTGCGGCATTTTTCGAGGTGTGTCGGTCTTCGGTTGGTCGGGCTGGAGAGCAGAGTCGCTGGGCCCCGGCGTGCGCCGGGGCGACAGGTGGTTGGGTTGTCTGGGCGTTGCGAGTGGTGGCCGCATAGCTGCATGCGGATGCTGTGAAGCAGCACTTACAAAAGCTCTCACGAGCGCTCGCGCGTTCCATGGTCGCGGCGTATCGGAGCCCGGGACTTGAAGATCAAAATGGGCCCCAGCGTGCGCTGGGGCGACGGTCGAGGAGATTTCTTCTTCTGTCATCCCAGCGCACGCTGGGATCCATTTTGATTTTTCGCGGAGCCGGACGGTCCGGTAGAGCCTCACTGCGCCGAGCCCGTCGCCCCGGCGCACGCCGGGGCCCAGCGACTTCCACACGGACATGGAGCGCCGCCGCCCTTGCCTGCCCTCGACAGCATCGGGCGCAGCATCCAGATCCCACTCCCGGAGCGCCACCATGACCCCACTCGACAAACCTCTCAAGCGCGAAGTCCGCATCGGCGAAGACGCCTATTCGCTGACCATCGATCCCGACGGGCTGAAGCTCGTCCCCAAAGGCAAGCGCAAGGGCCTCGAACTGCGCTGGACGGATCTGGTCAGCGGCGATGCCGCATTGGCGACCGCGTTGCAGGCGTCCCTCGACACGCCCTGAGTCGCAAGCCTCAGAACAATCCCGCCTGCGTCGGCGGATAGACGAGATCCGCGCCGGCTGGACGCGCATCAGGGTGCATCACGTGCGGCTGCATTTTGCCGATATCGAGAATGTGGCAGACCTCGACGCCGCGATGGGTCAACAGATCGGCGACCAGACGCCGATGACACCCCCACCACAACGCCTCGGCGCACATCAATGCGGTGCGGCGTTTCGCGGCGACGGCGAGCGTCTGAGACAGGCCGTCCGCGAATTCGTCGCTGGTCATGTGATCGGCATAGCCCTGGAACGCGTTGCTGCGCCACGCGCCATTCGGTGAGCCCGGCTGCGCGCGCCGACGGCCGCCAAGATGCGGCAGCCAGTGGTAGTCGATGCGGGATGCCGCCAACTGTTCGGCCATCGTTTCGCTGGCGAACCATGGATAGCGGCGCGAGCCGGGAAACCGCCGCACGTCGACGATGGCCTCGATGCGCCAGTGGATGAGCAGTGCGAGGAAGTCGTCCCAGGACCGCGTCGAGTGACCGATGGTCCAGAGGGTGTCGATGCTGGGAACTGGATCGGGACTGGGCACGGCGAGGGATATCTGCGGCGGGTGTGCCATTGGAATCGGCAGCATGTCAGGCGGGCGTCAGTCGAGTGATGTGCACCGGACGGTGGGGCGTCAGTGGAACCAGTGACGGCAATCAGTCCGTAACGCATGCGCGGCGTTCTGAAGCGTCTGCGGTGGATCAAAACACGAGGATCAAAATGAGCCCCAGCGTGCGCTGGGGCGACGGCAAGAAAGGATTCGTTTTGATTCCCGCGTGCGCTGGGGCGCGGGGCGGCGAAGCGGCGAACGCAGTAAAAGCTCTGACGCTTTATGTCGTCATCCCAGCGAACGCTGGAAGCGTCTTTCAACAGCCGAACGGCTGGTCATCCATTTTGACGTTCGCGCAATGGTGGAGCTCCCATAGCACGAGACTCTCGAACCCGTCGCCCAGGCGCACACGGGGTCCAGCGACTTGTGCACCGGGTCAGACAGACCGAATCACCCCCGCCCCACCGGCTCCAATGCCTCGCTCAACCGCGCCCGGCAATCCGCCAGCCCCGATTCCGACCGGTGAATCCGCACCGGCGCCGTGGTGCTGCGCTCGCCCAGAATCCTGTACAGCGTAGCCTGCAGCGTCGCGCTGTCATCGTCGAAGCCGCCGTGGCTCGTCGCTGCGCTGCCATCCGCCGCATGCGTGGGATCGCCCTGCACCGGGGCTTGGATCCAGTCGAGCTTGCCGGTCGCCAGCAGGTCGCGGATCGCGCCGTTGGATTCGATGAAGCGCGCCATGCCCAGCAGCGGTGTGCCGTTGCGGTACTCGCGGCGCACCCAGCTGCGGGCGCGTTCTTCGAAGGCGTGGGCGACGAGGTACAGCAGCGACTTGTTGTAGACGCGGGCGCAGTGGTCGTCCTGTTCGGCGCGGTCGCTCAGGGTGAAGAGGCCGGCGTGCGCGATCTTCCCCGCTGCGAGCGCGGGCGCGAAGCTCTGTTCGAACAGCGCCATCGTCATCGCCGGTGCCCACAGGTTGAGGCTGGCGATGCGTTGGCCGATGCCCTGCATGCTCGCGGCCGGGCCCGTGGAGACGAGACCGTCGGCGGTGAGCAGTTGCGCCAGCGGCGCGAGCAGGATCGAACCGGCGCTGTGGCCGACGAGATGCAGTTCGACGTTGGGATCGGCCTGCATCCACTCGCCCAGCAGGCGCGCCACCTGCGCGGCGCCGCCGGCTTCGGTGAGTTGATCACTGTTGCGGATGACGGCCGTCGTCGCGAGCAGCGCGTTCTCCTTCATCTCGTTCCACATCGCCTTGCCGCCGAGCGCGCGTGCCAGCGGTTCGATGGTGTCGTCGACGCGGTCCAGCAGCACGCCCTTGGCCTTGTCCATCAGGCCCTCGCTGCGCGGGCGCACGGCGTCGCGCAGGACATTGCCGAGCGTGCTCCAGAAGTCGGTCTTCCAGACGAAGCACAGCGGGTAGATCTGCTGCGGCAGCATCAGCTCGCGCAGGTCGGCGACGCGCTGGATCGCGGCCTGTTCGGGCACGAGGCCGCCGTGCGCGTAGAGCATCACCCGCTTCTTCTGCCAATTCTTCGTGATGCGCGGCAGATCCTCGCGGATGAGATTGCGCACCGCGTCCTGGCTGGTGCCGAAGCGGCCGCTGGTCCGCAGGCGACCGTCGTTGCCGAGGCTCACGATGTGCGGGCGCAGATCGGCCTGCGAGTAGCCGTTCGACTGCCGCGCCAGCGCGGAGTTGCTGGCGGCCACGCCCTGCACGCGCTGCAGGCGCACCGGCACCGCGAGGCGCGCGACCCAGACATCGGTGCCGCGCTGCAGCCATTCGTCGTAGCTGATCCAGCCGAAGCCGCGCTTGCCCCAGCCGGTGCCCCAGGAATTCTGGATCCAGAAGCCGTCGCGGTCGTAGCCGACGATCGCGAACGCGTGGTAGCCGGCGATCGGCTGTTCGGACCATTCGATGACGCCGGACGCCGGCGGCATCATCCAGTCGGCATGCACGGCGGCCGAGGCGTAGAGCACGCCCACTTCCGCGAACGCGGCGTGCATCGCCACGAGGTCCTTGTGGTTGACGCGGTAGTAGGCCCCGAGCGGATGTTCCTGCGCGGCGCGCGCGCGTTCTTCGGTGTAGACCTCGTGCAGCGGGCCAACGGGCGTATCCGGCCAGCAGTCCTCGGCGCAGACGCCGTGGCGGTGCCAGCCTTTCATCGCGCCGCGGCAGCTGGAGCCGTCGTAGTCCTCGCCTTCCCACTCGTCGTAGCGGCGGGCCATGTCGTAGAGCATGCGCGTGCTCATGCGCAGCGTGACCGGGTCGGGCCGCCGGCGACGCAACAGCGTATGCGCGACCGTCGCCAGGCCGTAGGCGGTGCAGGCGCCCTCCTCGCCCTGGTCGAGCACCGGCACGCGCAACGCGGCGAAGCGCGACAGCGGCATCTCGCTGGGCACATCGACCAGCGTGGGTTCGAACATGCGGTCGCGGAAGTCCGCGGTGTCGGGGCGTGCATCGAGCAGCCGCGGGGTCGTCGCCTTGCGCGACGCGCTGCGCGTGGTCTTCTTCGTCGCCATGAAGCCTCCGTGGTTCGCAGATATCGAACGCGCCCGGGTCTGCCGGGCGGACAGCGACGGATCCCCCGCCGCAGTGTGCAACGGATCGATGACGGTCGCGATGTGGTCGAGGCTGCACCGGCGCGGTCGCAGCCGTCGCGACCGGCCGTGCGAAGACGCGCAGGCGGCGCATCTGCGATGCTTGTCCGGATGACCTCGAGCCCCCGTACATGAAGAAGCGCGTCAAGAAGCTGATCGGCTGGGGACTTTTCACCTTGCTGGTGATGGCCGTGAGCAGCATATTCGTGGCCGATCGGCTGCTGCCGCCGGCCACGGGCAAGCCGAGCCAGACGCTGCCGCTGTCGGACAACGCCACCGCGCTGGACCGAGAACTGGCGCCGCTGCTGGCGCGCCACGACGGCAAGACCGGCGCGATCATGCTGCCCGACGGCGTGGACGCCTACGCCGCACGCGCGATTTCCGCGCGCCAGGCCGGACGCAGTCTGGATCTGCAGTACTACATCTGGCACGACGACCTGACCGGCCGGATGCTCGCCAACGAAGCCTGGAAAGCCGCCGAGCGCGGCGTGCGCGTGCGCATTCTGCTCGACGACATGGGCATCGGGAAAATGGACGCCACGCTGCTGGCGATGGACTCGCACGACAACATCGAACTGCGCGTCTACAACCCGTTCCGCAACCGCACCGGCGTGATGCGCCTGCTGGAAATGGTGCAGCGCGCCTGGGGCGTGAACCACCGCATGCACAACAAGGCGTGGATCGCCGATGGCCGCGTGGCCGTGGTCGGCGGGCGCAACGTGGGCGTCGAATATTTCAGCGCGGCCGAGGAATTCAATTTCCATGACCTCGACATGGTGCTGTTCGGCCCGGCCGTCGCCGATGCCAGCGCGATTTTCGACGACTTCTGGAACAGCGAGGCGGCGATTCCGATCGAGGCGCTGAACCGCAAGTCGAAGTCGACCATCCGCGCGGTGCTGGCGCAGATCCAGGAAGAAGCAGGCAGCGAGGAAGCGCGCCGGTATCTGGACGCGATGGAACTGTCGCCGAGCGTGCGCGGGTATTTCTCGCAGGGGCTCACGCCGATCTGGAGCGAGCACATCCAGATCCTCTCCGATCCGCCGATCAAATGGCGCGGCGACGATCGCGAGGATTGGCTGGTCGAGCGCCTGGTCGGTGACATCGTCGAGGCGGACCGCTCCGCACTGTTGATCTCGCCCTACTTCGTGCCCGGCGTGCAGGGCACCCAGGGACTCGTCCACCTTGCCCAGCGCGGCGTGCATGTGTCGGTGGTGACGAACTCGCTGGCGGCGAACGACGTGGTCGCCGTGCACGGCGGCTACGTGCGCTATCGCACGACGCTGCTCGAAGGTGGCGTGCATCTGTTCGAAGCCCGCAGTCAGGCGGAAGCGAAAGCCGCCAGCAGCCTGTTCGGCAGCAGCGGCGCCAGCCTGCACACCAAGGCGATCCTGGTCGACGGTCGACGCGGTTTCGTCGGCTCGTTCAATCTCGACCCGCGTTCGGCCAACCTCAACACCGAGATGGGCGTGTTGTTCGACGACCCTGCGTTGGGCGCCGCCCTGTTCGAGGAGTACCGGCACCTGACCGCGCCGGGCATGAGTTACTGGGTCTACCTCAATGGCGACGGCGACACGCGATGGCTCGACCGCGCCGAAGACCCGCCCGCGCCCTTGAAGCTGGAACCCGACAGCACCCGCCTGCAACGCGTGAGCGCGAATGTGGTGCGGTGGTTGCCGATCGAGTCGCAGCTTTGAAGCCGACCCCGGACGACGCTCCGGGCACTGTATGACCGACGCATCGTTCGATTTGCGCGATTCGCTTCAGCACGTCATTCCCGCGAAGGCGGGAATCCATGGACTTTGAGCTTCAGCTCTACGCGACGCCGCAGACTGCAGCGGATGCGGCGACCCGGCACGGAGCCTGTAACGCTTGCATCCTGCACGGACGTCCATGGATCCCCGCCTTCGCGGGGATGACGAGATCACGCTTACTGTGCATCTTCGCTCGGAGCGCGTAAGTCGTTGGATGACCAGCGTCACGCGTTGTAGATAAGCTCCGGCCTCGCCAACGCGACGACCGGAGCGCGTAGCCGACCATGAAGTCGAGCTAGTTCAGGAGTGGCGGGCCGGACCCCGACACAGGTTGCCATCGCCGAATCCCCGCAACCACTTGATCCTGAAGCCCTTCCGACCCGGCAGTTGCACCTTCAACCAATTGCCCGGACAGGGGCGTAAAATGCCGCGGTCACTCACACCCTGCGGCCCTGCCGGACCCATCCGGTCGCCTAGACCGACCCGCACAGCCCCCACGCCGCCTCCTGCCACCAGACGTCGGGCCCAACGCCCGTGACGGAGTTTTGAATGATTTTCGAGCACCTCGACACCTACGGCCACGAGCAGGTCGTGTTCTGCCACAACAAGGACGTGGGTCTGAAGGCGATCATCGCGATCCACAACACTGTGCTGGGTCCGGCGCTGGGCGGCACCCGCATGTGGCCGTACGACTCCGAGCAGGACGCGCTCAACGACGTGCTGCGCCTGTCGCGCGGCATGACGTACAAGAACGCGGTCGCGGGTCTGAACCTCGGCGGCGGCAAGGCCGTGATCATCGGTGACCCGGCCGCCGACAAGTCGGAAGGCCTGTTCCGCGCGTTCGGCCAGTTCGTCGAGTCGCTGGGCGGCCGTTACATCACCGCCGAGGACGTCGGCATCGACGTCAACGACATGGAACTCGTCTATCGCGAGACCCAGTTCGTCACCGGCGTGCACCAGGTCCACGGTGGTTCGGGTGACCCGTCGCCGTTCACCGCCTACGGCACGATGCAGGGCCTGCTGGCCTCGCTCAACCGCAAGTTCGGCAACGAAGACGTCGGCAACTACAGCTACGCCGTGCAGGGCCTGGGCCATGTCGGCATCGAGTTCGTGAAGTTGCTGTCCGAGCGCGGCGCGAAAGTGTTCGTCACCGACATCAACAAGGATCGCGTTGCACGTGCGGTCGGCGAATACGGCGCCGAAGCCGTGGGCCTGGACGAGATCTACGACGTCGACGCCGATGTCTACTCGCCGTGCGCGCTGGGCGGCACGGTCAACGAGAAGACGCTGCCGCGCCTGAAGGCCAAGATCATCTGCGGCGCGGCGAACAACCAGCTCGCCAACAATGCGATCGGCGATGAAGTGGAAAAGCGCGGCATCCTCTACGCGCCCGACTACGCGGTCAACGCGGGCGGCGTGATGAACATCTCGCTGGAAATCGACGGCTACAACCGCGAACGCGCGATGCGCATGATGCGCACGATCTATCACAACCTCACGCGCATCTTCGAGATCTCCGAGCGCGACGGCGTACCGACCTACATGGCCGCCGACCGCCTCGCCGAGGAGCGTATCGAGACCATGGGCAAGCTGAAGCTGCCGCTGGGCCGCGCCCAGCCCCGCTTCCAGGGCCGCGTGCGCGGCGGCTGATCCGGCCGTCCCGCAGCTGTCACAAAAACGCCACCTTCGGGTGGCGTTTTTCGTTTCGAGAACGGCGTGTTTGCGGGATTTGGCGGCGTCTACGGCTGTGACTTTCACACCGGAACTGCAGGTGTAGGCTGCGGCATCGGCGTCACCGGTCGCCATCCCTTGGAGAGTTCGATGCTGCGTTCGTCCCGTTCCCGCGTGCTCGTCGTCGCCGTGGCGGCGTTGCTCGCCCCCACGTTCGTGTCCGCTCAGCAGTACGACTACGAGCGTCAGGAAAAGTGGCAGTACCCCGCGTCGCTGGGCCAGTCGCCGATCGACATCCAGCGCACCGCCGCATCCGAAGGCGACATGGAAGAAGCCCAGGCGATTGAGTTGCGGGACACCGAAGCCGCGCTGCGCGTCGTCGACAACGGTCATTCGGTCGAAGTGGAAGCGCACGGCCCGGACGCGCTGATCCGCGGACGCCATTTCGAACTGATGCAGTTCCACTTCCACGCCGCCAGCGAACACACGATCGACGGCGAATCGTTTCCGCTCGAAGGTCACTTCGTGTTCAAGGCGAAGGACGGCCGTCTCGCTGTGGTCGGCGTGATGTACCGCGAAGGCGACGCCAACAAACTCGCCGGCGAAGTGCTCGAAGCGCTCGGCGATGCACGCGAAGGCGAGATCGAGCGCGAAGACATCGCGATCATGCTGCCGCGCGACAAGAGCTACCACCACTACCTCGGCTCGCTCACCACCCCGCCGCTGACCGAAAACGTCGAGTGGTATGTGCTGGACACGCCTGTGACCCTGTCGGCCACCCAAATCGCCGGCTTCAATGCCCGCTACAGCCACAACAACCGCAAGGTCCAGCCGCTCAACGAGCGCCCGTTAATCCATTACGCGGCGCATTGAGTGCTGGCGCGCTCGCGCGCGGCCTCGCCTCTTCTACTCTGCACCTCTCCTTCTGGGAGAGGTCGACGCGTAAGGCGCGTCGGGTGAGGGCCGAACCTTGGACGCGCTACAGGTTCGCTGGCACCTCTCCCTCCGGGAGAGGTCGACGCGCAAGGCGCGTCGGGTGAGGGCCCGAGACGGATAAAGAATGCGCGGGTTGCGCCTCCGATAGATCGTGAAAGCTGGATCGGCAAGATCGCCAGCGAAGTCACGATGCTGGTGGCTCGCTTTCCCTCACCCGACACGCGGCGCGAGTCGACCTCTCCCAGAGGGAGAGGTGTTACAGAACTTCCATCTCGCTGCAGAACTTCCGTCTCGCTGCAGAACTTCCGTCTTTCTGTACAGCCTCCGCATCGCCGCACTCGCAAAGAAAAGGCCACCCGTAGGTGGCCTTTTTCTACGGCGCAATCGGAACTAGAACCCGACCGCAACCCGCATCGACGCCATCCGATCACTGCCTCGCGGACCGAAGCGCTGATCGACGCCGAGTAACATCCGCGCGCGTGGCGTCAGCCAGGATTCGAAGCCGACACCGACCAGCCCACCCGAACGCGCCGGCGCGAATCCGGCGATCGGCGCCCACGCTTCGATGCCGGTGAAGCTCGCCTGCAGATCAAATCCGCTCGACGACAACGTCTGCTGCCATTCGCCGTATCCGTGCAGCGAGAACCCGGGCGCATCCCAGCGCGCGCGCAGACCCGCGATCGCCTGGCTGCGCTCGACATCCCAGCCCGCACTGCGCAAGCCGAAACCATCTCCGCCGCGCTCGTCGAACCCGTCGCTACGCAGCCGCACCTGCTCGGCGCCGACATAGGGACCGAATGCGGTCGAACCGAGCCGCCACTGGTGCCCCGCCTCGACCGCCGCCTGCGTGTAGCTGCCGGCGTAGCGCGTCGACACGCCCTGCCAGTCGGCGCCCGCGAACAGCTGCCGCTGCATGTCGCGATCGAAACGACCGCTGCCGAGCTGCGCCATGACGTAGCTGTCGCCAAAGCTGCGCGCCAGATACGCCTGCGCCTGCGTCTGCCGATCGCGATTGCGATCGCCACGTGCGGCGGCAATGCCGTCGCCGCGCAGCTCGCCGAACGCGAAGCCGGCCACCAGTCCGTTGCCGAGCAGATGATCGCGCCCGATGCTCCAGCCGTCGACGCTGAAACCATCGCGTGCAAAACCGCCGCTGCCGCCCTGCCCCAACGATTCCTTCCACACGCCCGCCGTCGCATCGCGCGCCGCCAATGCGCCCACGCGCGACGCGATCGCACGTCGGCCCATGTCGACGTTGTCGAACGTTGCCGTCAACGCTGCCGCATGCTGCGCGCCGGACATGCTGTCGAGCGCGGCGAGCGCCGCCGCCTCGCTCTGGATGCCCTGGAATGCACCGGCCGCGCGGATGAAGCCATCGGCGATCGGACCATCGCCCACCGACGACTGACCATCGATCTGCGAGAACGCACCTTCGACACGCTCGGCAGCGCCGAGCGACTGCGCGGTGATACTCGAGAACGACGCGGCCGCGGCCGTGACGTTGAGCCGGATGACATCGATCCAGGCGAGGTTCGTGTCGTAGCGCAGATTGCCTTCCAGGAAGACGCCCGGGCCGCTGGTGAGACTGCCGAAAACGCCGGTTACGCCACCCGCGGCTTCGACGACGTTCTCGCGTCGCTGCGTCGTATACCCGCTGACGACGCCGGTCACCTGCAGCTCGCCCGCGAGGCTTGCCGTTCCGGTCACCTGCAGCGGCGCGCCGATCTGCCAGGCGAGGCGACCGCTCGATCCCTGCTGGAAATTGCCAGCGATCGCGCGTGCGCGCGTATTGCCCGTGACCGCGAACGTGCCGTTGTTGACGAGGTTGCCGCCGACCCGCGCGCCGCCGAATTGCAGCGCCGCGCCGGATGCGACGGTCGCCGCGCCCGGAATCGAGGAGGATTCGAACGCCAGCGTGCCGCCTTCGGCCCGGGTTGCGCCGCCGTATCCGGCCACACCACTGAGCTTCAACGTGCCGCCGCCACGCTTGATCAAACCACCCGCGCCGCTGATGTCGTTGGCCCAGGTCGATGTGCCGCTGCTGAAGTTGGCCGTGACATCGCCCCAGTCGAACTTCGCCGGACCACGGACGGCCTTGCCGACGTTGAGCGCGCCGTAGCCGAACACCGGATCCACGCCCGGCGCGCCGATGTCGGTCGCGGTGCCGAGGATGGTCTGCCGCACGAGATCGTTGTCGAAGTACGGGAATGCTTCCCATACGAGCGCGGCCGCGCCCGACACCAGTGGCGCGGCCAGCGACGTGCCGCTGTAGCGGAAATATGTCGGCGCGTTGGGCGCGTCCGTGGTGCCGGTGACGATCACCGTGCCGGGTGCCACCAGACAGTAGCGCATCGCAACACCGCAGGCGTTCGAGTAACTCGCCAGCTGCGTGGTGCTGTTTTCCGCGAGGGCCGACACCGCGAGCCAACCGCGCTCGAGGTCCGCTGCAGGCGTGGTGCCATTGGTGCCAGCTTTACTCGGCAGCGCCGCAGTGTCGGAGGGATTGGCAAACCCCGAGTTACCCGAGGCGAATACCACCAACCCACCGTGGTTGATGATGAAGGGCCGATACTCGGCCGCGATCTGCGGGGTCACACCTAGATTAGTCCAGTACAACCCGCCCCACGAGTTGTTCATCACCTTGACGTTGCGATCGATCAGGTCACGGTGGATCGCGGTCAGACCGAGGGGACCATCGATCTCGTTGCCACCACCTGTCCCGTCGTCGACGGGTGGCTTGTCACTGATGATGCGGGCCGACACGATTTCTGCGTTCTGCGCCACGCCACCCGGCCATGTGCCGAAGGGACGACCGGTCGCGGTCTGCGCGACAGCGGTGCCGTGACCGACGACATCGTCCACCGACAGGTTGTTGCCCGACGATCCGATGTACGTCAGGTTTGCGACCACACGGTCGCGCAACGCCGGATGGTTGCGATTGATGCCGCTGTCGAGAAAACCGATGCGCACCCCGCGCCCCGTGAACCCGGCATCGTGCGCGGCGTAGGTATTCGTATCGGCCAGATGCCCGCTGTACGCCGGATTCGGCGGTTGCACAACCGTGGGCGGTGGCGTGGTCGGCGGTGGCGCCAATGGCGGCGGCGGTGTCGGCATCACGAGGCCGCCGCCCGATCCTCCCCCTCCGCACGCCGCGAGCACTGTCCCCAGCGCACAGGCCAACAATGTCCTCTGTGTTCCCTGCGCACCACTGCGCGCCTTCATCGCATTCGGCATCTGTCTGCTCTCGTCCCGCGCGGATGCGTCGCACCCGCCAACACCCCTGTTGCGGCATCTATACCCGCAATCCCGGATCGACGCTATCGGGGCTCGCCGCAAGGGCTGGCGACGGCGCAGCGCGCCGGGTGCGATAATCGGCGGACCATGCAGTTCACCTATTGGAGTCACCTCCCCCATGACTGACATCGTCATCGTCGGCGCCAAGCGCACCGCCATCGGTTCCATGCTCGGCCAGTTCACCGGCGTTCCCACGACGACCCTCGGCGCGACCGCGATCACCGCCGCGCTCGAACACGCCGGCGTGTCGCCCGATCTCATCGACGAAGCCATCATCGGCTGCGTGTTGCCGGCCGGTCTGGGCCAGGCACCGGCGCGCCAGGCATCGCGCGCGGCAGGCATTCCGGACAAGGCTGGCTGCGTGACCATCAACAAGGTCTGCGGCTCGGGCATGCAGGCGGTGATGTTCGGCCACGATCTGATCAAGGCCGGCACCGCGAAGTTCGTCGTCGCCGGCGGCATGGAGTCGATGACCAACGCGCCGCACCTGCTCAACGGCTCGCGCACCGGCATCCGCTACGGCAGCACCGAGATGCTCGACCACATGGCGTGGGACGGCCTGACCAATCCCTACGACGGCAAGTCGATGGGCGTGTTCGGCGATGTCGCCAGCCACAAGTACGGCTTCAGCCGCGAGGATCTCGACGCCTACGCGATCGAAAGCGCGAACCGCGCCAAGCACGCGATCGAATCGGGCGCGTTCAAGGACGAAATCGTTCCGGTGACCGTGGCCTCGCGCAAGGGCGACGTGTCCTTTGATACCGACGAACAGCCGGGGCGCATCCAGACCGACAAGATCCCGACCCTGCGCGCCGCATTCGGCAAGGATGGCGTGCTGACCGCCGCCAGCTCGTCGAGCATTTCCGACGGTGCCGCGGCGCTGGTGCTGACCTCGTCCGACGAAGCCGCCGCGCACGGCCTCGAGCCGCTCGCGCGCATCGTCGCCCACGCCCGCCACTCGCAGGAGCCTGAGTGGTTCACCACCGCGCCGGTCACCGCGATCCGCAACGTGCTCGAGAAGGCCGGCTGGTCGATCGAAGACGTCGACTTGTTCGAGGTCAACGAAGCATTCGCCAACGTCGCGATGGCGCCGATGAAAGATCTCGGCATCCCGCATGACCGTCTCAACGTGAATGGAGGCGCACTGGCGCTCGGTCATCCGATCGGCGCGAGCGGTGCGCGCCTGATCGTCACGCTGATCCACGCACTCAAGGCGCGTGGCCTAAATCGCGGTGTGGCCACGCTTTGTATTGGTGGCGGCGAAGCGACGGCAATTGCCGTGCAATTGGCGTGAACTTCGGATAACGTGTTTTTTACGAAAATACCACGCACGTCCCGCTTGACAGCCGTCAGAGGCTTGTCATCATGTCGGCGGCGCGCATTAAGCGCGTTGCCCAAACTTTCAGACGAGGAAGACACAATGACGATCAACAAGGCTCTGCTTGCCCTGGCACTGGGTATGGCTCTGGCTGCTTGCAGCAATGCCGACCAGGCCAACAGCTCGGCTGAAGGCGCTGCTGACGCAGCTGCCGACGCGCAGGCTGCTGCCAACCAGACGCAGGACCCGGCCGTTGCCGACACCGCGCAGGTTGCTGCTGACGACGCCGCTGCTGCTGCTGACGCCGCTGCCGACGCTGCTGCCCAGGCTGCCGCTGCCGGTACCGACACCGCTGCCGAGCACGCTGCCGACGCCGCTGACCACGCAGAGACCAAGGCCGAAGAAGCCAAGGACGCTGCTGAGGAAGTCGCGCCGTAATTTGCTTCGATGGCCTCGTGCCATCGGTAGTGGATTCGAAGACCGCCGGGATTTCCCGGCGGTCTTTTTTTTGCGTGACGTTCCGCCCCGCCACTGAAGAACGGCAGTTCAGCGGAGCGTCGGCCACGGTGGCCGGCGTTTGCACGGCCCTCACACCAGCGCATTCAATCTGCGCGCCGTCCGATACCTCACAGGAGACACGCCATGCATTTCAAGCCGATGACCGCGATTGCCGCCGCCACGATTTCGCTGGCCCTCGCCGCCTGCAGCAACTCCAACGACGCCGATCGCGAGCGCGCAGAAGCCGCTGCGGCAACCGAGAACGCCGGCCAGGCGATTTCCGACGCAGCGTCCGCCACGGCCGATGCCGCGCGTGCCACCGCTGACGCGGCTGCCCAGCACACCCGTGATGCCGCGCAGGAAGCGGAAGTCGCTGCGCAGGACGCTGCGCGTCGCGCTGACGCTGCCGCCGACGAAGCCGCCCGCGCAACGGGCCAGGCGACGCAGGAGGCAGGCCAGGCGATCGAGAACGCTGGTGAGCGTGTGGAAGAACGCGCCGATCGTTGATCTGCTTCCGCTGATATTTCTGGAAAGCCCGCCTGATGGCGGGCTTTCTTTTTGACGGGATTGCGAGGATCGAGCGAGACCTGACGTTCGTGCGCTGGCGCTGCACTGCGTGTTCTCAGTTGCTCAGGCAGCCGTATACGTCTATCGCCAGTCTCGCGCCGCGCGCACACAGTAGTGAGTATCCCGACTGCGGTAGAGCGCACGCGTCCTGCCCGAACACTCTACGCGACACGCTGATCTCCTATCTGCCTGACGCTTCGACGCGAACGCCTGAAGCGCGATCACTTCGACCAGCAGCCCGCGCGTTCTTTTCAAACGTCTTGCGACCCTCGCCGTTGCGAGCCGTGCGGCGAAGAATTACGGCGCCCGATCTGCTGCGAGCACCCTCGCTCCGCACACCATCAGCCCCCCTCAATCCAGCCCAGACCACATCTCGCGTAACGCTTCTTGAACATGCGGCAAGTCCTTGCCGTGTCTCGAATCCGCTCCGCCGGTCACAGTTGGCTGTCTTCGATTGCGTGCTAAGGTCGGTGTCCGCGTTTGCCCACCGCGGCGGCGTGGAATTCCCCTGTTCGAGCGGTCCTTTTCCGCTCTCCTGTCCATTTCCGAGGTAACGCGCGACATGGCCATTTTCCAGCAGTCCGGCACCGTCAAGAAGGATTCCCCCGCTTTCGGCACAGACGCTCCGCCGCCGCCCGCGCCGGCCCGCGAGACGCCGCCACCCGCCGTGGCGGATTTCCAGACCGCGACACCGCCTGCGCCGCCCGCCACCACGCCTGCACCAGCCGCAGCGCCGACGCCCGCGCCGCGTGCTGCAGCGCCGGTGAGCAAGGAATCGATCATCGCCGCCGACCTCACCATCGAGGGCAAGATCGAAGGTACGGGCGATGTGCGCATCGCCGGCCGCTTCAAGGGCGACGTCAACGTGCAGGGCAACCTGACCATCGAACACGGCGCCAAGCTCAACGGCGGCGTGCGTGCCCAGCAGGTGCTGGTGTCGGGCGAACTGGAAGGCAACATCGAATCGGCGTCGCTGGTCGAGCTGCGTGATTCGGCGGTGCTGACCGGTGACCTCAAGGCAGGCTCGCTGACGGTGGCGTCGGGCTCCAAGATCCGTGGCCACATCGAGTGCGGCTGGGGCGACGTCAAGCCCGGTCCGACGCCGACCGGCAACGCCAAGGACAAGGCCGCCAACGACAAGTCCAGCGACTGACCGTGAGCAGTCGCCCGGGCGCGGCAGGTGCCACGCGCACCTGCCCGCACTGCAAGACCGTGATCCTGGAGAGCGCGTCGCGCTGTCCAGCGTGCCAGCATTTCCTGAAGCTCGACGCGGCCCCGGGTTCGCCAATCGTGGCCCGCAACACCGTGCAGCGCGAGGAAACCACGACCGCGCTGCAGGTCGAGGGCCGCATCCGGCATCCATCGGAAGGCGGTGCCTGGGAATACTCGGTCGTGCTGGTGATCCGCGACGAGGACGGCAAGGAGCTCAACCGCCAGGTCGTCGGTGTCGGCGCATTGCTGGTGGGCGACGAACGCACCTTCAGCCTCGCGGTTGAAGTCACGCCGACCAGCGACGTCCGCCGTCCCACACGTTCGCCTTTGAGCCGGGGACGCCACTAGCGTCTCCGGATCGACACCGCGCAATGACGCGCGCCGCGCCGGCAAGGATGTCCGATGCGTTTTGCTGCCCGCTCCATTTCTTCCGCATGCCTGCTCGCGGCTGCGTCCGCACTTGCCGCCTGCGCGCCTTCTGCGCCGTCGACCGACGCATCGATCGAGTCATCGGCCAGTGCAGACCGTCCCGCGTCGACCAGGACTGCCGAATCGTCGTCGACCGGATCGACTGCCGGCCCCACGTATGACGCACCGTGCGCGCCTCTCGAAGACGGCACCACGCGCTCTGCAGACACGCCGCCCCGCTCGCATGCATTCGCGTTGCGCACGGACATCCGCGCCTGCGTGCACCTGCGCGCGCAATCGGAGGGCGGTCGCCGCAGCGCGGTCTTCGATCACTACCGGCCCAGCGTCCGCTTCATCGGTAACGATGGCGAGGTCGTCGCGACGCCGCTGTGTGCATTGCGCTTCGATACGGAAGGCGCCATCGAACCTGGCAGCACGGTCGTTGCGCATCTGAAATGCGAGGCGCCGGTTGCACTCGAAGACGGGAGCGCGTTCGTGCTTGTCGAGGGAGGTCGCAATGTCGGCGGCGGCACGGTGGTGGTGCCGCCTGTTTGAAATCCCAGCGAACCGCTCAGCGTTGGGCCGGACCGCAGCTGTCGCAGCCTCCGCATGTATTCGCCGCGATCGGCACCGGTGCGATGCGCCGACCCACGGCGCGCATCCACGCCGGCCGACCATCACGCATCAGCGGCAACGCGAGCGCGATGCGCAGCCGTCGCGCCGCATTCGGCGCCTGCTTCTTCAGCGCGACCCACGCGCTGAGCAGCACGGCCAGTGCCACGACGACGTACTGCAGGACCAGCCCGGCGGTCATCATCGCGATGCTCAGCCTGCGCCCAGCGCGCGGGCGACCTGGTAGGTCAGCAGCGACGCGAGGTACGCCAGCGCGAACAGATAGCCGGCGTTGAGCGCCATCAGTTTCCACGAACCGGTTTCGCGTTTGATCGTCGCCCACGTCGACAGACACTGCGGCGCATAGATGAACCACACCAGCAGCGACAGGCCGGTGGCCAGCGACCAGCCGTCGGTGATGATCGGCGTGAGCGCCTGCGCAGCTGCGGCGTCATCGGCGGTCGACAGCGCGTACACCGTCGCCAGCGACGCGACCGCGACTTCTCGCGCAGCGAGGCCCGGAATCAGCGCGATGCAGATCTGCCAGTTGAAGCCCAGCGGCGCGAACAGCACCGCGAGCGCATGACCGATGCGGCCGCCGAAGCTGTACTCGATCGCCGCGCCGGTCGCGCCGTCCGGTGGCGCCGGGAACGACAGCAGAAACCACAGCAGCACCGTCAGCGCGAGGATGATCCCGCCGACGCGCTTGAGGAAGATCATCGCGCGTTCCTTGAGCCCGATCGCGAGATCGCGCGGATGCGGCAGGCGGTACGAGGGCAGCTCGAGCAGCAAGGCATGCTCGCTCTTGTCGCGCCGCCATTTCTTCATGACGTACGACACCGCGAGCGCGCTGAGGATGCCGGCCAGATACAACGCGAACAGCACCAAGCCCTGCAGGTTCAGCACGCCCCAGACAGTGCGCTGCGGAATGAACGCGCCGATCAGCAGCGCGTAGACCGGCAGCCGCGCCGAGCAGGTCATCAGCGGCGCGACCATGATCGTCGCGAGCCGGTCGCGCGGATCCTGGATCGAACGCGTCGCCATGATCCCGGGGATCGCGCACGCGAAACTCGACAGCAGCGGAATGAAGGAGCGTCCCGACAGCCCCGCGCCCTTCATCGCCCGGTCGAGCAGGAAGGCGGCGCGCGGCAGATAGCCGGATTCTTCGAGCGCGAGGATGAAGAGGAACAGGATCAGGATCTGCGGCAGGAACACGATCACGCCGCCGAGGCCGGCGATGATGCCGTCGGCGAGCAGGCTGGTCAGCGGCCCGGGCGGAAATGTCGTCGACACCCACGCGCCGAGCGCGGACGTGCCGGCGTCGATCAGATCCATCATCGGCGTCGCCCACGCGTACACCGCCTGGAAGATCAGGAACATGATCGTCGCCAGCGCCACCAGGCCGAACACCGGATGCAGCAGCCAGCGGTCGAGCGCGTCGTCGATGCGCGCGGTGCGTCGCGGCATCGTCACTGCAGCCGCGAGCAACGCACGCGTTTCGGCATGCAGATCGCCGCTGTCATCCGCCGCCGGCGGCGGCTTCGGATGCGCGGCGACTTCGGCCAGTCGCGCCAGCAAGGCCTGCGCGCCATCGCGGCGGATCGCGACGGTCTCGACGACCGGTACGCCGAGTTTCGCTTCCAGCGCCGCGCGGTCGATACCGATGCCGCGGCGTTGCGCGGCGTCGGCCATGTTCAGTGCCACGATCATCGGCACGCCCAGCGTGCGCAGCTCCAGCACGAAGCGCAGATGCAGGCGCAGGTTGGTCGCGTCGACCACGCACACCAGCACGTCGGGCGCGGGCTCGCCGGGATAGAAGCCGCGGCACAGGTCGCGGGTGATCGCCTCGTCCAGACTCGCCGGCTGCAGGCTGTAGGCGCCCGGCAGATCGAGCAACGCCCAGCCCTCCCCGTTCGGCCCGTGCATGCGGCCTTCCTTGCGCTCGACGGTCACGCCGGCGTAGTTGGCCACCTTCTGGCGGCTGCCGGTCAGCAGATTGAACAGCGCGGTCTTGCCGGCATTGGGATTGCCGACCAGGGCGAAGCGCGGTGCCGCGAGCGCGGTACTCATGCCGCCGGTGCCACGCGCACACGCACCCGCGCGGCTTCGCTGCGACGCAGGGCGAAGCGGGTGTAGCCGACCTGCACCAGCAGCGGATCGCCGCCGAACGGCCCGGCCGCCATGACCTCGACCGGCTCGCCCGGCACGAAGCCGAGTTCGCCGAGCCGGCGCGCGATGGGGTCGACGGCGCCGACGGTGTCGATGTCTTCGACGAGTGCAGGCGTGCGGCGCGGCAGCTGGCAGAGGTTCACGGGGCGATCTGGTATCGAGAATGGTTCGCGATTCTACGCCCGGGCCCGGCGCCGGGTGCGGGGTCATGGCGGGTCGTTGCGGATCCAGTCCGTTTCGCTATCGGAATGCTGCCTCTGTCGCCGATGCACGTTCGAAGATGTCGAGCGCCAACCGGCATGGCCGATCGTCCCCGGATCGCCCGTTTCCCTTGCACGACATGGATCACGACGCCTTCCTGCCGGACACCACGCTCGTCCCGGACGGGCCGGTGGACGTCTGGACGCCGTCGCGCGGCGGCGCTACAACGCTTCTTGTCTCCTCCGCATCCGGAATGGCCCTGGCGCCGCGCACATGACGCACCGATCGGGCACGGGACATACCGGACTGCTGGAGCGCAAGGCGCACGCGCTGGCCCTGCCCGATGCGCTGTCGCTGGCAGCCGACGATCCCGACCTGCCCGACGACGTCCGCGCTCTGCTCGCCCGCGCACGCGACGGCCTCGCGACTGCATGCGCCGAGGCCGATGCGGCGGCGCTGCGTTACCACGCACTCTTCGATGCGGTGCCCGATCCGGTCAGCATCCTCGACGCCGACGGCATCGTGCTCGACCTCAACCGCGCCGGCGAACAGGCCTATGGCCGGCCGCGGTCCGACATCGTCGGCCAACCGATCGAAGTGCTGAATCCGGACCTGCCGCGCGACCATCTCGCACCGGTCTGGGATGCCGTGCATCGCGGCCGCACCTACGTCATCGAAGTCACCAACATGCGCGGTGACGGCTCGCGGTTTCCGGTCGAGGTGCACACCGCGGGCTTCGAACACGACGGTCTGCCGTGCCTGGTCGCGGTGGCGCGCGATCTCAGCGAGCGCCGCGAGGCCGAGGTGCGTTACCGCGAACTGATGGACGTCATGGACCGCGGCATCGCGATCCACGATGTGTCCGGCCGTTTCGTCTACGGCAATGCCGCGGCGCTGCGCCTGCTCGGCATCCGCCAGGGCACCTCGCTCGGCGACATGTCCAACCTCGGCGAGTGGGTTGCGATCGCGCCCGACGGCGACGAGATGCCCTGGGACGCGCTGCCGCCGGTGCGGGCCTTGCGCGACGGCCGCATCGTCGAGAGCACGCTGGTCGGCCTGTATCACTGCATGCGCCGCGAGCTGTATTGGTTGATGGTCACCGCCGTGCCGCAGTACCCGCCGGGCGGCGACCGGCCGCACCAGGTGCTGTCGCTGTTCTCCGATGTCAGCGCGCTCAAGCGCGACAGCGCGATGTTCGATCGTGTGCAGGCGCTGGCGCACATCGGCGGCTGGGAACTCGATTGCGGCACCGACCGGCTGTATCTCACCGCCGAAGCCGCGCAGATCCTCGATCCCCGGCAGCCACCGCCGACGATGGAAGCGCTGGTCGGCCTGCTGCAGCTGCCAGACCGCACCCGGCTGCGCGATGCGCTCGGCGCGGCGATGCTTGATGCCGCCGGATTCGACATCGAATTGCAGGGCCTGCGCAGCGACGGCAGCGCGTTTTGGGTACGCGCGATCGGCGGACCGCGCCAGGGCGATCCGGCGACCTCGCGGCTGACCGGCACGCTGCAGGACATCGCGCGCGACAAGCACGACGAGGCGATCCTGCGGGCGCAGGCGCGCACCGATCCGCTGACCGGCCTGCTCAATCGCGACGCGATTTTGTGCGAGCTCGAGGCGCGCATGGCCGATCCCGCACGCGCCGGCGTGGCCGTGCTCTACATCGATCTCGACCGCTTCAAGTTCGTCAACGATGCGCTCGGCCATGCGGCCGGCGACGAGCTGCTGATCGCCGCCGCGCATCGCATCGGTCAGGCCGTCGGCGCGTCGGGCAGCATCGCCCGTTTCGGTGGCGACGAGTTCCTCGTGGTCTGCGATGCCGGCGCGGGCGCCAGTCATGCCGAGCGGGTCGCCAACGCGATCCTCGATGCCTTCGGCGACGGCTTCCGTTTCGACAAGGAAGAGTTCTCGATCACCGCGAGCATCGGCATCGCATGCGCGCCCGAAGACGGCGACCGGCCGCAGACGCTGATCCAGAACGCCGACGCGGCGATGTACGAGAGCAAGCGGCGCATCCGCAACGGCTGGCAGCTGTTCACGCCTGCGCTCGCGCAGACACAGCAGGACCGGTTGCGCGTGGAAACGCACCTGCGCCGCGCGATCGACAACGACGAATTCCATCTCGTCTACCAGCCGCAGGTCGACCTGCGCAGCCGGCGCGTGATCTCGGCCGAAGCGCTGATCCGCTGGCGCAACCGGCAGCTGGGCGAAATGCGGCCCGACCATTTCATCGACCACGCCGAGAGCACCGGTGACATCGTCCGCATCGGCGCCTGGGTGCTGCGCGAGGCCTGCCGGCAGATCGCGTCGTGGCGCGATGCCGGGCTCGGCATGGTGCGCGTCGCGGTGAACGTGTCCTACCGGCAGTTCCTCGGCGACGATCTCGCCGTGCACGTGCGCGACGTGCTCGCGGAATTCGCGTTGCCGGGCAGCGCGCTGGAACTCGAATTCACCGAGCGCGTGCTGATCGAGGACGCGCCCGACACGCTGCGCACGTTCGCCGCGCTGCGCGACATGGGCGTGCAGCTGAGCATCGACGATTTCGGCGAGGGCTACAGCGGCCTGAACTATCTGCGCCGGCTGCCGATCCACGGGCTCAAGCTCAGCCAGCTGTTCGTCGGCGGCGTGCCGGGCGACCGCTCGGACGTCGCCGTGTGCCAGGCGGTCGCCGGCATCGCGCGCAGTCTCGGCCTGGGTCTCGTCGCCGAGGGCATCGAGTCCGAAGCGCAGCGGCGGTTCCTGCTGGATCTCGGCGTCACGGTCGGCCAGGGCTTCCTGTTCGCGCCGGGGCTGTCGCCGGACGAATTCGCCCGGCGCCTGCATGGCGCGCCCGGCGCGTCCATCTGAACAGGCCGACCGGCGCATGCGGCCGGCCGGTTAAACTGTGGGTTTTCCGTCCAAGGATCCGCACATGACGCCCGATTCCGTCCGCGCCCTCATCACCGGTGGCGTCTCCGGCCTCGGCCTCGCCGTGGCCCGCCACCTCGTCGCCGGCGGCGGCAAGGTCGTGCTGTTCGACGTCAACGACGACAAGGGTGCCGAAGCGGTGGCCGCACTCGGCGACGCCAATGCGCGCTATCTGCGCACCGACGTGACCGACGAAGGCGGCGTGGTCGCGAACGTCGCCGCCGCGCGCGAATTCCTCGGCGGGCTCAACGTCGCCGTGAACTGCGCCGGCATCCTCGGCGCCGGCCGCGTGCTCGGCCGCGAAGCGCCGATGCCGCTGGAGACCTTCAGCCGCACGGTCATGGTGAATCTCGTCGGCAGCTTCAATGTGGCCAAGGCCGCGGCGGCCGCGATGCAGGGCAACGAGCCGGGCGAAGACGGCGAGCGTGGCGTGATCGTCAACACCGCATCGGTCGCGGCGTACGAAGGCCAGATCGGCCAGGCGGCGTACTCGGCGTCCAAGGGCGGCGTGGTCGCGATGACCCTGCCAATGGCACGCGAACTTTCGCGCTTCGGCATCCGCGTCAACACGATCGCACCGGGCATCTTCTGGACGCCGATGGTCGACGGCATGCCGGACGAGGTGCAGCAGTCGCTGTCGGCCTCGATCCCGTTCCCGTCGCGTCTGGGTCGCCCGGAAGAATTCGCCGAACTCGTCGCCTACATCGTCGGCAGCCGCTACATCAACGGCGAAACCATCCGCCTCGACGGTGCCGTGCGTCTCGCGCCGAAGTGATGCGCCGCTCCGTCCCGACATCGTGGATCGCGTGTGGACTGGCTGCACTGCTGTGCAGCCTCCCGGTGACCGCACGCGAAGCAGCGCCGACGGCGCTCGCCGCCGCGCTGACGCCGGCGGGCTACACCGCGGTGCCCATGACGCGGCACGGCGATTCGCATCTGACCGTCGACGTGCGCGTCAATGGCGTGGCCGGTACTTTCATTCTCGACACCGGCGCAGGCCGCACCGTCATCGACCGCGCGGCGCAGTCGCGCTTCGATGAGGGCCGAGACGTGGTGGCCGGCGGCCAGGCGACCGGTGCCGGCGGCACGGGCATGGCGATCAGCGCCCTGCCCGGCAACCGCCTGCGTATCGGCGATTACCGCGACGATGCGTTCACCGTGCACATCCTGGCGCTCGACCATGTCAACGCCGCGTTCTCGCAGCGTGGCGAGGCGCCGGTCGACGGCGTGATCGGTGCCGACATCCTCGAACGCGGCGGCGCCGTGATCGACTATCCCAACCTGCGGCTCTATCTCCGCAACCCGGCTGCCGCGGACGCGGCGGCGTCCTCTCCATCCAGCAGCGAACAACGATGAAAGCCTACGACGTCAAGAAAGGAAACGTGATCGAACACAACGGCACCGTCTATCAGGTGCGTGATATCGAGCGCAGCGCGCCGCAGGGTCGCGGCGGCGGACTCAAGATGCGTTTCACGCTCTACAGCGTGCCGGGCGGCAACAAGTTCGACCTCAACATCGGCGGCGACGACGATCTGAAGGAAGTCGAACTGCAGCGCCGGCAGGCGACGTTCTCGTACAAAGACGGCGACGCGTTCGTGTTCATGGATGACGAGGACTACACGCCTTACACGCTCGACGCCGACGTCGTGGGCGACGCCAGCGGCTACATCACCGATGCGTTGTCGGGCTGCTACGTGCAGATCATCGACGAACAACCGGTCGGATTGCAGCTGCCGCCGAACGTGGTTCTGGAAGTGATCGAGACGCCGCCCGAACTGAAGGGCGGGACAGCGACCAAGCGCCCGAAACCGGCAAAGCTCAACACCGGCATCGAAATCCAGGTCCCGGAATACATCACCAACGGTGAGAGGATCCTGGTCAGCACCAGTACCGGCGAATTTGGCGGTCGCGCGGACTGATCGACGCGGAACGGGCACATTCGTTGTCCGTTCCAAAATGCAACTGCGGATGTAGGAGCGCGCTCGCGCGCGACCAGGCATTGCGGCGCGCGCTTTATCGCGCGCGAGCGCGCTCCTACACGGCTCGGCTCAATCCAGCTGCAGCCCACCCGCCTCTCGATGCAGCGCGCGCAGCCGCGCACCCAGCGCATCCACGTTCCGGTCCAGCGCCGAGATTCGCGCCTGTGCCTCGGGCGCCAATGCCGCGCGCGCTTCATTCTCAAGCTGTCCACGCAGTCCGCGCAGCCCTTGCGCACGCGTTTCCACATCGTCCTGTAGCACCGCGAGTTCGGCCGGCTGAGGCAAGCCGTAGCCGGTCCCCAGCAGCTGCGCCGGCCGACTGAGGCTGTTTCCCGCCGCCAGCAATGCGCGCAGGGTCGCGATGGCCGGCGCCGCATCCGCCGCGTGCCGCGGATCGGGCAACTGACGCTTGAGTACATCGCGCAGCCGCAGTTCCTCCCGTCGCCGCGCCGCATGCTCCAACACCAGCAGCGCCGCGCCATCGCGCAGCTGCGCGTCCGCGAGCCAGGGCGCGCGCGCATCCGGCGGTAGTTTCAGCCAGTCATCGACCCGCGCAACCGGCAACGGCTGCACCGCGCGAGCGATGTCCAGCAGCGCCTGGTACTCCGCATCCGCAGACGGAAAGTAGTAACCGGCACGCACCGCATCCTCGCGGTCGAGCACGCTCTGATCCGCATCGCCACTGCGCACGAGTTTCCGCAGCAAGCCGGTCGGCGTGATGCTGCGCAGCCGTGCGTCGGCCAGACGCGGCACGCCGGTCTTCAGCAGCTTCCAGGTCTCGACCGCGCAGTTGTTGCCGACGAAGTAGTAACGCCCGTCGTAGCTCCAGTGCAGGTTCGCGGCCTGCGTCAGCAACGAGGCGATTTCGTCCGGCGACAGCTGCAGCGGAATCGACTGCAAGCCGCGCAACTCGATGCGCGTGTACTCGTCGATCACCTGGTCGAGCGGCAACACGAACAAGCGCGAGGGATAGCGTCCTGTCAGTCCGCGCAGGCTGGAGATCTGTACATCGTCGACGAAGGCGCGGAACGACAGCGCGCGGTGATGCGCGAGATCGAGGCGGCAGTCAGGCCCCGGCGCGCGGCCGGGTGCGCAGATCACCAGCCGCAGCATGCTGTGGCCCCAGCGGCTCATCGGCCGGGCGTTGCCCTCTGCAAGCAGGTAGTCGACGGCGTAGACGCGCGCCGGATCCAGCGCGAGCAACGGCGCGACGTCGGCACCCGGCTCGGCCTCGACGAACGGCAGATCCTGCGTGCAATCCGCCTGCGGCGGCGCCCAGTCAAAGTGCGTCGCGAAGTAGGCGTGCAGCGCTGGGCGCCGACAGGCGTACTCGGCGTCGAGCAGAAAGTGTTCGAGATTGACCGCGACGAACTCGGCCGGCGATGCGAGCTCGTAGGCATCGGGACTGCGATCGCGCATCGCGTTGTCGCGCACGCGCAAGCCGAAGCGCAGTGGGCGCTGGGGCCAGCCTGCGAGATCAAGCAATCGTGGATCGCGCGACAGACTGCCATGAGTCGAGCGGTCGTAGCGATGGGCGAATTCGTGCAGCAATGCAGCCTGCAGGGGCTGCGCTGCCGCGTCATCGGTCAACAGCGCACGTTGCAGACGCAGATGGGCGCCGAAGGTGCGACCGTGTACGGCGTCAGGCAGATCCTCGCGCCAGTCGATGACGACATCGAGCCCCGGCGCGTCACGCCAGTTCGGTGGCAATCGCGCCTGGGCGTCGGCGATCGCGGCGTCGGCACGCGCCGACTCGGCGGCCGTCAGCGGCGCGCCGGCTGCCTGTTGTGCGACCGACCAGCCGGCCGCCGACGCGACGGGCGCCAGCAGCACTGCAACAACGAACAGGGCGGCGCGCAGTTGCACACGCGCCTGCCGGATCAACGCGCCAGGATCGCCTGAGCGAGTGCGAGATCGGACGCGTCGCGCGCGGCGCTCTGCGTCTCGCGCAGATGACGCAATGCCGCCTCCAGTCGCGCGCCGCGGATGCGGCCGTCACTGGCAACGAAGCCGGCGGCGTCTTCGCGCGCCTGCAGCACCACCTTGTCATCGCCGGACGTGCTGCCCGACGACGCTGACGACCCGCCGGACGAGGCGCCCGCGCTGGTGCCGGCGAAACTGCCGGCGAACGCCGACGCGGACAGACCGGTCAGCAGAAGAACGAGTGCGGTACGGACCATCATGCGGGGCATCTCCGAACGGGAACGGCAGCCGACACTCTAGCGTCGGCGTGTTGCAGCGGCCTGAACCGCACGCTCAATCGAACAGCTTGCCGGGATTGAGGATACCGGCCGGGTCCAGTGCCTGGCGGATGCCGCGCATCACCGCGATCTCCGCCGGACTGCGCGTCGAACCCAGATACGGCTTCTTGACCAGGCCGATGCCGTGCTCGGCCGAGATGCTGCCGCCGTGCTCGGCCAGCGTCGCCGCCAGCAGCTTGGTCACGCGCTCGCATTCGACGACGAAATCCGCATTCGCCATGTCGGCCGGCTTGAGCACGTTGATGTGCAGATTGCCGTCGCCGATATGGCCGAACCAGACCACGTCGAACTGCGGGTACTCGGCGGTGAGCAGCGCCTGGGTGCGGGCGAGTAAGGCCGGCATCGCCGAGATCCGCACCGACACGTCGTTCTTGTAGGGCACGTGCGGCGCGAGACTTTCGGTGATGCCCTCGCGCAGGCGCCACAGCGCCGCGGCCTGGGTGTCGCCGTGGCTGATCACGCCGTCCTCGACCCAGCCCTGCTCCATGCAGTACTCGAACGCCGACAGCACCTGCACCTCGCCGCCCTCGCCCTCGCAGGCGAACTCGGCGACGACGTAGTACGGATACACCGACTCGAACGGCGGCTGCGCGCCATGCGCAACGACGTGGTGCAAGGCGCGATCGGTGAAGAACTCGAAGGCTTCCAGCGGCAGGCGCGCGCGCAGCGCCTGGAAGACTTCTATCAGCACTTCGAACGAGGGCAGCGCCAGCAGCATCACCCGCGTCTCCGGCGGCGGCGCGGCCAGCCGCAGCGTCGCCTCAACGATGATGCCGAGCGTGCCTTCCGATGAAACGACCAGATGCCGCAGGTCGTAGCCGCTGGAGTTCTTGACCAGGCCGCGATTGAGATCGAGCAACTCGCCGGTCGCGGTCACCAGCTTGACGCCGGCCACCCACTCGCGCGTGTTGCCGTAGCGCACCACGCGGATGCCGCCGGCATTCGTCGCGATGTTGCCGCCGATCGAACACGAACCGCGTGCCGCAAAATCCACCGGGTATTGGAGATCATGCGAACGGGCCGCTTCGTGCACCGCTTCCAGCGCGATGCCGGCTTCGACGGTCAACAGGCGATCGGCCGGCTCGAACCCGAGCACCTTGTTCATGCGCTGCAGGCTCAGCACCAGTTCGCCGTTGGCCGCGACCGCGCCGCCCGACAGACCGGTGCGACCACCGGATGGCACCACCGCCACGCCTTCCGCATGCGCCCAGCGCATCGTCGCCTGCACTTCTTCGACATTGGCCGGCAGCGCGATCGCCAGCGGCGCCGGCGTCCAGCGGCGGGTCCAGTCGACGCCGTAATGCGCGAGGTCCGCAGGCTCGGTCAGCAGCCGCAGGGTCGGCACGGCGGCCTGGAGACTGGAAACGCGGGAGTCGGACATCGTCGGGCGCCGGTCGAACGGGACGCCAGCGTGCCAGCGTGCTTTGGGCGCGTCCAGCGCTGCGGCGCAACACGCCCGGCGCGATTCTGGCACCATGGCCCGCGCTGTCCCCCACGCGCGAATCCAACCCGATGAAGACCTCGTTTCCCCGGCAGGACATCCGCGTCCTGCTGCTCGAAGGCGTCAGCCAGAGCGCTGTCGACACCTTCCACGCCGCCGGCTACTCGCAGGTCGAGATCTATCCCAAATCGCTGCCCGAAGACGAGCTGCGGGCGAAGATCGCCGACGCGCACATCGTGGGCATTCGCTCGCGCACGCATCTAAGCGCTGAAGTGCTGGCCGATGCGCGCCGACTGATGGCGATCGGCTGCTTCTGCATCGGCACCAACCAGGTGGACGTGGAAGCGGCGGAACTGGCCGGCATTCCGGTGTTCAACGCGCCCTACTCCAATACGCGCTCGGTGGCCGAACTCGTCGTCGCCGAGGCGATCATGCTGCTGCGCGGGATTCCACAGAAGAACGCGGAGTGCCACCGCGGCGGCTGGAGCAAGTCCGCGCTCGGCAGCCACGAAGCACGCGGCAAGACGCTGGGCATCGTGGGCTACGGGCACATCGGCACCCAGGTCGGCGTGCTGGCCGAATCGCTGGGCATGCAGGTGCTCTTCCACGACATCGAAACCAAGCTGTCGCTGGGCAACGCGCGCAGCGCGACGAGCCTGGAAGACCTGCTCGCGCGCAGCGACCTGGTCACCCTGCACGTGCCGGAAACGCCGTCGACGAAGCTGATGTTCGGCGCAGCCGAGATCAACGCGATGAAGCCCGGCGCGCATCTGATCAACGCCTCGCGCGGCACCGTGGTCGACATCGACGCACTCGATGCCGCGCTGCGCAGCGGCCAGGTCGGCGGCGCTGCGATCGACGTGTTCCCGATCGAGCCCAAGGGCAACGACGACGCGTTCGAATCGCCGCTGCTCGGTCACGACAATGTGCTGCTGACCCCGCATGTCGGCGGCAGCACGCTCGAAGCGCAGGACAACATCGGCATCGAGGTCGCGGCGAAACTCGTGCGCTACAGCGACAACGGCAGCACGCTGTCGGCGGTCAACTTCCCCGAAGTCACCCTGCCCGAGCACATCGGCAGCCACCGCCTGCTGCACCTGCACCGCAACGTGCCCGGCGTGCTGTCGAAGATCAACGAAGTGTTCTCGCGCGAAGCGATCAACATCGACGGCCAGTACCTGCGCACGAATGCGAACGTGGGTTACGTGGTCATCGATGTCGCCGCAACCGAAGAACAGGCCGCGCATCTGCGCAGCGAGCTGCAGAAGATCGACGGGACGATGCGAACGCGCGTGCTGTATTGATCGGCCGGTACGCGCAGTGACAGCTGTTGCTGCGCGCATCCCATCCTGCGGACACGATGCTCAGCCCGCCGGCATTTCCAGCCAGCGACGTGCCATGCGGCGCAGCGAGGCGTCATAGACCTCGCCGTCCGCGACATCGCGCAGCGGCACCCAGGCCAGCGCGTGCGATTCCTCGCTGACCGCGAAGGTCTCATCCGTGCCCGCACGCACGACATAGCGCACGTCGTAGTGCCAATGCCCGGGCACACCCTTGTGCTCGGGAATCCAGTGCCGGTCGAGATCGAAGATGCCGGGCTGCACCGTCACGCCGACCAGTCCGGTTTCCTCTTCGGTCTCGCGCAAGGCCACACGCGCCAGATCGCGGTCGCCATCGGCGTGCCCGCCGGGCTGCAGCCACATGCCGAGCTTGCGGTGATGGGTCAGCAGCGTGCGCGTGCCGTCGCCGCTGACCACCAGCGCCGAGGCGGTGAAATGACCGGCCAGTCGCGCGCGCTCGAACGGGTCTTCGGCATCGCCGAGCAGATCGATGAAGTCCCCGGCGAGCGCCTGCTGGTCAGGCTGCAACACACCGAAATCGGCGAATGCGCGGGCCAGCGCCTGCACCGCTGGGGGCAGGACGGACAGGCGTTCGAAATCGGGCATGGACGGGTTCGACATCGGCGGATTTGCTGCAGCGCGGCGTGACGGGAGCGGCAGCATCGGCGTTCCCGTGCGTGCGCACAAGCGGCGGTTGTGTTGCTTGTGCCGGAACGCAGCGTTTGGCATGGTACGGCGATTGCCGCGTGGCCGCGGGGGACTCGACGGCACGTCCGTCAGCCGTCGCGGACCGCACCGAACGACCAACCGGGGACACCGATGTTCAAGAACCTGATGATTACCAAGCCGATCGCGGCGCAACCGCATGTCGATGCGGGCGAGCCGGTCGAAGGCAGCCTCGGCGGCGAAGTCGGCTTCAAGCGCACGCTGACCGCCAAGCATCTGGTCATGCTGGGCCTGGGCGCGGTCATCGGCGCCGGCATCTTCGTCATCACCGGTACCGCGGCGGCCAACCACGCCGGCCCGGCGATCATGCTGAGCTTCGTCATCGCCGGCTTCGCCTGTGCAATGGCGGGCCTGTGTTACGCGGAGTTCGCGGCGATGATCCCGGCCTCGGGCAGCGCCTACAGCTACACCTACGCGACGCTGGGCGAAGCGCTGGCCTGGTTCGTCGGCTGGAGTCTGGTGCTCGAATATCTGTTCGCGGCGTCCACCGTCGCGGTGGGCTGGTCGGGCTACACGGTCAGCTTCCTCGACAGTCTCGGCGTGCATCTGCCCGCAGCGCTGACGCAGGCACCGATCAACTTCTGCACGCACGAGGCGGCCGTGGCCGGCGCGTGCGAATTCGGCAAGTTCGTCACCACCGGCGCGCTGTTCAACCTGCCTGCGGTGCTGATCATCGGCGCGGTCGGCATCCTCTGCTACGTGGGCATCACCCAGTCGGCCACGGCCAATGCGATCATCGTGTCGATCAAGGTGCTGGTGATCCTGCTGCTGCTGGCCTTCGGCGCGCAGTACGTGAATGCCGAAAACTGGCTTCCCTTCATTCCTGAAAACCAGGGCGGCGACCGCTTCGGCTGGGAAGGCGTGCTGCGCGGCGCGTCGATCGTGTTCTTCGCCTACATCGGCTTCGACGCGGTCTCGACCGCAGCGCAGGAGGTCAAGAACCCGCAGCGCGACATGCCGATCGGCATCCTCGGTTCGCTGTTCCTGTGCACGCTGATCTACATCGCGGTGTCCGCGGTGCTCACCGGCATGGTCCCCTACACCACGCTCGGCACGGCCAAGCCGGTGGCGACCGCGCTCGAAGCCTATCCGGCGCTGGCATGGCTGAAGACACTGGTCGAGATCGGCGCGATCGCCGGCCTGACCACGGTGATCCTGGTGATGCTGATGGGCCAGCCGCGCATCTTCTTCTCGATGGCGCAGGACGGCCTGCTGCCGCGCTTCTTCGGCGCGATCCACAAGCGCTACCGCACGCCGCACAAGGGCACCGTGCTGGTCGCGCTGGTCGCCGCGGTGATGGCGGCGTTCCTGCCGATCCAGCTGCTCGGCGACGTGGTGTCGATGGGCACCCTGGTCGCGTTCGCAACCGTGTGTCTGGGCGTGATGGTGTTGCGTCGCACGCAGCCCAACCTGCATCGCCCGTTCCGCGTGCCGGCCGTGTTCCTCGTCGGCACCCTCGGCGTGCTGGCCTGTCTCGGTCTGGTCGCGACGATGCCGCTGCTGAACTGGACCGTGCTGCTGGTGTGGACGATCATCGGCTTCACCATCTACTTCCTCTACGGCTACAAGCACAGCAAGCTCCGGCAGCAACTGCCGCCGCGCTGATCCGATCCAACCGCACGGCCCGCCTAACGCGGGCCGTGTGTCCATAGAGCCTCCCGACCTGCGGCCGCTCGCGCCGCCTTCCACGCGGATCGCACGATGTCCACGACTTCCACGGCCAAGAAGATCGGCCCGGTGCTGGCGACCTTCATGGTCGCCAACAACATGATCGGTTCCGGCTTCTTCCTGCTGCCGGCCACGCTCGCGCGCTCGGGCGCGGTGACGGTGTTCTCGTGGCTGATTGGCACCCTGCTCGCGGTCGCGCTGGGCGGCGCATTCGCGCGGCTCGCCCGGCAGTACCCGGATCTCAATTCGCCGGACGACTACATCCGCCCGAGTCTGGGCCGCGACATGGGCTTTCTGGCGACGACGTTGTACTGGCTGTCCTCGTGGGTCGGCAACAACGCGATCGCGGTCGCCGCGGTCGGCTATCTGGTGATCCTGCTGCCGGTCAACGAAACCCCGGGCGTGCAGCTCGTCGGCCAGGTGCTGCTGATCTGGTCGATGTTCGCGCTGAACCTGCTCGGCCCGCGCAACATCGCGCGCTTCCAGTCGTTCTGCGTGGTGTTCGGTCTGTTGCCGGTCGCCGCGATCCTGATCGCCGGCTGGGCCTACTTCGATCCCGACATCTATCGCGCCGGCTGGAACGTCAGCGGCCAGTCGGACGCGGCCGTGGCGATCGGTTCGCTGGCGACGGTGTTCTGGGCCTTCATCGGCCTGGAAACCGGCGCCATGGTCGCCGGCGTCGTCCGCAATCCCGAGCGCAATGTGCCGATCGCGACGCTCGGCGGCATCCTGCTCGCCGGCGTGATCTACATGGTCTCGTCGGTGTTGATGATGGGCATCGTGCCGGTCGAAGAACTCGCGACGTCGAGCGCACCGTTCGCCCTCGTCGCCGGGCAGATGTTCGGCGTCTGGGCGATCCCGGTGATCGCCGCGGCCGCCGCGCTCAAGGCCACCGGCACGCTCGGCGGCTGGATGCTGGTCACCGGCGAATCCGGCGCGCGCGCCGCGCAGCGCGGGTTCCTGCCGGCGATCTTTGGACGCCTGCTCAAGAACGGCGCCGCCGGCCCTGGCCTGCTGATCGTCGTGTCGTCAATGACGCTGATCGCGTTCATCACCGTGACCGATACCGTCGGCAGCCAGTTCGAAACCATCATCAACATGGCGGTGACGCTCGTGGTCATGGCCTACGCCGCTGCCGGCCTGAGCCTGATGCTCGGCAACCGCCAGCATCCGGCCGGGCGACGCGAGCGCCTGCTCGGCATGGGCGCGCTGATCGCCTGCGGCCTGCTGGTCTGGTCAACGCCAATTGACACGCTGATGGGCGCGGCGATCATCGCGCTGCTGGCCTGGGCCGCGTATCGCGGCTTCTCCTCGCGCCGCCGCGAAGCACCGCCCGCGCCATGAGCGAGCGGCACGACGACTACTGGTTTCCGGCGAAGACCTTTGGCTACGGCTGGGGCCTGCCGCGGCGCTGGCAGGGCTGGGTGGTGCTGGCGGTGTATCTGGGCGCACTCGCGGTCAGCGCATGGCGGCTGCCGCCTTCGGCACACCCGACAGCGTTCGGCATCTGTGTACTGGTGGCGACGGCGCTGCTGATCGCAGTCTGCGCACTGAAAGGCGAACCGCCCCGCTGGGGCTCGACACGCTGACGCAACGGCGGCGCGCTAGAATTCGCGCCATGTCCGATACGCCCACGCCCTACGACATCCACCGCCTGCGCGAGCTCGCCGGCGAGCTGATCGTCAACATCCGCGAACTCGCCCAGTCCGGCTGGACGCCCGCCACCAGCAGCAACTTTTCGCGCCGCCTCGATGACCGCCACGCGGCGATCACGGTCTCCGGCCGCGACAAGGGCAAGCTGAAGGAAGACGACATCATGGTCGTCGACTTCAATGGTCTCGCCGTCGGCAGCGACCACCGCCCGTCGGCCGAAACCCTGCTGCACACGCAGCTGTATCGCCGGTTCCCGGAGATCGGCTGCATCCTGCACACGCATTCGCCGACCCAGACCATCGCCTCGCGCCTGTTTGCCGACGCGGGCCACGTACGTCTGGAAGGCTACGAACTGCTGAAGGCGTTCGCCGGCAACAGCACGCACGAGATGGCGGTCCACGTGCCCGTGCTGCCCAACAGTCAGGACATGCAGGTGCTGTCGGCGCAGGTCGAGTCGCTGCTCGACGCCGGTCCGATGTGGGGCTATCTGATCGACGGCCACGGCCTCTACGCCTGGGGCCGCGACATGGCAGAAGCGCGCCGCCATCTGGAAGCCTTCGAGTTCCTGCTGCACTGCGAACTAGAACTGCGCCGCCTGCGCGCGCAGCACTGACGCCCCCGGCGTCACCAGCGGTGGAACGACGGCGTTCCGCCGCGGTCAACGTTGCGGACATGCGGCTTTGCTAGGCTGGACGGCCCGCCACGCGCCGAGCCAGACCGCCATGAGCCGCCTCCGCATTTTCGATGCCACCGCCCCCGACACGCCGCTGTTCGACAGCCGCGACGGCGACGCGATCGCCCGCGAACTGCAGACGATCGGCGTCACGTTCGAACGCTGGCAGGCCGCCCAGCCGGTGGGCGCCGGCGCCTCGCAGGACGAGGTCATCGCCGCGTACAAGGCCGACATCGACCGCATCAGCGCCGAGCGCGGCTTCAAGTCGGTCGACGTGATCAGCATCGCGCCCGACAACCCGAAGCGCGAAGAACTGCGCGCCAAATTCCTCGACGAACACTTCCACAAGGAAGACGAGGTGCGCTTCTTCGTCGACGGCTCGGGCCTGTTCACCCTGCACGTCGACGGCAAGGTCTACGAGATCGAATGCGTCAAGGACGATCTGATCGGCGTGCCCGACGGCGTGACCCACTGGTTCGACATGGGCAGCGAACCGCGCTTCGTCGCGATCCGCTTCTTCGAACAACCGGACGGCTGGATCGGGCACTTCACCGGCTCGGACATCGCGCAGAAGTTTCCGCGGTACGAGCCGGGTTCGCGCTGAGGATTATTCCGGCAATCTGACTGCAAGTGCGTTGGCGCACGAGCGGTGCGGAATCTCAGCTCACTATCAACCGTCATTCCCGCGCAGGCGGGAATCCAGTGCCTTTCGCGCAAACGGCGGCTGCCTTGGCCTCAGTTCTAGACAGGGTGTGCTACGAACGCACGGATCGAGTGCGCTTTCCACTCATTGAACGCAAAGGCGCTGGATTCCCGCCTGCGCGGGAATGACGGGTTTCAAGTGCGTCGCGTGTTGCCCGACGGAGTGATGGCAGACGTGCTGCTCGGACCAGCTGAGTTTTTAGACCGAACCGCCATGCAAACCAGCCGGCCACCCGACGCCTTTCACTTCAACGCCCCGACCACCGGCTTCGTGTGGACGACCCTGACCGTTGTCGAAGGCGCCGGAAAGATCGTGCTTTCCGATGACGCGCCCTGTCCAAGCGAGTACTTTTCGAAGCTGCTAAGGCGTATCGATTGATGCAAGGATTCACGGCATACACGACCTCGAGCGACGCGATACTCAGCGTGGCTTGCTTGCTGCTGGGCCTTGCTCTGGGCCATGTCGTGGCGTTTTGCCAACTGAAAGATCGCACCGATATCCTTCACCGCCGGCTTCTACCTGCGTCGATCGCCGGCATGGCTGCCGCTGCGACATGCGTCGTCCTATTCGATGCTTTCGTCATTTACGCCTATTGGGTTTACTCGGCAGGTCTCGTGCTGACAGTGATCATCGCGAGCGCGGGGTCGAGAGGTTGGGGCAAGTCCATCGCAGCTGGAGCGGCAACGCTTTTGATCATGTTCGCGCTGGGCTTCGTCGCAATGCTCGCTTCGTTCGTTGCCAGATAAAAAGCCTTTCAGAAGTCACCGGTTCATTACGTTTCGGTTCTCGGTCACTACGGCCCAAGCGACCGGACACCCGACGCCTTACACTTCAACGCCCCGACCACCGGCTGACGCGCGGATGATCCTGACCGACATCGAAGGCACCACCAGCAGCATCTCGTTCGTCAAGGACGTGCTGTTTCCCTATGCGCGCCGCGCCCTGCCCGGCTTCGTCGCTGCGCATCGCGATGATCCCGAAGTGCGCCGCTGGCTCGACTTGGTCGCGACCGAACACGGTGCGATCTGCGACGACAAGGTGATTGTAGAGACGCTGCAGGGCTGGATCGACGCCGACCGCAAGCACACCGCGCTCAAGGCGCTGCAGGGCATGATCTGGTCGGCGGGTTACCAAGACACCGATTTCACCGCGCACATCTATCCCGACGCCGCCGAAGCGCTGCGGCGCTGGCATGCGGATGGCGAAACGCTGGCGGTGTATTCCTCGGGCTCGGTGCCGGCGCAGAAGTTGTTCTTCGGCCATAGCGACGCGGGCGATCTCACCGGGCTGGTGTCGAACTGGTTCGACACCGAGGTCGGTGGCAAGCGCGAGGCCGAGAGCTATGCGCGCATCGCCGATGCGCTCGACGCGGCGCCGGCGGAAATCCTGTTCCTGTCGGACGTGGTCGAGGAACTCGACGCCGCGCGTGATGCCGGCATGCGCACGGTGCTGATCGACCGACTCGACGATTATCCGCAGCCGCGCGACGCGACTGCCGCGAATGGTCATACGCGCGTGACCACGTTCGACCAGATCGACGCGATCCGCTGACATGCGGCCGGCGTCCGGTCGGCACATGCTTCGACACTGGATACAGACGACGGCTTTGCTGTGCCTGCTTGTCTGCGCGCCGCTGCAGGCGACCGAACCGCTGGCGACGCGCGACCAGGCGCTGATCGATGCCGCGGTCGCGGCGATGCCGTACGGCGCAGGCGATGCGCCGGCGCTGTACGTCGTCGGGGTCGCCGGCGATGCCGCAGAGGACGTGTTCCGCAACGAGGTGCGTTTTCTCGCCGAACGGGTGGCGCCGCGTCTCGGCGCAGATGCGCGTGCACTCGCGCTGGTCAACCACATCGACAGTCTCAAGGGCGCAGGCACGCCGCTTGCGACCGAGTCGAACCTGCAGCATGCGCTTGCCGCGTTGGGCGCACACATGGACCGCGAGCGGGACGTGCTGCTCCTGTATCTGACGATGCACGGCTCACCCGATCACGCGCTCGGCCTGGCGCTGCCCGACGGCAGCGAGGACACGATCACGCCCGATGCGCTGCGCGCGGCGCTCGACGCCTCCGGCATCGTGAATCGCGTGGTCGTGATCTCGGCCTGTTACTCCGGCGGCTTCGTGCCCGCGCTCAAGGATCCCGACACGCTGGTGCTGACCGCGGCGCGTCCCGATCGGCCGTCGTTCGGTTGCGGCAGCGAATCGACGATCACGTTCTTCGGGCACGCCTGGCTGCTCGACGGCCTCAACGCCGATCGCGATTTCGCGAACGCCTATCGCTCGGCGGCACGCGCGATCAAGCAGCGCGAACGCAAGCTCGGCTACGAACGCTCCGGTCCGCAGATCGCCGCCGGCGCGCGCATCGGCGAAACGTTGTCGCGCTGGCAGGCCACGCTGCCGGCAGAGCCGCCACCTGCGGTGTACCCGTACCCGATCGCGCCCTGAGCAAAAGTACCAGAGCCATGCAGAGCCGACTTCAAGCGCAATTTCTGCCGGTAGGAATGCGCTGGCGCGAGATGGGACTGCCCCGGCAACGCGCCACCACGGGCAAGCGCGCGCTGACGTCCGAATCAATCCGCGAAGAACCGCCCTGCCGAGAGTGATTCTCGTTTCGTCATGACCCTGCGGTGCGTCGATAGAATCGCACCGCGCCGCACGCCAGCCATCGCCAGCAAGCGACGCGCACGACCCGCCCGCCAGCCTTCGCGCGCCAGCCGGTCATCTCCGAAGAACCCGCCAAGTGCGGTTTTTTTGTGGCTGCCATCCATGGCAGCCACTCGCTGGGCCGCCGCGTCGCGACGTGAAAAACCCCTCAAGGCGACTTTTTTTTTCGCTGCTTGCGATCCGGCGGATCAGCCGTGCAGACGCTCGCCACGCGCGAGCATGTCCGCCAGTGCCTGCGCCCGGCGCACGCGTCCGGCCGCAGTCTTCAACGTCGCGACCCGGAAGCACACCGCATAGCGATTGGTCCGGTCGAGGGCGTCGAATGCGGCCTGCGCGCCGGGCGTCGCCGCGAGCGCTGCCTGTAGTTCGTCCGGTGCCGCCATCGACGCTGCGCCGGCATAAGCGGCGTCCCAGCGACCATCCGCCTTCGCCGCATCGATTTCGCGTTGCCCGGCCGGGCCGATGCGCCCGGCCGCGTGCAGACGTCCGACATGCGCGACGTTGCGCTCAGACCAGAGACTGCGTGCGCGGCGCGGCGTGAAGCGCTGCAGGAACCACGTGTCGTCGAAGCCGCGTTTCTGGCCGTCGATCCAGCCGTGGCACAACGCGACATCGAGCGCCTGCGCATAAGTCAGCGACGGCGTCGCATTGCCCTGCTTGGCGATCTTCAACCACACCCCCGCGGCATCCGCGTGCGCGAGCAACCACGCTTCCCACGCCGCCTCGTCGGCAAATGCCTGCACCGGCAGACCGTCGGGCGGTGCCGCACTCATGGTCTGGAACCAGCGCTTTCGAAACGGTCGAGGCGATACGTGGTGCGCGCACGCTGTTCGCCCTGCCAGGCGTCGAACACGCGCACTTCGACGACGTGTTCGCCGACCGCGCGATCGGTCGGCAGCGCGCCACGCCACAGATGCATCGACGGCGTCGCTTCGGGCGAACGGTCCAGGCCGCGCAGCGCATCGGCGAGATCGTCGCGTGCGTTCTCCAGCAGCAGGCGCGGATCGGCGCGCTCGACACGACGCATCGGCACCCACGCGCCATCGCCGACGCGGAACTCGACGCGCGTGTCGGCCTGGCCCATGTAGACGTTGGCGTAGACGCCCCAGGCCGGATACGCGCCCTGCCGCAGTACGCGCGGCGCATGCAGGCCCATCGCCTGCGTGGTCGCCGGATCGTCGGACGTGCGCGCCGGATGCCAGGCGAGGCGATAGGCGCCATCGGCTTCGATGTGCAGTGTCGCAAAGCCGTTCGGCGTGCCGTCGGCCATGGTCGCGTCGGGAACTCCGTCGGCATCGGGGGCGCCGCTCCAAAACGCGCCGCTGACCGCGCCGACGTTGTATTCGTGCAGCGGCCTCTCGCCGTGCCAGCCGGTTGCCGCGTCGTGCCACACATGCTGCTGGGTGTGACGATGACCGGTGAGCAGCAGTACGCGCGGATGCCGTTGCAGCGCCGCGAACAGCCGCGCGCGATCCGCGCTGCGCATCGTCTCGGGTGCGCCGGCGGATGCGGTGTCGAACCACGGCACATGCGCGGCGACCACCAGCAGGCGATCGACCGGCACCGCGGCAAGATACGCCTCGACGAATGCGAACTGGTCTTCGCGCAGACCGCCGACGTAGGCCGGACGCGCGCCCGGCTGGTAGATCACGTTGTCGAGCACGAGCACGTTCGCCTGCGGCGTTTCCCAGGCGTAGGTCTCCGGGCCGTACGCGGCGCGGAACGAGGCTGTCGAACCCGCATCGTCCGTCGCGTCGAAATCCAGATCGTGATTGCCCGGCGCATGCAGCCACGGCGTGTCGAGGCGCGCGGTCGCACGATCGATCAGCGGATATAGCGCGGGTTCGTCATTGGTGACGTCGCCGAGCATCAGGCCCAGCCCGAACGGGCCGACGGCGCGCGCAGCCTCGACCACGGCGCGGTCGTAGTAGCCCACCTCGTCTGCGGTGCCGGTCTGCGGATCGGCGAACACCGCGACATCGAGCGTGCCTGCCGCTTCCCCCGCCTGCAGCGTGAACGTGCAGGCATCGCCACGGCTGCCGGCCGCGCGCCAGAACGCGGGATTCGCGCCCTCGCGCGGCAGCGTCCAGCCAGCAGGCTTGATCACGAACACCGGCGCATCGCGACCGGAGAGACCCTCGAACCGTCCATCCGCACCGGTTTCGACGATGCGGCGGCCATCCGACACACGGACGCCCGCAATGCCTGCGCTGGCGCCATCGACCTGCGTGCCGACCACGCGCCCCGCATCGCAGGCGGACGCGGCGCCCGCCGACAGGATCAGGGATACGAGCGCGACCGGCAGCAACGGGCGACGGTGAATGGGCGACATCGGCAGCACCTGTGTTGCAGGGAATCGCCGGATTATGCCGCCGGATGCTTTCGGCCGGCCGCTGGTCTACGCTTCCCGCGTTCGGAGGCCATGGATGCGGCCGATGCGGAGATGCATGGAACACGGGGGCGAAGGGATGACGCTGATCGGCAGGACAGTGCAGGCGTGGCGATGCTGGCTGCTGCTGGCGTGTCTGTGCTGTCCGCTGCTGGCACCGGCGCTGGAACGCGCGGACGTCGTACTCGAGCCCGGCACCGAGCGTTTCGTGCTGGCGCCGCAGCTCGGCCACTACCACGACCGCGAAGACGTCGACGATCTCGCCGCCGCCTGGCGCCGCGTCGACGCGGACGGCATGGCCCCGCTGCCCGGTGGCGCCGATGCATTCGGGTTCCAGCGCGGCACGTTCTGGTTCCATGCGCGCGTGGTCAACCACGAGCCGCACGAACCGCGCTGGATGCTGGTCCAGGAGTATCCGCTCAGCGACGAAGTCGATCTGCATGTGCGGTATGCCGACGGTCGCGTGCTGCACTTCGCCGGCGGCGACCACCGCCCGTTCGCCTCGCGCAGCGTGCGTTACCGGCACCCGAATTTCAGCTTCGAACTGCCGCTGGGCGAGCCGGTCGATCTGCTGGTGCGCGTGCGCAGCCAGAGTTCGATGCAGGTGCCGTTGCAGCTCTACACGCCGAAGGCGTTCACCGAAGTCTCGCGCGACGCGCAACTGGCGATCGGCCTGTACTACGGGATCATGCTGGCGCTGTTCTTCTACAACCTGGTGCTGTGGCTGTCGCTGCGCGACGCAAGTTACTTCTGGTATCTGTGCCACGTCACCGCATTCGGCCTGGTGCTGTTCACGCTCAACGGCCTGGGCTTCGAATACCTGTGGCCAGGCTCGTCGTGGATGGCGGACCACATGGTGCCGATCTCGATCTGCCTGGCCCTGATCGCGATGCTGCAGTTCTCACGCACCTTCCTCGAACTGCCGCGGCGCTGGCCACGTGGCAACGTGCTGCTGCTCGCGCTGATGGCGTTCTTCGTGCTGTTCGGCATCGCCTCGATCTGGCTGCCGCTGCGCATCTCGACGCCCGTCGCCTCGCGCGCGGTGCTGCTGGGCGTGGTCGGCATCGTCATCGCGACGATCGTCGTGCTGCGTCGCGGCTATGCGCCGGCGTGGTTGCTGCTGCTCGCGTGGTCGATGTTCCTGCTCGGCACCGCGGTGTTCACCCTGCTGGCGTTCGGCCTGCTGCCGAAGAATTTCGCCACCGAGTACGGCGTGCAGATCGGTTCTGCGCTGGAGATGCTGCTGCTGTCGATCGCGCTGGGCCATCGCTACGCGGCGCTGCGCCACGAGAACCTGCGCATTACCGCCGAGGCCAACCAGAAACTCGAACGCAAGGTCGCCCAGCGCACCCAGGAAGTGCGCAGCACCCTGCTGCAGCTGGAAGAGGCACACGCGCGACTGCGCGATTCGAGCCGGCGCGACGGCCTGACCGGGCTCTACAACCGCACCTGGTTCCACGAGGCCTTCCGCGATCTCGCCCAGCAGGCGAAACAGACCGGCACGCCGCTCGCGGTGCTGATGATCGACCTCGATCACTTCAAGTCGATCAACGACCGCCACGGCCATCTCGCCGGCGACGACTGCCTGCGCTGGTCCGCGCGTCGCATCGGCCGCATCCTGCGCCCGCACGACGCCCTGCTCGCCCGCTTCGGCGGCGAGGAATTCGTGGCTGCGATTCCCGGCTGCGATCTGGCCGCCGCCGGCGCCATCGCCGAAGCGATCCGTCATGCGCTCGGCGATGAGCCCTTCGCCAGTGGGGATATGCGTATCCGGGTCACCGCGAGCCTCGGTGTGCACGTGGTCGATCCGGCATCGGCGATCGGCGTCGACGATGCCCTCGGCAGCGCGGACCGTGCGCTGTACGCCGCCAAGGCCAACGGCCGCGACTGCGTGGAACTGGCCACCGGCCCCTGCTGACGCTCGCCGTCGCTGTCCCGGCCGGCGCCGCGGTTTCGTGGCGCTAGGGCAGTCCGGTATCCTGTACGGCTTCACGGCCCCGTAGCTCAGCTGGATAGAGCGTCCCCCTCCTAAGGGGAAGGTCGCCCGTTCGAATCGGGCCGGGGTCACCAACCGCGACTTCCCCCGCCGGCCTTGCGCCGCGTCGCGCCGCTTCCCACCGTACGTCCGTCGATGGCCACATCGGCGGCGTCCGCTCACAAGGAGTTCTGTCCATGACCCATTCCGTCCTCACCGCGCTCGGCCTGTCCGGCACCGAATCGGGCACCTATCTGGGCAACGGCGAGTGGTCGAAGACCCGCGATGCCGGTGTCATCGAACCCGTCAACCCGACCGATGGCGAAGTACTCGCCCGCGTGCAGGCCAGCTCGCAGGCCGACTATGACCTGATCGTCGAGCGCGCCCAGGCGGCGTTCAAGATCTGGCGCAAGACCCCCGCCCCGCGCCGCGGCGAAGCCGTGCGCCTGTGCGCCGACGCACTGCGCACGCACAAGGACGCGTTGGGTTCGCTGGTCGCGCTGGAAATGGGCAAGTCGAAGCCGGAAGGCGACGGCGAAGTCCAGGAAATGATCGACATCGGCGAATTCGCCGTCGGCCTGTCGCGCCAGCTCTACGGCCTGACGATGCACTCCGAGCGTCCCGGCCACCGCATGTACGAGCAGTGGCACCCGATGGGCGTGGTCGGCATCATCAGCGCGTTCAACTTCCCGGTCGCGGTGTGGGCCTGGAATGCGCTGGTCGCGGCGGTCTGCGGCAACATCTCGATCTGGAAGCCGTCGCCGAAGACGCCGCTCTCCGCCATCGCGTCGATGAAGATCTGCAACGAGGCGCTGAACAAGGCCGGCTTCCCGGACATCTTCTTCCTGTTCAACGATGCCGGCAGCGATCTCGCGCAGGCCTTCGTCGACGACAAGCGCGTCGCGCTGGTCAGCTTCACCGGTTCGACCAAGATCGGCCGCCAGGTCGGTGAGCGCGTCGCCAAGCGCATGGGTCGCTCGCTGCTGGAACTGGGCGGCAACAACGCGATCATCGTCGACCCGACCGCCGACCTGAAGCTGGCGATCCCGGCGATCGTGTTCGGCGCCGTCGGCACGGCCGGCCAGCGCTGCACGACGACGCGCCGCCTGTTCGTGCATGAGTCGATCTATGACGACGTGCTGACCAAGCTGAAGACCGCCTACGGCCAGGTCGAGAAGAAGATCGGCGATCCGACCGACGCCGCCAACCTGATGGGCCCGCTCAACAGCCGTGATGGTGTGCAGGCGTATCTCGATGCGGTCGCCAAGGCCAAGGCCAGCGGCGGCACGATCGAGAGCGGCGGCCGCGCGCTGGACGACCGCAAGGGCAATTTCGTGCTGCCGGCGCTGATCAGCGGTCTGACCAACGATGCCGAGGTTGTGCAGACCGAAACCTTCGCCCCGATCCTCTACGTGATGAAGTACAGCGATCTGGAAGAAGCGATCGACCTGCAGAACGACGTGCCACAGGGCCTGTCGTCGTCGCTGTTCACCACCGACCTGCGCGCGTCCGAGCAGTTCCTCGCCGCCTGGGGTTCGGATTGCGGCATCGCCAACGTCAACATCGGCACCAGCGGCGCGGAAATCGGCGGCGCCTTCGGTGGCGAGAAGGAAACCGGCGGTGGTCGCGAATCGGGTTCGGACGCGTGGCGCGCCTATATGCGCCGCCAGACCAACACGATCAACTACTCCGACTCCATGCCGCTCGCCCAGGGCATCAAGTTCGACCTCTGAGGTCGATCACGGGCGTCGCGGATTCGATCCGCGGCGCCTGTGTGCTTGCGCGCGACGCCCTAGTGTCTGAATAATCGTGTCTTCCCCCGCTTTCCCTGGACCGCCGCCGATGGCGCCGCGAATTCCGGCCTGCATGCCCGCCGCGACGCGCAACCGCGTGTCTGCTTCGCCTGTGTCCGATCCGGTACGAGGTCCACACGCATGAATGCTCCCGTCGCCTTCCGCCAGACCAGTGCGATGGCGATCGTCAGTCTCGTTGCGGGCCTGCTCGGCTGGTCGCTGCTGCCGGTCATCGGCAGCGTCGTGGCGATCGTCACCGGGCATCTGGCCCGCGGCGAAATCCGCCGTCGCCCGGAAGCGCTCGAAGGCGATGGCCTCGCGGTCGCGGGTCTGGTGCTCGGTTATCTGATGGTCGCGATGGCGGTCGTCGGGTTCCTTTTCATCTTCCTGTTCTTCGGCGGCCTGCTGGCCTTCATCGCGGCGGCGTCCTGATGTACGCAAGCGCCCGTCCGCTGCTGTTCCGGCTCGACCCCGAGCGCGCGCACGGGCTCACCCTGACGGCGATGGACGCGCTGCATCGCGTGGGCCTGTCGTCGCTGATCGCGACACCGCCGCAACCGCTGCCCACCGAAGCCTTCGGTCTGCAGTTCCCGAATCCGGTCGGTCTCGCCGCCGGGCTCGACAAGAACGGCGATCACATCGATGCACTGTTCGCGCTGGGTTTCGGTTTCGTCGAAATCGGCACGATCACGCCGAAGCCGCAGGACGGCAATCCGAAACCGCGCATGTTCCGGTTGCCGCGCCACCGCGCGCTGATCAACCGTCTGGGGTTCAACAACCAGGGCGTCGATGCGCTGGTCGCCAACGTGAACCGCGCGAAGCGCGCCGGCATCCTCGGCATCAACATCGGCAAGAACAAGGACACGCCGAACGAATCGGCGGCCGACGACTATCTGTTCTGCCTCGAGCGTGTGTATCCGCTGGCGGACTACATCACCGTCAATATCTCCTCGCCCAACACGGCCGGCCTGCGCGAACTGCAGGAAGAGCAGGCACTGCGCCGGCTGATCGGCACACTGCGCGACGCGCAGGAGCGCCTGGCCTCGCAACACGGCAAGCGCGTGCCGCTGCTGGTCAAGGTGGCGCCCGATCTGAGCGACGACGACATCGAGGCCGCGGCCCGGGTGCTGTCGGATCTGCATGTCGACGGCGTCATCGCCACCAACACCACGATCTCGCGCATCAGCGTGCAGGACGACCGCCGCGCCGACGAGGCCGGCGGGCTGTCCGGCGAGCCGCTGATGAACAAGGCGACCACCGTGCTGCGGATGATGCGCACGCGCCTCGCCAGCGAGATTCCGCTGGTCGGCGTGGGCGGTATCCTGTCGGGCGCCGATGCGGTCAAGAAGATGGCCGCCGGTGCGGCGCTGGTGCAGGTGTATTCGGGTCTGATCTATCGCGGCCCGGCGCTGATCGGCGACTGCGTCGAAGCGATCCGCCGACGTCGCGAAGCCCCGAGCCGCGGCAACCTGCCCAGCCTCTGATCACAGCAATGTCCGACTCCTTCCGTCTGCTGCAGCCGGCCGATCTGGGCCCGCGCAACACCTTCGGCGTGGCCGCGCATGCGCGCCGGCTGATCGAGGTGCTCGATGCCGCGGCCGTGCCGCAGGCGCTGGCCGCGCTCGACGGCGATATGCGCCCGCTGGTCATCGGCGGCGGCAGCAATCTGCTGTTCGCGGGCGATGCCATAGATGCGCTCGCGATCATCGATGCGCGACGCAGCGTGGTCTCCGACGATGGCGAGCGCGTCGTCGTTCGCGCTGCTGCCGGCGCCGACTGGCACGGCTTCGTGCTGTGGACGCTGGCGCAGGAGCTCGGCGGCATGGAGAACCTGGCGCTGATTCCGGGCACGGTCGGCGCCGCGCCGATCCAGAACATCGGCGCGTACGGCGTCGAGGTCGGTGAGCATGTGGTCGCGGTCGAGGCCTTCGACCAGGACACGCGCAACTTCGTGCGGCTCGATCGCGATGCCTGTCGCTTCGGCTATCGCGACAGCATCTTCAAGCAACTGCCGGATCGCTGGATCGTCACCGCCGTCGAGTTCGCCCTGCACCGCTTCGCCGAACCGGTGCTCGATTACGCGGGCCTGCGCGATGTACTGGCCGCGCGCGGCATCACCGCGCCGCGCCCGCTCGACGTCGCCGAGGCCGTCATCGACATCCGACGCAGCAAGTTGCCGGACCCTGCGGTGATCGGCAACGCCGGCAGCTTCTTCAAGAATCCGATCGTGCCGGCCGCGCAGGCCGCCGCACTGGTCGCCGCGCATGCGGGCATTCCGGTGTTCGCAGTCGACGAAGGCCTGCGCAAACTTTCGGCCGCGTGGCTGATCGATCGCTGCGGCTGGAAGGGCCATCGCGATGGCGACGCCGGTGTGGCGCCCGGCCACGCGCTGGTGCTGGTCAATCACGGCAACGCACAGGGCACAGAACTGCTGGGGCTGGCGCGACGCATCGCGGCCTCGGTGCAGATGCGCTTCGGCGTGGCGCTGGAACCCGAACCGAAAATCGTCGGCGCGGCGTGGTGAGCGCGCGCGCCCTGCTCCGCTGGCGACCCGCGACCGTGCAGGGGCAGGCCGCGTTGCTGATGCTCGGCAGCACCTCGGCCTTCGCGCTGATGGCGATCGCGATCCGCTACGCATCGGCGACCGTTCCGACCACCGAGGTCGCGTTCTTCCGCAACTTCTTCGGCCTGCTCGCCCTGCTGACGATCATCCTGCGCAGCGGCGCCGGCCTGCCGCGCACGCGCAATCTGGGCCGCTATGTGATCCGCACCGTGGTCGGTCTCGGCTCGATGCTGTGCGCGTTCTGGGCGATCGGCCATCTGCCGTTGTCGCAGGCGATCTCGCTGTCGTATGCGGCGCCGCTGTTCGCGACGATCGCAGCGGTGATCTGGCTCGGCGAGATTGTACGTGTCCGGCGCTGGATGGCGGTGTCCGCCGGTTTTCTCGGCGTGCTGGTGATCCTGCGACCGGGCGTGGCGTTCACCGCCGCGATGCTGGTGCCGGTGGTCGGTGCGCTGCTCGCCGCGCTGGTCGCGATCCAGATGAAGCAGCTCTCGAAGCTGGATCCGCCGGACACGATCGTGTTCTACACCTACCTGCTGTGGGTGCCGCTGTCGCTGATACCGGCCCTGTTCCAGTGGGTCTGGCCGAGTCCGACGGTGTGGCTGTGGCTGATCGCGACCGGCGTGCTCGGCACGTTGGGCCAATGGCTGTGGACGCGGGCGCTGCGCCTGGGCGAAGTATCCGCGCTGCAACCGATCAGCTTCGTGCAGTTGCCGATCGTCGTGCTGTTCGGCTGGCTGCTGTTCGGCGAAGTCATCGACATGTGGACCGCGATCGGCGCCGGCATCGTGTTCGGTGCGAACGGGTACATCGCGCACCGCGAAGCGGTGCTGTCGCGCCGGGCCGCGACACAGCGGCCGACTGAAGCAGCGAAGCCGAGCGAATAGGTCCTGCAGGCGCAGCAGCCGCTGCGCCCGACCTCAGACGTCGTCCTTCGCGACCTCGCGCAGCTTGCCCTGATGCAGCTCCATGACCCGGTCGAGCTTGCGCGCGAGTCGGCGGTCATGCGTCACCAGCACGAGGCTGGTGTGCTGCGCGCGGTTGAGTTCGAGCATCAGCTCGAACACCGTGGCCGCAGTGCGCTCGTCGAGATTGCCGGTCGGCTCGTCACCGAGCACGCAGGCCGGCTTGTTGACCAGCGCACGCGCGACCGCAGCGCGCTGACGCTCGCCACCCGATAGTTCGCCCGGCTTGTGGGCGAGTCGATGGCCGAGGCCGACGGTCTCCAGCAGATCGCGCGACCGCTTCGTGGCGTCGGCATCGCTGGCACCGTTGAGCAGCGCCGGCAGCATCACGTTCTCAAGCGCCGTGAACTCGGGCAGCAGATGATGGAACTGGTAGACGAAGCCCAGCGAGCGGTTGCGCAGCGTGCCGCGCGCCGCGTTCGACAGCGCGCTCATCTTCTGGCCGGACACGTACACCTCGCCTGCCGTCGGCGTATCCAGCCCGCCGAGCAGATGCAGCAGCGTGCTCTTGCCGGCGCCGGACGCACCGAGGATCGCGACGGTTTCGCCCGCGCGCACCGCGAAATCCAGGCCGTCGAACACCGGCGTATTCAACGTGCCTTCGGCGTAGGTCTTGCCCAGGCCTTCGGCCGCGAGCACGACGGTGTCGGGCGCGGAGGCGGGTGCAGTCGTGGTCGTGTCACTCATAGCGCAGCGCCTCCGCCGGAGCCGTGCGCGCGGCGCGCAGTGCCGGATAGATCGTCGCGACGAAGGCCATCACCAACGCGACGCTGGCGATCATCACCACGTCGCTGACCTGCAGATCGATCGGCAGACCGGTCACGTAATAAACGTCCTCGGGCATCAGCACGACGCTGAACAGGCGTTCGATCGCACCGAGGATGTGTTCGAGATTGAAGGTCAGCAGCAGGCCGCCGGTGATGCCGAGAATCGTGCCGATCACGCCGATCATCGTGCCCTGCACCATGAACACCTGCATGACCCCGCCGGGCGTGAGCCCCAGCGTGCGCAGGATGGCGATGTCGGCCTGTTTGTCGGTCACCAGGCTCACCTGCGACGCGACGAGATTGAACGAGCCCATGACGATGATCAGCGACAGCAGAATGCCGATCATCGTCTTCTCGAGTTTCAACGCGCGGAACATGTTCGCGTTCTCGATGCTCCAGTCGCTCACCCGGTACACGCCGCCGAGCTTGTGCACGAGGTCGCGCGTGACCTGCTGCGCGCGGTCCATGTCGTGCAGTTTCAGGCGCACGCCGGTGACGCCGTCGCCAATGCGCAACAGCCGCTGCGCATCGCTGAGATTGACCACCGCGAGGCGCCGGTCGAAATCCTGGTAGCCGGCCTCGAAAATGCCGCTGACAGTGAAGCGTTTGAGCTGCGGCACCGCGCCCATTGGCGTGACCTGGAAATCCGTGGTCACGATGACGCTGTCGCCGACGCCGACACCGAGCCACAGCGCGAGTTCGCGTCCGAGCACGATGTTGAACGTGCCCGGCTGCAGATCCTCGAGCTTGCCGATGACCATCGACGTGGTGAGGTCGGACACCTGCGCTTCGTCCTCGGGCACGATCGCGCGCACCGCAGCCGGCTCGTTGCGACGGCCGCGCAGCAGCGCCTGCGTGTCGACGTAGGGCGCGGCGCCGGCGACGCGGGGATCCTCGCGCGCGACATCGACCGCGCGTTGCCAGTTCGACAGCGTGTCGCCGTCGGCGCTGATCGTCGCGTGCGCGACCATGCCGAGCATGCGGTCGCGGATTTCCTTCTGAAAGCCGCTCATCACCGCGAGCGTCGTGATCAGTACGGTCACGCCGATGGCGATGCCGAGGATCGAGGCCAGCGAGATGAAGGAGATGAAGCCGTTGCGCCGCTTGGCCCTGAGATAACGCAGGCCGATGGCGGCAGGAATGGGTCTGAGCATGGACGTCCGGTCATGGGGGCCGCGGCGTCCGCGGCCGCCGGGCCGGTGCGCCGCCCGCCCGGGGCGCCGCTATGGTGCCATCGAATCCGGTGTCGGTCGCGTCACGAGCGCGGAAGCGGCCAGACGGAGTTCACGTCGCGCGGGGGGCGGCAGCGTGTCGGGCCACCACAGCAGTCGACGCACGCGGCGACCGTCACGCCAACACAGGATCGCCAGCGGGCCGCGCCATTCGAGTTGCGGCGTGTCGAGGACGACGCCATCGAGGTGGGCGGCACCTGCGGCATCGATGACGAGTGCGCGCACCGGTGCACGTCGCTCAAGGGCGATGCGATGCAGGGTCGCAGCGACGACCAATGGCATCGCGCAGACGGTGGCGATCATCGGCAGTTCGGACAACCACAGCGCGATGCACGCACAGAATCCGATCGCCGCGAGCGCACCCTGCAGCAGGATCGAAGGTCGCCACGCCAGCCGCAGCGGCAACGGCTCAGCCGGGCGAGAGCTGCCGGATCGACTGGACGAGGGTGTCGAGCTGCGCATCGTCGGAACGCTCATGGCCGAGGAACCACTTCCAGAGCCTATCGTCCTCGCAATCCAGCAGCCGTCGGAAAACCTCGCGCTCGGCTTCGGTGGATGTCGCCCAGCAGCGGTCGAGCCAGCGCTCGAACAAGCGGTCGAGCTCGCGCATGCCACGCCGGCTGCGCCAGCGCAGGCGACGGAGTTCGGTGGCGTCGTCGTAGGTCATGCGTTTTCTGATCCCTGACAGGCGACGCTCGAGCCCGTCATTCCGGCGAACGCCGGAATCCAGTGTCTCTGCTTCGCGATAACGGTATCCGGGAACGCCCAAGACGCGGGATTCCGGCGTTCGCCGGAATGACGGACAGGTATTCCGACAGAAACTGGCGGCGCCTCACGCCCGATCGATACATCGCATCGACCAGGCGCCTGCCGATCAGCCGCGACGCGCCAGCATCAGCTGCTTGATCTCGCCGATCGCCTTGGCCGGGTTCAGACCCTTCGGGCAGGTCCGGGCGCAGTTCATGATCGTGTGGCAGCGATAGAGCTTGAACGGATCTTCCAGATCGTCCAGACGCGCACCGGTGTCTTCGTCGCGGCTGTCGATGATCCAGCGGTAGGCCTGCAGCAGCACGGCCGGGCCGAGATACCGCTCACCGTTCCACCAGTAGCTCGGGCAGCTGGTCGAGCAGCAGGCGCACAGGATGCACTCGTACAGACCGTCGAGCTTGGCGCGGTCTTCCTTGGACTGCAGACGCTCGCGATCCGGCGGCGCCGCGCTCTGCGTGCGGATCCACGGCTGGATCGACGCGTACTGCGCGTAGAAGTGGGTCAGGTCGGGCACCAGATCCTTGACCACTTCCATGTGCGGCAGCGGGTAGATCGGCACCTCGGCCTTCTTGCAGTCCTCGATCGCGCGAGTACAGGCCAGCGTGTTCGTGCCGTCGATGTTCATCGCGCACGAACCGCAGATGCCCTCGCGGCACGAACGGCGGAAGGTCAGCGTCGGATCGATCTCGTTCTTGATCTTGATCAGTGCGTCGAGAACCATCGGCCCGCACTTGTCGAGATCGACCTCGTAGGTATCCGTCGACGGATTGCGACCGTCATCGGGATTCCAACGATAGACCTTGAAGGTGCGCGTACGCGTGGCGCCCGTGGCCGGGAAATGCCGGCCCTGCTGCACCTTGGAATTCTTCGGAAGCGAAAATTCTGCCATTTTGATTCCCCGGCTCAGTAAACGCGTGCTTTCGGCGGCACGACTTCGACTTCGTCGTCGAGCGTGTACATGTGCACCGGGCGGTAATCGATCTGCGTGTTGCCGGCATTGTCGGCCCAGCACAGGGTGTGCTTGTGCCAGTTCTCGTCGTCGCGGTCCGGGAAGTCCTCATGCGCATGCGCGCCGCGGGATTCCTTGCGGTTCTCGGCCGAAACGATGGTGACCAGCGCCTGGCCCAGCAGGTTCTGCAGTTCCATGGTCTCGATCAGATCCGAGTTCCAGACCATCGAGCGGTCGCTGACCTTGACGTCGGCGAACGAGGCATGGATCTCGCGGATCTTGTCGACGCCTTCGGCCAGCGTTTTGCTGGTGCGGAACACGGCAGCGTCGTTCTGCATCGTGCGCTGCATGTTGTCGCGGATCACCGAGGTCGGCGTGCCGCCAGTGGCGTGACGCAGCGCGTCGAGGTTCGACAGCGACTTGTCGCAGGCATCCTTGGCGAGCGGCTTGTGGCGCGCGCCCGGCGTGAGCGTCTCGGCGCAGCGGTTGGCCACCGCGCGACCGAACACCACCAGATCGAGCAGCGAGTTCGAGCCCAGACGGTTCGCGCCGTGCACCGACACGCAGGCAGCTTCGCCGATCGCGTACAGGCCCGGGACCACCGCATCCGGATTGCCGTCCTTCAACTGCACGACTTCGCCGTGGTAGTTGGTCGGAATGCCGCCCATGTTGTAGTGCACGGTCGGAATCACCGGGATCGGCTGCTTCTCGACGTCGACGCCGGCGAAAATCCGCGCGCTCTCGGCGATGCCGGGCAGCTTCTCGTGGATTTCCTTCGGGTCGAGATGGGTCAGATCCAGATGGATGTGATCCTTGTGCTCGCCGACGCCGCGGCCTTCGAGGATTTCCATCGTCATCGAACGCGAGACGACGTCACGCGAGGCGAGATCCTTGGCGTTCGGTGCGTAGCGCTCCATGAAGCGCTCGCCGCTGGCGTTGCGCAGAATGCCGCCTTCGCCGCGCACGCCTTCGGTGATCAGACAACCCGCGCCGTAGATACCGGTCGGGTGGAACTGCACGAACTCCATGTCCTGCAGACCCAGGCCGGCGCGCAGCGCCATGCCGCCACCGTCGCCGGTGCAGGTGTGCGCGGAGGTCGCGGAGAAGTACGCGCGGCCGTAGCCACCGGTCGCCAGCACCACGCCCTGGGCGCGGAACAGATGCAACGTGCCCTCGGCCATGTCGAGTGCGAGCACGCCGCGGCAGGCGCCGTCCTCGTCCATGATCAGGTCGAGCGCGAAGTACTCGATGAAGAAGCGCGCGTCATGCGCCAGCGACTGCTGGTAGAGCGTGTGCAGGATCGCGTGGCCGGTGCGGTCGGCCGCGGCGCAGGTGCGCTGGGCGATGCCCTTGCCATATTCGGTGGTCATGCCGCCGAACGGACGCTGGTAGATCTTGCCTTCTTCGGTACGCGAGAACGGCACGCCCTGGTGCTCGAGCTCGATGATCGCGGGGATGGCCTCACGGCACATGTACTGGATGGCGTCCTGGTCGCCCAGCCAGTCGGAGCCCTTGATCGTGTCGTAGAAGTGATAGCGCCAGTCGTCGTCGCCCATGTTGCCGAGGGCTGCAGAGATGCCGCCCTGCGCTGCGACGGTGTGCGAGCGCGTCGGGAAGACTTTGGTCAGACATGCAGTCTGCAGGCCCTTGTGGGCCAGGCCGAAGGTCGCGCGCAGGCCGGCGCCGCCGGCGCCAACGACGATCATGTCGTAGGTGTGTTCGGTGATCTTGTAAGCGTTGGTCATGTGGTTCTCAGCCCAGCAGTGCGATGCGCGCAATCGCGTACAGCGATGCGAGCGCGCCAGCGGCGCAGGCGAATGTGACGAGGAGCTGGAGGCTGACCTCCAGCGCGCGCTGGTGGATGTAATCCTCGATCACCACCTGCAGGCCGAGCTTGGCGTGCCAGAACATCGCAATGGCGAACAGCGCGAAGGCGATCGCGTTGAACGGACGCGCGATGACGGTCTGCACGGTGACGAGATCGGCGCCGGCCAGCGACACCAGGGTGCCGATGAACCACGCGACCAGCGGCACCAGCGCCACGGCGGTGACACGCTGCCACCAGAAATGACCGGTACCGGTCTTGCCCGAACCCAGGCCGCGTGCGCGACCGACGGGCGTACGGAAATCGGGCCGCTGCACGGCCTGGTCCGGCGTCTTGGACTCGCTCATGCGCCACCCCGCAATGCAATGAACCAGATCACGGCGGTCAACACGACGGCCAGGGTGATCACGGTGTACCCGGAGCGATAGACCTCCGGCAGTTCGAAGCCCATGCCCGCATCCCACATCAGGTGGCGGATGCCGTTGAGCAGGTGGTAGACCAGCGCGAACGAGAACGCGATGAGCGCGATCGTGCCGAGCGGCGAACCGAGGCAGGCCGAAGCGCTCACGTAGGCGTCGCCGCCCTTGGCGACCGCCAGCAACCACCAGGCGAGGCCGAATGCACCGACCGAGGCGATGATGCCGGTGACCCGGTGCATCAGGGACATCACCGATGTGATCTGCAGGCGATAGAGCGTGCCGAGCATGAACGGTGACAGGGGGCGGTTACGGTGTGCCATCGTTGTACTGCTCTCCTCGCTGGCGGCGTCTCGCCGCGTGGCTGGTACTGCGGATCTGCCCGCCAGACACGACGTGACGGATCAAAAATCGATGCAACGACCGTTCTTTTCCCAGTCGCCATACCGCGTGGGATCGAGACCGTTGCGGCCTCCGATCTCTTCTGCGGGCGGCGATGCCGGAACAGGCATTTCCGCAGGCGACGACGACGGTGTGTCCGTGTCCTCGCCTATGATGTCCGGATTGGTCATTCGTTCAATTTTAGTTCCCACGGGCATGTCAGACAAGCTGCAATCCACTTCCGATGCTGCATTCGCGCTTCCGGACATCGCATCGTTGACGCTTCGCGGACGCGATTGCATCGCATTCGCGCAAGCGCAGTTCATGAGCGATATCGCGACGCTCGGTGACGGACAGTGGCAGTGGAGCGGTTGGTTGACCCCGAAGGGACGTGTGATCGCCCTGTTCGCCGTGCTTCGGCACAGCGCCGAACGGCTCGATCTGGTCGTACTCGATGCCGATGTCGACGCATTGGCGACATCGCTGAGACGCTACGTCTTCCGCAGCAAGGTCTCGATCGAGGTGCACAGCGACATTTATGCGACGGGACGGTTCGCACCACCGTCGATTGCGCAGAACGCGACCGCGGCAATCGATGCCGCCGGAATCGAACTGGACTTTGGCTCGCCCGCCGAACCGCGCACGCTGGTGATGCGTGAGGTCGATACCGACATCGCACACGATGCCGACGCGCAGCTGCGCTGGCGCGCGTTCGACATCGCCCACGGCCTGCCCCGCCTCGACGTGGACCAGCGCGAGCAGTGGACGCCGCAGCAGCTGTCTCTCGAACGTTTGCGCGCCTTCAGCGTCGCCAAGGGCTGCTATCCCGGACAGGAAATCGTCGCGCGCACGCACTTCCTCGGCCAGGCAAAACGCGGCTTGGCCGTTCTGCGCAGCGCAGCCGATGCCGCAGCTGGCGAAGACGTGCGGACCGGCGAACAGGTGCTGGGCAAGGTCGTATCCATCGCCGGCGATCTCGCGCTGGCGGTGCTGCCGCTCGAACGGCCTGACGCGCCGCTGCAGATCGGCGGGATCGATGTCGTCGACACACCGCTGCTGGACGGCTTCGCCCGCTGATCCCACGGGCGTTCCCGGCCCGCCCTGATCGCCATCCGACTGTCGTGATCCGGCTGCTATGCTCGGCCGCGACAGGGGGCGCACGCGCCCAGGGGAATGTCGAAGCCGTCGCTGCACGGGTTATCGCCTGCGGCGACATGGATCAGGGGAACCATCCAAGGGGTCGTCATGAAACACAGTTCGCTGTCCGCGGCGTTTGCCGCGTCCGTTGTCACGTGTGTGCTCGCCGCGTGCGCCAGCTCGGCGCCGGTGCAGGAATCCGCGGTACCGCCGCCACCCGAACCGACCGCGTTCGTCGAACAACTCGATGCCGACGGCCTGTTCGCGTTCGGCAAGGCCGACATCCGCGACATCAGCCCGGCCGGACGCGCTGCACTCGATGCCCTCGCCGGCCGCCTGTCGGGCCGCACGCTCGACGTCGTCCACGTCATCGGCCATAGCGACCGCATCGGCAACCGCCAAGGCAACCTGCGCCTGTCGAACCGCCGCGCCGAAGCCGTGCGCGGGTATCTGGTCGAACACGGCGTGCCGTCGGACCGCATCACCGCGGTAGGTCGCGGGGATGTCGAGCCGGTGAGCGAATGCAAATCCGAGCGTGGTCAGGCGCTGATTACGTGCCTGGCGCCGAACCGGCGCGTGGAAGTGCGGGTGCGCTTGGCGGAATGACGCAGATCGCGACGTCGATCGGTGATGGCCCTTCCCCCTCTGGGGGAAGGTGCCCGGAGGGCGGATGAGGGCGCTTTTCGGAGATGCTCCTATAGCGGCCCTCCCTCACCCGACGCGCTGCGCGCGTCGACCTCTCCCAAAGGGAGATGTCGTCATTATTCCTATCGGCTGACAAGACGCGTCCCCGGCGCCAACAGCGCCTCACACCATCGTCAGCGCCGCCGCGACGATGTCCGCCTGCGACGGAATCACCAGGAATGCCGCGCTCGCCAGCGGGGTGAACGTATCGGCGCCCACTACGCGCCGCAGCGGCATGTCGCCGAAACCCGCCTCCGCGATCGCGGTGACGATGCCCTCGCCTACGCCCGCGCTGCGACGCCCCTCGTCGACCACCACCACGCGTGCGCATTCGCCGACATGGCGGGCGATCTCGCCTTCGTTGAGCGGCAGCAGCCAGCGCAGATCGACCACACGTACCTTCCAGCCGCGCTCGGCTTGGATCGCGCGCGCTGCACGCAGACTCATCGGCACGCCGTTGCCGAAGGTCAGCACGACCAGATCGGTGGCGTTTGCATCGTAGACACGCGCTTCGCCGAACGGCATCGCCTGGTCCGGCGGCGGATAGGCCGTCGACCAGCCGCCGTCGCCGGCCGCGTACATATCTTTGGCCATGTACAGCGCGATCGGCTCGAGGAACAGGCACACGCGACCATCGACCTTGGCCATCGCGGTGAGCGTGCGCAGCATCGTCGCCGCGTCGTCGCCGCGCGAGGGACAGCCGACGACGATGCCGGGAATGTCGCGCAGCGCCGCGATCGAATTATCGTTGTGGAAATGCCCACCGAAACCGCGCTGATAACCCAGCGACGCGATGCGCACGACCATCGGATTGCGGTACTGGCCGTTGCTGAAGAACTGCAGGCTCGCAGCCTCGCCGCGGATCTGGTCAGCGGCATTGTGGAAGTACGCGAGGTACTGGATTTCGGGCAGCGGGAGCATGCCCATATTCGCGAAACCCTGGGCCAGACCGAGAATCGTCGTTTCGTCGAGCAGCGTATTGAACACGCGCCGCCCGCCGAAGGTCTTCTGCAGGCCCTTGGTGACGGTATAGACACCGCCCTTCTGCGCGACGTCCTCGCCGAACAGCAACGCTTCGGGATACTTCGCGAACAGGTCGTGCAGCGCCTGGTTGATCTGCACCGCCAGATGCTTCGGCGGCTGGCGTTCGGGCAACGCAGCCTCGCTGCCGAAGACCGCGATGCGCGCATCGGCATCGGGCACGCGCGTTGCCTCGACGTGGACCTGTTCCGGCGAGTACGGCGCGAGGGGTGCCATCACATCGTCCAGCCGGGTCAGGCGCGGACGGCTGTCGGCGTCTTCCGCGGCGGCGAAACAGCGCACCCGCATGGCCTCGTAGAGCTCCAGCAATTCGCTTTTCGACAGCAGTCCCGATTCGAGCGCGATTGCCGCGCTGCGCAGCAAGGGATCGCTGGCCTCGACCGCGCACAGTTCTGCCAGCGCGCGCCACTCGATCTCGAAATCGGTGCCGGCGTGGCCCATGAGCCGGGTCGTGCGCAAGTGCAGGAAAGTCGGCCGCCGCGTGCGTCGGCAGTGTGCGACCGCGCGCTCGACATCGCCGTAACCGGAAGCAAGATCCAGTCCGTCGGCAGCGAAATAGTCGAGATCGGGCCGGTGGGCGAAGTTGCGCGCGATCCAGCCATCCGGCGTCTTCACCGAAATGCCGATGCCGTTGTCCTCGCAGACGAACAGCACCGGCGCCGGCAGCTTCTGGTACGCGCTGTAAGCGGCAGCGTTGAACGCGGTCTGCGCGGTCGCGTGGTTGCTCGACGCATCGCCGAACGAGCACACGACAATGCTGTCGACCGGCACCGGCAACGCGTGGCCGATGCGACGCGCGTGCTCGATCGCGATCGCGGTGCCCAGCGCCTTGGGCAGGTGCGAGGCGATCGTCGAGGTCTGCGGCAAGACCCACAGCGGCTTGCTGCCCCAGACCTTGTGCCGGCCGCCACTGGCCGGATCGTCCGCGCTCGCGGCGAACGACAGCGCCGAATCCATCACCGGATCCATGCCCGGCACCTTGCGGAAACGCTCGGCCATGAAGCCGCCGCTGCGGTAATGCAGGAACGCCGGATCGGTATGCCGCGTGGCACGCGCGACCATCGCATTGCCTTCGTGGCCGCTCGAACCGATCGTGTAGAAGACTTTGTTCTGCACCCGCAGCACGCGCGCCATCAGATCGAGATGGCGACTGATCAGCTGCGACTCGAACAGTTCGCGAAACCCTCGCGCATCCAGCGCGCTGCCGTCGACGATCATCTCGTGATCGGCAGGTACGGCATCGCGCTGGCCGTCCCACTCGCGGACGAACTGCTGGAAATTCGCGTCGCAGATCTCGGCGCGGTTGAGGCCCTTCATGCGGGCCGGGATCGGATCGGGAACGACTGCAAACATCGAGTCACCTTCAGTCCGTGGCCGCGAGCCTCGCGGCGTTGACCGGCGCGGGCGCCGGCATGTCGATAAAACCCGGCGTGCCGCGTACGCGCGCGAGCCAGTCGCGCAGCGCCGGATACGGGGCCAGGTCGAAGCCGCCGTCAGGCGCGACGGCCGTGTAAGCGAACAGCGCGATATCGGCCACGCCGTAGGCGTTGCCGGAAAACCACGCGGCGCCGGCAGACAGATGCCCGTCCATCACCACCAGCGCACGATGGCCACGCGCCTGCAGCGCAGGCAGTTCCGCGCGGCGCGGTGAGTCGGCTTCGGTCCAGCCGCGGATGAAACGCGCGACTGCGATCGCGGGCTCGTGGCTGTACTGCTCGAAGAACATCCAGCGCAGCGCCTGCGCGTGCTGCCAAGGATCGCTCGGCAGCAGCGGCGTGCCGGCGGCGAGAAAACACAGGATCGCGTTCGACTCGACCAGTACGCGGCCGTCATCGAGTTCCAGCATCGGCACCTGGCCGTTCGGATTCTTCGCGAGGTAACCCGGCGTACGCGTCTCGCCGCGACTGCTGTCGGTCTCGATCCACGTATACGGCCGGTCCATCTGCTCGAGCAGCAGACGCACCTTGTGGCAGTTGCCGGACGGCGAATAGCCGTAGACCGCGGTCATGCGCGGGTCGCCCCGGCCGCCTGCCACTGCGCGCGGGTTTGGCCACGGAGTTCAACCGCGATCTCGTGCGCCCGCGGCGGCAGGCGCACCGGGCCGCTAGATTTCCCGATCAGGGACAACATCGCGACGCCCTGCACCGCCCACGCGCCCGACATCCGCAGGTATTCAAGCCATGCCGCGCTACGCGGCAGATGGCCGCCGACAGAACGCAAGGCCACCTCGTCGGCCCTAGGCTCCGCATAACGCACGCAATCCTCGAGCCGCGGCAGGCGCAGGATCAGCCGTTCGGTCTCGCGGACAGGGGCAGGCGCGTTTTGCATCGTCGGTGGTCCTTCAAATACTGCCGGCTCTTTCGATCACGAGGATGCGCGCCGCACCGACCGGATGTGCCACGTGGGCATCTCCTACGTCGGCGTGGAACAGGTCACCGGCTTCCAATGCGACGACATGTTCCCCGCTATCGTCGCGATAGTGCATGTCCACGCGCCCATCCAGCACCACGAAGATCTCTTCGCCGTCGTTGACATGCCATTTGTACGGTTGGTCGGTCCAGTGCAGCCTCACGCTCGCGCCTTCGATCACGGCGATATCCAAGGCATCCCAGGCCTTGTCTGCGGTGAACGTGCGTGAGCGGATCGTACGCATGTTCAAAACGCGTTGATGCCGGTCAGCTCACGTCCGACCACCAGCTGATGCACAGTTTCGGTGCCCTCGTAGGTAATCACCGACTCGAGATTGAGCGCGTGGCGGATCGGGCTGTGTTCGGTGGTGATACCGGCGCCGCCGAGCAGGTCACGCGCTTCGCGCGCGATGTCGATCGCCATGCGGCAGTTGTTCCACTTCGCCAGCGACACCTGCGTGGGCTGCATGTTGCCGGCGTCCTTGAGGCGTCCGAGCTGCAGCGACAGCAGCTGCGCGCTGGTGATGCGACGCGCCCAGTCGGCCATCTTGATCTGCGCGCTCTGCGTCGCCGCGACCGGGCGCTCGAACAGGATGCGTTCCTTGGAGTAATTGAGCGCCTCGTCGAGACAGGCGATGGCGGCGCCGATCGGCCCCCAGGTAATGCCGTAACGCGCCTGCGTCAGACAGCCCAGCGGGCCTTTCAATCCCTTGACGTTCGGCAGGCGGTTCGCCTCCGGAACGCGCACGCCATCGAAGTACAACGCGCTGGTCACCGAGGCACGCAGGCTCATCTTGTGTTTGATTTCCTGCGCGGTGAAGCCGGCGAACTCCCGCTCGACGAGAAAACCCTGGATGCCGTCATCGGTCTGCGCCCAGACGATCGCGACGTGGGCCAGATTGCCGTTGGTGATCCACATCTTCGAGCCGTTGAGCACCCAGTCGTCGCCATCGCGTTTCGCATGGGTCTTCATGTTCGCCGGATCCGAGCCGCCGTGCGCTTCGGTCAACCCGAAGCACCCGATGACTTCACCTTTGGCCATATCCGGCAACCAGCGCCGGCGCTGTTCCTCGCTGCCGTAGGCGAAGATCGGATACATGCACAGCGAGGACTGCACGCTGGCGAAGCTGCGCAGTCCCGAATCGCCGCGCTCCAGTTCCTGGCAGATCAAGCCGTAGCTGACCGAGTTGAGGCCGGCGCAGCCGTACTCTTCCGGGAGTGTCGCGCCGAGCAGGCCAAGGCTGGCCATTTCAGGCACCAGTTCGTGCGGGAAGCGCGCCTGGTCGAAGCAGTCGCCGATGATCGGCAGCACGCGCTCATCGGTGAAACGCGCCACCGCGTCCTGCACCGCCCGCTCCTCGTCGGACAACAGCGAACGCACGTCGTACAGATCGTAGGGATGCAGGGCCATGGCGGATCGTCCCGGAGGGTGATCGGCCGATTGTATCGGTGGCAACGATCGCGTGCCGGGCGGACCCCGGACATGCGAAGGGCCGGCATTGGCCGGCCCCTCGGGTCATGCGAACAGACGCTGGGGCGTTACTGGCGGGCCGCCGACGACGTATCGGCCGACGTGTCGAGTGCAGCCGTCATGATGCGGCCGTTGATCACCGGCAGACGCTCTTCCGGGCGCTCGTCCATGCGGATCGTGCGCTCGGTGCCGTCGTAGACGTAGGTCACGTCGTAGCCGACCGTGCGCTCTTCGTCGCCCAGCAGGATGCGGTTGCCGGGCTTGGCGTCGGTGCGCATCGAACCGGTGGTGCCGTCCGGATTGCGGTAGCTGACGTTGTAGGCGACCACACGAGAGGACTGCGAGGAGTCCTGCACGGTGCGGCACTGGCGGTCGACGCGTTCGGTCACGCGGCCACCGACGTGGTTGCGGTCGACGCGGTTGCCGACGAAGCCACCGGCGGTCGCGCCGGCTGCGGTCGCCAGCTTGCGGCCGTTGCCGCTGCCGATCTGGTTGCCGACCAGCCCACCGACCAGCGCACCGACGACGGTGCCGCCAACGTTGCCGTCGCGCTCGGGCAGACGCTCCTGCACCACGACGTCCTCGCAGACTTCGCGCGGCGAGTTGCTGGTCATGGTCTCGCGGATCGGCTCGCTGCCGAGCACCGTGGCGTAGAGCTGTCCGGTCTCGGTAACCGGGCGGACATCGACGACATCCGCGTACTCCAGCGCAGCGCGTGTTTCGCCGACGGGTTCGCCGGTCTTCGCGTCGATGGCGCCAGCGACGTCCGCACCTGCGATCGGGTCGGCCGCGTCGCGGCTGTTGTGATACGCACCGACGGCCACGCCACCCACGAGCAGGGATGCCAATGCAATCGCGATCGTGTTGCTCTTCATCGCTCTCTCCTTTCGACCTGGACGGCCTGTTTCGTTCTTGGTGCCGATTGCAGCATCCGGATGCTGAACAGCCGCCGGAAATTGGCCCTCCAGGCTGACGACCCGCTAAACCGGGGTTGCGGAATGGCGTGCTAGCGTCCATCTGCCCTCTGTATTCCGCCGTTGGAGCCTGCCGTGCGCAAAGTACTGTCCGCCCCGCTCATCGCCTGGCTGTCGCGGCTGAGCTACCCGCGCATCTTCATGGTGACCGCCGTGCTGTTCGGCGTGAACCTGCTGATTCCCGACCCGATCATCCTGATCGACGAGGTCCTGCTTGGCCTGGCGACCGTGGTGCTGGCCAAACGCAAGCGCACGCCCAAGCCGGGCGACGACGCGCCGCGGCCGCCGTTCGATGGCGAGGCGCGTCGTTCCTGAGCACCGCGATGCTGGTCGACAGCCATTGCCATCTCGATGCACCGGAGTTCGATCCCGATCGCGACGCCGTCGTCGAACGTGCGCGGCAGGCCGGGATTGCGCATCAGGTGATCCCGGCGACACATGCGCAGGCCTGGCCGAAGCTGCGTGAGGTCTGCGCGGCCGCGGCCGGCCTGCACGCGACCTACGGGCTGCATCCGACTTTCCTCGCCCATCATCGGCCCGAGCATCTCGACGCACTCGCCGAATGGGTCGAACGCGAACGGCCGGTCGCGATCGGCGAGTGCGGGCTCGATCATTTCGTCGAAGGCCTCGACGCCGACGCGCAGTTGCATTACTTCGAAGGCCAGTTGCGGCTCGCGCATGCGCACGACCTGCCGGTGATCGTGCATGCACGACGCGCGGTGGAGGAGACCATCGGTCTGCTGCGCCGCTTCGACGGCCTGCGCGGCGTGGTCCACAGCTTCAGCGGCAGCCCGGAGCAGGCGGCGCAGCTGTGGAAGATCGGATTTCTGATCGGACTCGGCGGGCCGCTGACCTATGACCGCGCGAAGCGTCTGCATCGCGTGGTCGCGGACATGCCGCTTGAACAACTGCTGCTCGAGACCGACGCACCCGACCAGCCCGATGCCGACCATCGCGGCCAGCGCAACGAGCCCGCGCGACTCACACGTATCCGCGACGTGGTGGCGCAGCTGCGCGGCATCACGCCCGATGAAGTCGCCGCGCAGACCTCGCGCAATGCGCTGGCGCTGTTCCGGATCGAAGCGGCCTGAAACGCCCGCTCAGAACCTGTCCACGATCTTGCTGCGCTTGCCGGATGGCGCGCGTGCGGTGCTCGAAATGCTCATGTACCCGCACGTACACTGCGCTTTCTGCGCTCCGCCACGCGCCATCCGGCTGCGCTCGCGACAGATCGTGAACAGTTTCTCAGGCCGCAGCGTCGGCCGAGGGCTTGAGCAGCAGCTCGATCGCGCGGCCCACGGCCGCGAACGCAAAGGCGCCGGTGATATGCGTCGCCGCGCCCAGCCCGCTGCCGCAATCGAGGTTCAATGCCGCGTCCGGGCCCAACTGCGGGCGGATGCCACAGACCGTGCCGTCCGCCTGCGGATAGCGCACGTTCTCCAGCGAGTAGATCGCCGAGACGCCGAAGTAGCGTTTCGCCGTCTTCGGAAAATTGAACTCCGCGCGCAGCTTTTTGCGGATCAACGCGAGCATCGCGTCGTGCTCGGTGCGCGACAGATCGCGCACGCGGACCAGGGTCGGATCGATGCGACCACCGGCGGCGCCGACGGTGATCACCGGCAACTTGCGGCGACGGCACCAGGCGATCAGTTCGACCTTGCTGCGGAAGCTGTCGCAGGCATCGATGACGAGATCGAACCCGCCGCCCAGCATTTCTTCCAGATTGGTCGGCGTCACGAAGGCCTGCACGGCGTGCAGCTCCATCGAAGGATTGATCGCGAGGCAGCGCTCGGCCATCGCCTCGGCCTTGTTGCGACCGTATTGCCCCGCGAGCGCTGGCAGCTGGCGATTGGTGTTGGACACGCAGATATCGTCGGCATCGATCAGTGTCAGCGCGCCGACCCCGGTCCGCGCGAGCGCTTCGGCGACCCACGAGCCGACACCGCCCAAACCGACGACCGCGACATGCCGCTGCAGCAGGCGCGTGACGCTGCCCTGCCCGTACAGCCGTTCGATGCCGGAAAATCGTGTGCGTGCGTCTTCGTCCATGCGCACAGTTTAACGGCGGCGGGCGGCGCACGGCCGCGTGCTAAGGTCGCGCCGCCCAGCGCCCCGCCAGGAATCCGCGATGTCCACCACACCTCCGACCGCCACCCTGCCGCCCCGCTCGCCGTCCTCGGCGGCAGGCTATCTGGTGGTGTTCGCGATCGGCCTGCTGGTCGGCGTCGTGCTGATCGTGGTGATGCTGCGCACCTTCGATGCCCGCAAGACCTGGCAGGACCGGTATCCCGCCGCGCTGATGCAGCTCTACCGGGCGCAGATGGCGCAACTGTCGGGCGATCTGGATTCAAACCGCTGCGCACTCAGTGACGCCCTTCCTCATCTGCAAACGATGCGTGCCCTGTCAACCGATCTCGAACCCGCCTTCCCCGACCTGCGTGACCATCGCGGCTTCGTCGCGCACGCCGCCAACGCGCGTCGCACCCTCGACGCTGCGCTGGCGACGCCGCCTGCGGACTGCGCCAGCCTGCGCATAACGATCGACGCGATCGGTGAGACATGCGGCGCCTGTCATCAAGACATGCGCGGCTGAAGCCAACGGCGTGATTCGACTGAACGGGCGCTGCATGTTTCCGGCTCACGCGTCGGAATTGCTGCGGCATTCACGCGGAACTGCCTAGCGTTGCCCCGTCGGGTTGATCAAGCCCGCGCTCCCTACAGAATCCTGCGCAAGCAACCGGAGGTTAGCCCCATGAAGACTGGTCTGATCGGAACCGCCTCACTGGCCGCATCCATCGCCCTCGCCGGCTGCGCGACCTCGCCCGGATACGGCAACGGCTACGGCAACAGCGGTTATGGCAACAGCGGCTATGGCCGTCCCGCGAACTGCTACGACTGCGGCACCGTCACACGCATCGAAACCGTCCGCGGCAACAGCAATCCCAATATCGCCGGTCCACTGATCGGTGGCGTTGTCGGTGCAGTCGCCGCGAAGGAACTCGCACGTCGCAACACCGACAGCGAAGGTCGTCGCAACGTCGCGATCGGCGCTGGCGCGATCGGTGGTGCTGTCGCCGGCAACGCGATCCAGAACCGCACCGAGGGCGGCGGCGCACACTACAACGTCCACGTCCGCATGCAGGACGGCCGCACGACGGTGCTGTCGCAGAGCGACGTCGGTGGACTGCGCGAAGGTTCGAATGTGCGCGTGCAGAACGGTCAGGCCTACGCCTACTGATCTGCGCCACGCACGGACAAGAAAAAACCCGGCGCAGGCCGGGTTTTTTCTGGCTCGAATCCGTCCGAATCAGAGCGGATTGACAGCGTCCGCCTGCAGACCCTTCTGACCCTGCACCACTTCGAACGAAACCTTCTGACCTTCCTGCAACGACTTGAAGCCGGTGCCCTGGATGGCGCGGAAATGCACGAATACGTCTTCACCACTTTCGCGGCTGATGAAGCCGAAGCCCTTGGCGTCGTTGAACCACTTGACGGTGCCTTCTTCGCGAGTTGCCATGCTGCAGTCTCTCCCTGAAACGTTTCGATAGTTGATCGATGGAACGCCTGATGCGGCGGCTGGTTGCAAGGAGAACACGGGTGCGACGATGCAGCGGACCGGGTGGGACGAGCCAACACGAATCTACTTCACGCAGGGTCACGGTTCACGGTGACCTTGACAAACACAGCGATCGCAAAGTACCCCGCTGTTTATGAAAATGCAATCCGGGCTCACCCCATCTTTTCGCGACCGCCGGAACCGGGTTGCGACGCCGTTTCGAGGAGCTGCAACGTGGACCTGAGTGCCCTGTTCTATGTGCTCGCGGCACTGCTCGTTTTGGTCGGTCTGGCCGGTGTCGTACTGCCTGCATTGCCGGGCGTGCCCTTGATGTTCGCCGGCATGCTGCTCGCCGCGTGGGCGGATGGCTTCGAGCGCATCGGCGTCTGGTCGCTGGTCACGCTGGGCGTGCTGACGGCGGTGTCGTTCGTGGTCGACTTCTGGGCGACGGCGGTCGGGGCGAAACGTGTCGGTGCGAGCCGGCTCGCACTGGTCGGCACGATCGTCGGCACCTTCGTTGGTCTGTTCTTCGGATTGCCGGGCCTGTTCGCTGGCCCCTTCGTCGGCGCCGTGATCGGCGAACTGATCAGCCGCCGCGATCTTCGGCCGGGTGGCCTGGGCCAGGCGACGCGCGTCGGCGTCGGCACGTGGATCGGCATCGCGATCGGCGTGGCGCTCAAGCTCGCGCTCGCGGTGCTGATGCTCGCGGTCTTCGCATTCGCCTGGTGGTGGTGAGTGCACTATCGTCGCGCTTCAGCCCACGACGACCGCCCGCCACATGCCCGACACCGCTTCGCTTTACCCTGCGCGACCGCGCCTGACCGCCGTATTCGCGGGCGCACTGCTCGCCGTGCTGGCATGTGCGTTCGCCACACCGACCCATGCCGCGCCGGCCGCGGCACCCTCTGCTGCCGCGCGGACCGCACCGGCAGATCCTGACGCCGCAGCCGCGAATGCAGCCGCGCCGGTCGCGGTCGTCCAGGACGTGGATGTGCGCACCCGTGTCGACCAGGTCTACGACGAGGCCGAAGCGCGCGTGCTGCGCCTGGTCGCGAACCTGCCATTGCTGCTCGCCGCCGCGCTGATCGTCTTCATCGCCTCGTGGATCGGCGGCTTTGTTTCGCGACGCCTGCACTGGCTGCGTCTGCGCACGCGCAATCCCTATCTTGATGGTCTGATCCGGCGCGCGGTGCGCACGGTGATCCTGCTGATCGGCATCCTGATCGCGCTGGACCTGCTCAATGCCACCGCGCTGGTCGGCGCGATGCTCGGCTCGGCCGGCGTGCTGGGTCTGGCCCTGGGTTTCGCGTTCAAGGACATCGCCGAGAACTACATTGCCGGCATCCTGCTGAGCCTGCGTCGCCCGTTCGAACCCGGCGAGATGGTCAAGATCGACAGCTTCGAAGGAAAGGTCGCTTCGCTCAGCGCGCGCACCATGACGCTGATCACGCTCGACGGCAACGAACTGCGTCTGCCCAATGCGCTTGTATTCAAAGCGGTGGTTCTCAACTACACCAGCAACCCGAAACGGCGCTTCGATTTCACCTTCAACATCGATGCCAGCCAGTCGATCCGCAAGGCCCATGCGGTCGCGATGGCGGAGATTGCCAGCATCGAAGGCGTGCTCACCGATCCCGGCCCGTCGTGGACGGTGGTCGAGTTCGGCGCGAACGGTGTGGTGCTGCGTTTCTTCGGCTGGGTGGACCAGCGCCACAGCGATCTGGGCAAGACCCGCAGCGAGGCGATCCGCCTTGTGAAGGGCGCGTTCTGGCGCGACGGGATACAAGGGCCGAAGACCACGACACATGTGGTGCTGGCCAGGGAAGAGGAAACCGCCACACCGGCGGCAGTCGACCACGAGCCGGCCACCAGCGCCGGCGTCGATACCTCGGTCAACCGGGATATCGACCGCCAGGTCGCCGAGGTGCAGAGTACCGACGAAAGCAACCTCCTCACGCTCAAGGACGCGACCTGATCATGCGACCCGCTTATCTCCTTCCTGCCGCTCTGGCCGCAGCCACCGGCCTGGCCCACGCGCAGACGCCCGAGGTGCCGACCGCCGCGCCGAACGCGCCCGCGACCATGGAAGCCTGTGTCGCGCTCGAGCAGGACGCCCAGCGTCTGGCCTGCTTCGACTCGATGACCGGCCGCGGCGCACGTACCCCGCAGCAGGCCGACACCGAGGCTGCCGTGGCGCGCGAACTGCGCAGCAATCCCGCGGTGCGCGCCGACGCGCTCGCCGAGGGCACCGCCTCGCGCAGCCTCTATGCCCACGATGGCGGCGACCGGCTGACCGATGCGATCGCCAACGCCGGCCAGGGTTCGCTGCTCGACAGCCGCTGGGAACTGGCCAAGGATTCCAAGCTCGGCATCTTCAATCTGCGGGCCTACAAGCCGGTCTATCTGCTGCCGGCCTTCTGGACGTCGGACGTCAACCAGACGCCGTCCTCGCCCAATCCCGAGAACACGGTGACCACCTCGCAGGGTCTCGACAGCCTGGAAGCGAAGTTCCAGCTGAGCTTCAAGACCAAGGCGGTGGAAAACCTGTTCGGTACCAATGGCGACATCTGGATGGGCTACACCCAGAGCTCGCGCTGGCAGGTCTACAACACCGAGGAATCGCGCCCGTTCCGCGAGACCAACTACGAACCCGAAGTGCTGATGGTGTTCCGCAACGGCTACAGCCTGCCCGGCGGCTGGCATGGCCGCATGGCTGCGATCGGCGTCAACCACCAGTCCAACGGCCGCGGCGATCCGCTGTCGCGCAGCTGGAACCGGGTGATGTTCAATTTCGGATTCGACCGCGAAGACTGGGCGCTGGTCGTGCGCCCGTGGGTGCGTATCTCGGACGGCAGCGAGGACGACAACCCGGACATCGAGGACTACATGGGGCGTGGCGACATGACGCTCACCCACGTCCGCGGTGGTCACGTGTACACGCTGATGGGCCGGCACACGCTGCGCGGCGGCGAACGCTCGCGCGGTGCGCTGCAGTTCGACTGGGGCTTCCCGATTCACCGCAATTTCCGTGGCCACCTGCAGGTGTTCAACGGCTACGGCGAAAGCCTGATCGACTACAACCACAAGGCCACCTACGTCGGCCTGGGCATCTCGCTGCTCGACTGGTTCTGAGGCACGTCCCCTGCGGCCTGACGCCGTCGTCGTCCCACCCGGGCGGCGGCGGCGCGTTCTGTCCTATGCTCGGCAGCGTCTCCCGTCGCCCGGTTCACGCATGGACGCTGTCGCTCCCCGCCCCCGCCGTTCGTTCTTCGCCTACGCATCGGCCCTGCTGGGTCTGCTCAGCGTGTTCGGTGTGGTGTGCTTCCACTTTCCCGAACTGCTGACCAGCCGCGAGTTCCGCGCGGTCTACAACGAAGGTTTCGCCCGGCACCTGCTGCTGGTCGGTCTGGTCGCGGCTTTCATCCTCGGCACGCTGGCGATCCTGCGCGACCGCAACCGCCGCATCGCGACGGTCGGCGTGGGCAGCGCGACGCTCGCGGTGCTGCTCGGCGGCACCAACGTGCAATTCGACAGCATCGGCGCGACGCCCTACTCGCTGGGGCTCGACTGGTTCGTGATCTCGCTGTTCTTCTCGGCGCTGGTGTTCGTGCCGCTGGAGCGCTACCTCGGCAAGCGACGCATGTCGCCGCTGCGCCGCGGCTGGCGCACCGACATCGCCTACTTCTTCATGAGCCACGTGCTCGTGCAGTTCATCCTGATCCTGGTGACCGCGTCGACCTCGACGATCGCCGGACTCGCGGTGTTCCCCGCGCTCAAGGATGCGATCCAGTCGCTACCGGTCTGGGCGCAGTTCCTGATCGCGGTGTTCGTCGCTGATCTCGCCCAGGCCCTGCTGCACCGCGCGTACCACAACGTGCCGTGGCTCTGGCGCTTCCACGCCGTGCACCACTCCAGCCGCGAGATGGACTGGCTGGCCGGCTCGCGCATCCATTTCGTCGAGATCGTGCTGACGCGCAGTTTCGTGCTGCTGCCGCTGCTGGTGCTGGGGTTCTCGACGCCGGCGGTCAATGCCTACGTGATTCTGGTCGGTCTGCAGGCGGTGATCGCCCACGCCAACATCGGCGTGCGTTTCGGCTGGCTCGAATACCTGCTGGTGCTGCCGCGCTATCATCACTGGCACCACGCCCGGCAGCAGGACTACATCGACGTCAACTACGCGATCCATCTGCCGCTGATCGACATGCTGATGGGCACGTTCAAGCTGCCGCGCGACCAGGCGCAGTGGCCGGAAGAATACGGCGTCATGAAGCTGGAGACCGTGCCGCAGGGCATTGTCGAACAGCATCTGATGCCGTTCCGCGGCAAGAAGACGTTCGACGACTACGTCGATTGACGGTTGTGCCCGCGACGACGGGTCACGTCCGCAGAACCGCGGTGCGACTCTCGCTCAGGTCCAGTCGGTAATGCCTTCGCGCCGATAGGTCTCGTGGAACGACGGCAGGGCTTTCATCAGACCTGCGTGGCGGGCCAGTTCCGGCCAGCTGTCCGCGGGGCGAGGCATATTGCGCGACCAGCGCATCAGCATCGTCAGCAGGAAGTCGGCCGCCGAACGCTGCGCGCCCAGCAGATAGGGGCCTTCAGTGCGCAGATGATCCGCCACCTGCTGCCAGGCCTGTTCGATCTTCGCGCGCGCCTGTTCCTGGGCGGCGTCCACATGCGTCTCTCCGGCAGGTTCGCCGGGATAGAACCAGTCGCGATAGGCCGGCTGCAGGGTATTGGCGCAGAAGAACATCCAGCGGTAGTACTGCGCACGCACGGGGCTGCCCAGCGGCGGCGCCAGGCCCGCTTCGGGATGCAAATCGGCGAGCTGCAGGACGATCGCGGCGGCTTCGGTGATCGCCTCACCATCCACGACCAGCGTCGGCACACGGCCCGCCGGATTGAGCGCCAGGTATGCATTCGACTTCTGCTCGCGCCTGTCGAAATCCAGCAGGTGCAACGCGTGCGACACGTCGAGTTCGATCAGCAGCCAGTGGACCACCAGCGACGCGGTGCTCGGGGCACCGTAGAGCACGACGGACATGACGACCTCCGGTCTGGAACTGGAATGCACCGCCGGCGATGTGGCCGGCGGTGCGCATGGATCAGGCGATCTCGACCACCGGAATGCCGCCGATGCGTGCCTTCCACTCTTTTGGACCGGTCTCGTGCACCGAGGTGCCGGCCGAATCGACAGCGACGGTCACCGGCATGTCCTGCACTTCGAACTCGTAGATCGCTTCCATGCCGAGGTCTTCAAATGCGAGCACCTTCGCCGCCTTGATCGCCTTCGACACCAGATACGCGGAGCCGCCGACCGCCATCAGGTACACCGACTGGTGCTTCTTGATCGCCTCGATCGCGGTCGGGCCACGCTCGGCCTTGCCGACCATGCCCAGCAGACCGGTCTGTTCGAGGATCTGGTCGGTGAACTTGTCCATGCGCGTCGCGGTGGTCGGGCCCGCGGGACCGACAACTTCATCGCGCACCGGATCGACCGGGCCGACGTAATAGATGAAGCGGCCCTTGAGATCGACCGGCAGCGTCTCGCCGCGGTTGAGCATCTCGACCATGCGCTTGTGCGCGGCGTCGCGGCCGGTCAGCAGCTTGCCGTTGAGCAGCAGCACCTCGCCCGGCTTGAAGGTCGTGACCTCTTCCGGGGTGATCGTGTCGAGATCGACGCGGCGCGCGCCGGTCGGGTTGTAGGTCAGCTCCGGCCAGTCGGCGAGCGACGGCGGATCGAGTATCACCGGGCCGCTGCCGTCGAGGGTGAAGTGCGCATGGCGCGTGGCCGCGCAGTTCGGGATCAGCGCAACCGGCAGGTTGGCTGCGTGGGTCGGGAAATCCTTGACCTTGATGTCGAGCACCGTGGTCAGGCCGCCCAAGCCCTGCGCGCCGATGCCGAGCGCGTTGACCTTGTCGTAGAGCTCCAGCCGCAGTTCTTCGGCGCGATTCGACGCGCCACGGGCCTGCAGCTCGACGATGTCGATCGGCTCCATCAGCGCTTCCTTGGCCAGCAGCATCGCCTTCTCGGCAGTGCCGCCAATGCCGATGCCGAGCATGCCCGGCGGACACCAGCCAGCGCCCATCGTCGGCACGGTCTTGAGCACCCAGTCGACGATCGAGTCGGACGGATTGAGCATCGCGAACTTCGACTTCGCTTCCGAACCGCCGCCCTTGGCCGCAACGATCACGTCGACGGTGTTGCCCGGCACGATCTTGACGTTGACCACGCCCGGCGTGTTGTCCTTGGTGTTGATGCGCTTGCCGGCGGGATCGGCCAACACGGAGGCGCGCAGCTTGTTGTCCGGATGGTTGTACGCGCGGCGCACGCCTTCGTGGACCATGTCCTCGACGCCCATCGTCGCGTCGTCCCAGCGCACCGACATGCCGACTTCGAGGAACACGGTGACGATGCCGGTGTCCTGGCAGATCGGCCGGTGGCCCTCGGCGCACATACGCGAATTGATCAGGATCTGCGCGATCGCGTCCTTCGCGGCCGGTGACGCCTCGCGCTCGTAGGCGGCGGCGAGGTTCTTGATGTAGTCGACCGGGTGGTAGTAGCTGATGTACTGCAGGGCGTCGGCGACGGACTGGATGAAATCGTCCTGGCGGATCGACACGGGTGTCGACGACACCGGAGATGCGGAATGGCTGGCGGTCACGGCTGGCTCGAAGGCTGGCGGAAAACCTGCCCATTCTAGGCCATCGGCCCGCGAGCACGCCCCGACCGGGGCTGCAGGCTCAGCGCGCGCCGCGCACACTGTGCGCATGGACATCCTCGTACTCGTGCTGGATCTGGTCGGCACCTTCGTCTTCGCCCTCAGTGGCGCGATGCTCGGCGTGCGCCGCCGCCTGGATCTGTTCGGCGTGCTGGTGCTGGCGTTCGCCGCCGCGACCGCCGGCGGCATGACCCGCGACGTGCTGATCGGTGCGACGCCGGTCGCCGCGCTGAGCGACTGGCGCTATCCGGCGGTCACACTGGCCGCCGGCCTGATCACCTTCGTCTGGGCGCCGCTGATCGAACGGCTGCAGCAGCCGGTGCGGATGTTCGATGCGATGGGTCTGGCGCTGTTCGCGGTCGTCGGCGCGCAGAAGGCGCTCGATTTCGGCATCGCCCCGCCGATGGCCGCCGCGCTGGGCATGTTGACCGGCATCGGTGGCGGCATCGCCCGCGACGTGCTGATGGCGCAGGTGCCGCTGGTGCTGCGCGCCGAACTCTATGCGGTCGCGGCGCTGGCCGGCGCGGCCGTGGTCGCCATCGGACACTGGCTGCACTGGCCGCCCGCGCCCTGCGCGATCGCGGGCGCCCTGCTGTGTTTCGGCCTGCGGATGATGGCGCTGCGCTTCGGCTGGCAACTGCCGGTCGCGCTGCAGTCCGGCGGTGAAGGCGAACCGCCCGACGCGATGCGCTGACCGTCGCAGCGGCCTGCCCCGCGCGCGCATACGATATCGCCCATGTCGACACCCACCCCCAGGCGCGCCGCCGCGAGCGCGCAACGCCCCAGCCTGCGCGAACGCTTCGATGCGATGCGCAATCTGCGGCCATTCCTGAAACTGATCTGGCAGACCAGCCCCGGCCTGACGCTGACCAGCCTGGGCCTGCGCCTGATCCGCGCGTTCCTGCCGGTTGTGATGCTCTACATCGGCAAGCTGATCATCGACGAGGCGATCCGCCTCGTCGGCGCGGGCGTGGCCTTCGACGATCTCGCCACCGCCTGGCACGGCGGCGCGCTGGATCATCTCGCCTGGCTGCTCGCGCTGGAATTCGCCCTGGCGATCGGCTCCGACCTGCTCGGGCGCATGGTCAGCTACGCCGACAATCTGCTGTCGGAGCTGTTCACCAACGCGACCAGCGTGCGCCTGATGGAGCATGCGGCGACGCTCGATCTCGAAGACTTCGAAGATCCCGAGCTGCAGGACAAGCTCGACCGCGCGCGCCGGCAGACGATGGGCCGCATGAACCTGATGGGCCAGTTGTTCGGCCAGGTGCAGGACGCGATCACCGTGGTGAGTTTCGCGATCGGCCTGATGGTCTACGCGCCGTGGCTGATCCTGCTGCTGGCGATCGCACTGATCCCGGCCTTCATCGGCGAATCGCACTTCAACGCGCTCGGCTACACGCTCAACTTCCAGTGGACGCCCGAGCGTCGCCAGCTCGAATACGTGCGCCAGACCGGCGCGAGTCTGGAGACCGCGAAAGAGGTCAAGATCTTCGGCCTGCACCGGTTCCTGATCGACCGTTACCGCACGCTCGCCGACGGCTTCTTCCTGGCCAACCGCTCGCTGGCGAGACGCCGCGCGATCTGGGGCACGCTGCTGGCCGCGCTCGGCACGCTGGGTTACTACGTCGCTTACGCCTACATCGCCTGGCGCACGGTGCGCGGCGATTTCACGATCGGTGACCTGACCTTCCTCGCCGGCAGCTTCCGCCGCCTGCGCCAGTTGCTGGAAAGCCTGCTGGTCGGCTTCTCGCAGGTCGCCGGGCAAGCGCTGTATCTCGACGACCTGTTCTCGTTCTTCGCGATCGAACCGGAGATCATTTCCCCGGCCGATCCGGTGCCGTTCCCGCAACCGATCCGCGAAGGCTTCGTGTTCGAGAACGTCGGCTTCCGCTATCCCGGCGCCGAACGCTGGGCGGTGCGGCATCTCGACTTCACCCTGCAGGCGGGTGAGGTGCTGGCGCTGGTCGGCGAGAACGGCGCGGGCAAGACCACGCTGGTCAAACTGCTGGCGCGTCTCTACGACCCGGACGAAGGCCGCATCCTGCTCGACGGGCGCGACCTGCGCGACTACGACCTCGATGCGTTGCGTGCCAACACCGGCGTGATCTTCCAGGACTTCGTGCGCTACCACCTGACCGCCGGCGAGAACATCGGCGTCGGTCGTATCGAAGCGATGGGCGACGACGCGCGCATCCAGGACGCCGCGCGCCGTTCGATGGCCGACGAGTTGATCGCCGGTCTGCCGGGTGGCTATGACCAGCTGATCGGCCGGCGTTTCAAGACCGGTGTCGACCTGTCGGGCGGCCAGTGGCAGAAGATCGCGATCGCCCGCGCCTACATGCGCGAGGCACAGGTGATGATCCTCGACGAACCCACCGCGGCGCTGGACGCGCGCAGCGAGTTCGAAGTGTTCCGCCGCTTCAAGGAATTGTCGGAAGACCGCACCGCCGTGCTGATCTCGCACCGCTTCTCCAGCGTGCGCATGGCCGATCGCATCCTCGTGCTCGAACAGGGCCGCATCGAAGCCAGCGGCACGCATGCCGAATTGATGACCCAGGGCGGGCGCTACGCCGAACTGTTCGAACTGCAGGCAGCGGGCTACCGCTGATTCGCCTCTGCTGGCGCGTTGCCGGAAATCCGCCTTCGCGCGCAAGCGTGCGCTCGGAGAATCCGCAGCCGTGAGTCAGCGTTGACGGCCGCTTGCGTACGCTGCCGGTGACCAATGGAGTGCACCGAATGACCGACACCAGCCGCGCGCTTGCGCGTCATGCGCAGATCCTGCGATTCCTGATGAAGTATCGCAGCGCGGGGGTGTTGTCCGGTTTCGAATTCGATCCGGCCACGGCCGATGCAGCGCTCGAAGGCGAGCCCGGCAAGCCGGAGGCCTTCGTCGACGATCTCGAAGCGCTCGGCCCGACCTTCATCAAGATCGGCCAGGCGCTGTCGACGCGGCCGGACATGGTGCCGCCCGCCTATCTCGCCGCGCTGGAGCGCATGCAGGACGATGTGGCGCCGCTGCCGTTCGACGTGATCCACGACGCGGTCGAGGACGCGCTCGGCGTGCGCATCAGCAAGATCTTCGAAAGCTTCGACGAGACGCCGATCGGCGCCGCGTCGCTGGCGCAGGTGCATCGCGCAACGCTGCGCGACGGACGCAAGGTCGCGGTGAAGGTGCAGCGTCCCGGCATCACCGAACAGATCCGCGACGATCTCGACACCCTCGCCCGCCTCGCCGGCGGCGTGGATCGCGTCACCGAAGTCGGGCGCCGCATCCGTTTCGCCGACTGGGTGCACGAGTTCCGGCGCACGCTGCTGGCCGAGCTCGACTACCGCATCGAAGCGGAGAACCTCGACCGGTTCGACGCGCATTTCGTCGCCTATCCCGCGCTGTTCGTGCCCAAGCCGATCTGGGATCTGACCCGCGCGCGCGTGCTGACGATGGAGCTGGTCGAAGGCACCAAGGTCACCGACATCACCGGCCTGCAGCGCACCGAGCGCGACATGGCCCCGCTGGCGACCGAACTGCTGCACGGCTATCTCGACCAGGTGTTCGTGCACGGCGAGATCCACGCCGATCCGCATCCGGGCAATCTGCTGTTCACCCGCGACGGGCGCCTGGCGCTGCTCGACCTGGGCATGGTGGCGCACGTGCCGCCGCGCACCCGCGAGCGCCTGCTAAAACTGCTGTTCGCGGCCGTCGACGGCCGCGGCGAACAGGTCGCCGCCGAAGGCATCGCGATGGGCACGCGGCTGGAGGATTTTGACGAGGCGCGCTACTACCGTGATGTCGGCCAGCTGGTCGCGCGCTACGCCGCGCAGTCCGGCGCGACGGGCCAGACCGAGGGCCGCTTGATGCTCGACCTCGTGCGTCTGGCGACATCCTGCGGCCTGCGCACGGCGCCGGAGATGAGCCTGCTCGGCAAGACGCTGCTGCATCTCGAATCGGTGGTGCAGGCGCTCGATCCGGATCTCGACATGAAGCGCGTCGTCGAGGACCACCTCAACAACATGATGCGCCAGCGCCTGCGCAAGTCCTTGTCGCCGGCCAATCTCGCCAGCGAGCTGATGGACATGCAGGAGCTGGTGCGCGATGCACCGCGCAAGGTGTCGAACGTGCTGTCGCTGCTGTCGGAGAACCGACTGCGCGTGCGGCTGACCGGGCTCGAAGAATCACACCTGCTCGAAAGCCTGCACAAGATCGCCAACCGCATCGCGGCCGGCATCGTCACTGCGGCGCTGATCCTCGCCTCGGCGATGATGATGGACAACCCGGGCGGCCCGCGGCTGTTCGGCTATCCGGCAATCGCGCTGCTGCTGTTCCTGACCGGCGCCGGACTCGGCATCGCGATCGTGCTCAGCGCGTTGCTCGGCGACAAGCGCGCCAAACCCAACGAGGAGCGAGGGCCGAACTAGGCCCGCCTGGCGGCTAGCACCTGCGCGTGCGGCGCAGGTGGAACGCCATGTCCGGCGCGATCATCGCCGGCAAAATGAGAACCGGTCTCATCGCTGGTATCATGCCCGGCTTTCCCGCGTCGCTTCTTTCGCATATGTCAGCCGCCTTTGGCACCGAAACGGTGCTGGATGTCCGTCACTGGACGGACGCCTACTTCAGCTTCACCACCACCCGCGACGATGGCTTTCGCTTCGAGAACGGCCAGTTCGTGATGATCGGGCTGGAAACGGAAGGCAAGCCGATCCTGCGCGCGTATTCGATCGCCAGCGCGAACTGGGAAGAGCAGCTGGAGTTCTTCAGCATCAAGGTCGACAACGGCCCGCTGACCTCGCGCTTGCAGCACATCCAGCCGGGCGACAAGGTGCTGATCGGCCGCAAGCCGACCGGCACCCTGCTGATCCACGATCTGCATCCGGGCCGGAACCTGTATCTGCTGGGGACCGGCACCGGCTTTGCGCCGTGGCTGTCGGTGATCAAGGATCCCGAGACCTACGAGCGCTTCGACAAGGTCATCGTGACCCACGGCGTGCGCACCCCGCAGGACCTCGCCTACCGCGACTACATCGTCAACGAACTGCCGCACCACGAGTTTCTCGGCGAGCAGATGGCGAAGCAGCTGCTGTACTACCCGGCGGTCACCCGTGAGGACTTCGACTTCAACGGCCGCAGCCACCGCGGCCGTCTAACCGAGCTCCTCGACAGCGGCCGCATGGCCGCCGATCTCGGCCTGCCGCCGCTCGACCCCGAACACGACCGCGCGATGATCTGCGGCAGCCCGCAGATGCTCTCCGACTTCCGCCAGCTGCTCGACGCCCGCGGCTTCGAAGCCGCCCCGCGTATCGGCACACCCGGCCAGTACGTCTTCGAGCGCGCGTTCGTCGAGAAGTGATCCGGTAAGCCATCGCAGCTTAAGCTCGCGACGACTCTGAACACCTCTCCCTCCGGGAGAGGTCGACGCGCGAAGCGCGTCGGGTGAGGGCCGGATTCAAAACGCCTTCAAAAGCGCCCTCATCCGCCCTTCGGGCACCTTCCCCCGGAGGGGGAAGGAACAAAAGCAGCTCTCGACGGGCTGGTGGCCCTCACGACGACTTTCACCGCCGGCGATGGGATTCGCTGAAACTCCACCCATCCCACGAACCGCTCACCCCAGTGCCGCCTCGATCGGCCTGCGCAGACTCTCCGGCTTGGCCGACGGCGCGAACCGGTCGATGACCTGCCCGTCGCGGCCCACCAGGAACTTGGTGAAATTCCACTTGATCGCGCGTGTGCCGAGCACGCCGCGCTTTTGTGCCTGCAGCCACGTCCACAGCGGATGCGCGTCCTCGCCGTTGACGTCGATCTTGGTCGACATCGGAAAATCGACCGCGTAGTTGAGCGCGCAGAAATCGCGGATGTCGGCCGCCGCGCCCGGTTCCTGGTGCCCGAACTGGTCGCAGGGAAAACCCAGCACCACCAGGCCCTGGTCGCGGTAATCGCGCCACAGCTGCTGCAGACCGGTGTACTGCGGGGTGAAACCGCACTTCGACGCGACGTTGACGATCAGCAGCACGCGGTCGGCGTAATCGGACAGCGGCTGCGGCGAACCGTCGAGGCTGGTGGCCTGGAAATCGAATGCGCTGGTCATCGCGGCTCCGGCATGGAAAACGGATCGCCAGTCTGACCGACCGCTTCGCGTCGCGCGACACATCCTTCGCAATGCGGCGCAGGTTGCGCGCGTAAGCCCTTGTCGCGCGGTGGAATCCCGCGTCCGGACTTCCGGCATGGGCCACGTCCACACCCGATCGGCTAGCCTAGTGGGTCATGTCACCGGGAGAATCCCCTTGCTGAAGCACCCGCTCGCCGTCGCCCTGTGCGCGGCCCTCGCCGTGTCCGCCCTGCCCGTCTTCGCGCAGTCCACCGGCACCGCCACGCCTGCCACGCCCGCCGCGAGCGCCCAGCGCACCGCCGACAATCCGCTGTTCGTCGAGAGCACGCTCGATCTGCGCTACCCGCACTTCGACCAGATCAAGGACGAGCACTTCGGTCCCGCGTTCGACGCCGGCATGGCCGAGAACCTGCGCGAGATCGAAGCGATCGCCAACAATCCGGAAGCGCCGACGTTCGACAACACGATCATCGCGCTGGAGAAGTCCGGTGAAGTGCTGTCGCGCGCCCGCGGCATCTTCGGCAGCCTCAACGGCACCGACACCAACGATGCACGCAAGAAGATCGACGCCGATTACGCGCCGAAGTTCGCAGCGCACCGCGATGCGGTGATGCTCAACCCGAAGCTGTTCGCACGCGTCGATACGCTGTTCAAGAACGTTGACTCGCTGAGCCTCGACGCCGAAGGCAAGCGCCTCGTCGAGCGGTATCACACGATGTTCGTCCGCGCCGGTGCCAACCTCACCGAAGCGCAGAAGCAGGAGATGCGCCGCATCAATGCCGAGTCGGCGAAGCTCGGCACGACCTTCAGCCAGAACGTGCTCAACGAAGTCAACGATTCGGCCGTCGTCGTCGACACCGTCGAGGAACTCGACGGCATGAGCGAGGCGCAGATCGCCGCTGCAGCCGACGAAGCGAAGACCCGCGGCCTCGAAGGCAAGTACGTCATCACCCTGCTCAACACCACCGGCCAGCCGCCGCTGCCGCAGATCAACAACCGCGAACTGCGCGAGCGCGTGCACAAGGCGTCGGTCGCGCGCGGCAGCCGCGGTAACCAGTACGACAACACCGAGGTCATCTCGCAGATCCTCAAGCTGCGCGCCGAACGCGCGAACCTGATGGGCTATCCGAACCAGGCCGCCTTCATCCTCGAGGATTCGACCGCCGGCACCGTCGAGGCCGTCAACGACATGCTGGGCCAGCTGGCACCGGCCGCCGTCGCGAATGCCAAGATCGAAGCCGCCGAACTGCAGGCGATGATCGACCGCGAACAGGCCGCCAAGGGCGAGCCGACGTTCCAGCTCGAGCCGTGGGACTGGGCCTACTACTCGGAGAAGGTCCGCCAGGACAAGTACAGCTTCGACGACGCGCAGCTCAAGCCCTACTTCGAGATGAAGAACGTGCTGGAAAACGGCGTGTTCTTCGCCGCGACCAAGCTCTACGGCATCACTATGAAGGAGCGCACGGACCTGCCGAAGTACCACCCCGACACCTGGACCTATGACGTCTTCAACGAAGACGGCACCCAGCTCGCGATCTTCATCTTCGACCCCTATGCGCGTGCGTCGAAGCGCGGCGGTGCATGGATGAACTCGTACGTGTCGCAGTCGGAACTCGAAGGCACGCTGACCGTCACCGCGAACCACCAGAACATCCCGAAGCCGCAGGCCGGCCAGCCGACGCTGCTGACCTGGGACGAAGTGACGACGATGTTCCACGAGTTCGGCCACTCGCTGCACGGCATGTTCTCGGACGTGAAGTACCCGTTCTTCAGCGGTACCAGCGTGCCGCGCGACTTCGTCGAGTTCCCGTCGCAGGTCAACGAGATGTGGGCCGACTGGCCGGAAATCCTCGCCAACTACGCCAAGCACTACCAGACCGGCGCGCCGATGCCGGCCGAACTGCTGGCCAAGGTGCAGGCCGCGGCGAAGTTCAACCAGGGCTTCGCGACGACCGAGTACCTGGGTTCGGCGATGCTCGACCAGTACCTGCACCAGTTGCCGGCCGACCAGCTGCCCGACGGTTCGCAGGTCATGGCGACCGAAGCCGCCGCGCTCAAGGCCGCCGGCATCGACTACGCGCCGGTGCCGCCGCGTTACCGCACGCCGTACTTCAGCCACATCAACGGCGGCTACGCGGCCGGCTACTACGCCTACATCTGGTCGGAAGTGCTGGACGCGAACACCGTCCAGTGGATCGAGCAGAACGGCGGCCTGACCCGCGAGAACGGCGACCGCTTCCGCAGCACGCTGTTGTCGCGCGGCGGCAGCAAGGATGCCAAGCAGCTGTTTCTCGACTTCACCGGCCACGAGCCGCAGATCGAACCGCTGCTGATCAAGCGTGGTCTCGCGCCGGATCCGAAGGCCGCGGCGAACTGATCCTTCCCCGCACCGTGTGACCCGAAACGCCCGGCCTCGTGCCGGGCGTTTCGTTTTGGCGTCTTCGGACGCGCGCACTCCACAGCACACACGTCCGCCGCACACCCGGCCTGTAGCATGGCCGCATGTCCGCGATCGTCCTCGATACACCCGATGCCACCACGCAGTTGCGCGACTGGCTGGCCGGCTTCCAGCGTGTGTTCGTGCTCACCGGCGCGGGCATCAGTACCGGCTCCGGCATTCCCGATTACCGCGACGCCAACGGCGACTGGAAACGCGCCGCGCCGGTGACCTGGCAGGCCTTCACTGGCGATCCTGCCGTGTACCGCCGCTACTGGGCACGGAGTTTCGTCGGCTGGCCCAAGTTCTCGGTCGCGCAGCCGAACGCTGCGCACCGCGCGCTGGCGATGCTCGAACACGATGGGCCGGTCACCACGCTGTTGACCCAAAACGTGGACGGCTTGCATCAGCGCGCCGGCAGCCAGCGCGTCATCGATCTGCACGGGCGGCTCGACCAGGTGACCTGCCTGTCCTGCGGCCACCTCACGCCACGCGACGTCCTGCAGCCAAGGCTCGTCGCCGACAATCCGCACTGGCATCCCGGCGACGCGGCGATGGCGCCTGACGGCGATGCCGACATCGCGGCCGAGGCCGAGAAGATCTTCGTGCCACCGCATTGCCTGCTGTGCGGCGGCATGCTGAAACCGGACGTCGTGTTCTTCGGCGAGAACGTGCCGCGCGCCCGCGTGCAGGATGCACAGGCGGCATTGGGCGCGAGCGACGCGATGCTCGTCGTCGGCTCGTCGCTGATGGTCTATTCGGGATTCCGCTTCGCCAAGATGGCGGCCGATGCCGGCCTGCCACTGGCGATCCTCAACGGTGGTACGACGCGCGCCGACGCCCTCGCGACGCTACGGCTGGACGCGGAGATCGGCGCGACGCTGGGCGCGCTCGCGCCCTAACTCAGGCCTGGACGAACAGGTCGCGGTAGGCCGGCGCTACATGCGGCAACAGCACGGCGGCCGGCACATCGACCGTCTGCACACCGTCCGAGTACGGCCCGACCTGATAGGGCGGGAACACGAAACGCAGGCCCGACAGCTTGCCGCCGGGGCCAGGAATCGGCTCGAACTGCTGGTAATTGGCGACGTCCGGACCCGAGCCCTCGTCGATCATCTTGCCGGCCGAGCGCATCTGACGGCTGCGCTCTTCGGGCTCGAGTTCGTCGGCGTCGATCCGCTGCGACAGCGCGGCATGCAACTGCTCGCGCACGTAGCCGGAAATCGCCTTCCAGTCGCCTTCACCGGCCAGCAGCGCCTCGGCGGTCAGCAGCTTCTGCTCGCGCACCAGCCAGATGAAGCGCTCGATCAGCGGATTGTCGTGCGCACCGCCGGTGTAGCTGCTGCCATCGGCCGCGATCGCCAGCATGTCCGGCGAGTCGACCAGGGTGCTGAAGTTGAGCGACAGGTCGTACATCGTGCCCGGCTGCAGTTCAGCGCCGCCAACCGCTTCCATCAGCTCGTCGCGCGCGGCCTGCGCGTAGCGGTGCAATTCCGCCGCGAGTCCGGGGTACTTGTTGGCCTCGGGCGAATAGCTGATGCCGACGATGAACTTCGGGTCCATCTCGACGACGTCCTTCAACTCGGACGGCGTTTCTTCCAGCGGCTGCACGGCCTCGGCAGGCGGCGGCGTGTCCCCGGCCGCGGACTGCGCGGGCGCCGGCACGTCGCGTTGGCACGCGGACAGGGCCAGAGCGAGCAGTGGCAGGCAATACAGGGACCGGATCGGTGCGGACATCGTCGCTCCAGAGGACGTGGCGAAACGGAAAACTAACGGGTGCGCTGTGCGACTGTCGTGACGGCATGCGCCTGCGGATCGCACATACGAAAAGCCCCGGACGTTTCCGTCCGGGGCCAGGTCTCTCGCGCAAGCGCAGAGACTTACTCGGGCTGCACTTCGTCAGCCTGCAGGCCCTTCTGGCCCTGGACGACCTTGAAGGTCACCTTCTGGCCTTCCTGCAGCGACTTGAAGCCGGTGCCCTGGATCGAACGGAAATGGACGAACAGGTCCTGGCCGCTTTCCGGGGTGATGAAGCCGAAGCCCTTGGCATCATTGAACCACTTGACGGTGCCGCTCTGACGATCGCTCATGGTGTTACTCCTTGAATCAGTGTTTATTGGGAACACGACACCCGCCAACGCTGTGGTCCGGATGCCGCGACTGTCGAGCAAGGGGTAACGCGAAGCGATGGAGCGGATCGTCCCGACCGGCGAACCGGGCGTCAACATGGATCTACCGCATCGGAGTCACGATGTACCGTGATCCCGCCTTGAACAGTTCGCGCACGATACCGCAATTGAAAAAGAAAAGGTGAATGCGGGAATGGCCTTTAGTGGCCCCCTTTTTCGCCTGTCCCGGCGTCCTCTTTGGCGGCCAGATGACGGGTCGCATACCAGCACTCCGAGGCGACTTTCAGGCCGGCATGGGCCGCATGTTTGACGGCGGCATCGACCAGCGCGGCGCCATATCCGCGTCCACCCAGCGCGCTCGGCACGAGGGTGTGGAGAATGGTGAGCACGCCCTGTTTTTCGCGATATTCGAGATGCGCGACGTGGCCGTCGACGTTGATCTCGAACAGGTGACGGACCGCGTCCAGACGGATCGGTGGATTCGACATGGGTCGATATTCCTACTTCAGGATCGGAAATTTCCGACCCCATGCTGACACGTTGGGCGCAGGCCGAACGCGCAGACCTGCGCGGCGGGCATGACGCGGCGCGTCACGGCTTTGCGCCGAACACGTCAGTCCGGGTGACGCCAACGGTCAGACCGGAGGACGCGTGGTGTCGGTGGAGTTGGCACGGGACGTGCTGCTTCGCAGGCAGACAGGGGAACGCGCAGCCATGGACACACGACGTACCGATTTGCGGGAAGCCATCGAACGGCTGTACGAAATGACCACGCTCGAGCAGACCGACTCCAGCGAGTTCGAGCAGCTGGACCATTTCATCCAGCAGCGTCTGCTGGACACTTACGCGGACGTCCCTGACGTCGCCTTGCGCGTCGTGGCCTGAGCCACACGCAGTCCGAGCGCGCCCCCGTTCCGGAGCGCGCGCCCTGCCCGATCAATCGTTGCGGTGGTCGCGCTTGCCCTGGTTGCGGCGGTCGCGCGTGCTGATGCTGCCGTTGATCGATGCCTGACGGGTCTCGGCTTCGTGCAGCGCCAGCGCCTTCGAACGCGCCTGCGGTGACTGGTAGCCGGGGGCGTCGACGGCGGCGCCTTCGTTGCCGATGGTTTCCCAGTGCTTGCTGGCCTTGGCCTCGGCTTCGTGCTGTTCGAGCAGCTTGCGGGTGTTCTCGAGCGCCTGTTCCGGCGTGATGCCGCGCTTGGCGCGACCGCTGGGCTTTCTGGTCTTTTCTGCAGGCGCTTTGACCTTCGCCGCCTTCGCCGCAGTGCGACCCGTGGGCTTCGCCGCTGCCGCCGGCTTTACCGGTTTCGCAGTCGCCGACGTTTTTCCAGCAGACTTCTTCGCAGCCGGCTTCTTCGCAGCTGGCTTCTTGGCAGCCTTCGGAGAGGCCGCTGCTGCAGTGGCCTTGCCCGACACCTTCTTCGCTGTCTTCGTAGCGGCGGCCTTCTTCGCGACCTTTTTCGTGGCCTTCGCTGCGGACGCAGGCGTTGCGGCCTTCTTCGCAGCCGTCGCCTTCTTCGCGGGCTTCGCGAGCTTCGTGGGTGCCGACTTCGTGGCCTTCTTCGTGGTCTTGCCGGTGGCCTTCGCGGCCTTTGCAGGTGCGCGCTTCGGCGCGGCCGTCTTCGCCGGCTTGGACTTCGCGGCGGTCTTCGCGGCCTTGGCGGCGTCGCGCTGACGGGTTTCGAGACGCGACAGGATGTCGGCCAGCAATTCGGCCTTTTCACCCGTACGTGCATTGGCCAGACCGGTGCGGCCCGACTTGCTGCCGCTGGTCTTGCGCGACGCGAGGCGCTGACGCTTCTCCAGATCACGCGCGCGATCGCGCGCCGTGCGTGCACGTGAGACCAGCTGCGTCAGACGCGCGTCGCTGTGATCGCGCAAGGCATTCGCACGACTGTCGTCGTAGAGGCCCATTTCCGTCTTGTTGAGCAGGGCGGTGGCTTTCGCTCGCGTAACTGCCATAAGTCGCACTCCGTGGTTGGACGTGCGGCCAGAATTATCACGCGTTACATGCAGATGCGGTGAGCAGTCATCAAAGAAAGTGTTGTCAGAACGAAGGCGACATCAATCGATCGAGGAACACGCCGATGATCCGCGGCTCCATGATCACGGTGAACAACATGCCGTAACCCGCGCCCCACAGATGCGCGCTGTGATTGATGTTGTCGCCGCCGCGCTTGTCCATCCAGATGCTGTAGCCGATGTAACAGATGCCGAAAATGATCGCCGGCATCGGAATGAAGAGCACCAGCAGCAGTTGCCAGGGATTGATCAGGATCGACGCGAACAGCACAGCGGACACAGCGCCGGATGCGCCGAGACTGCGGTAGTTCGGATCGTGCCGGTGGCGCAGATACGTCGGCAGGATCGCGACCAGAATCGCCGACACATAGAACAGCAGGAATCCGACCGGACCGATGTACGGCGCGAACGCGCGCTCGATACCGGCGCCGAAGAAGAACAGCGTGATCATGTTGAAGATCAGGTGCTGCCAGTCGGCGTGGATGAAGCCGTGCCCGATCAGCCGGTCGTACTGCTTGTGGCGATCGATCGCCGGCGGCCACAGGATCAGGCGACCCAGGAGCTTCGGCTTCTCAAAGGCCTGCCACGAGACCAGCACGGTCACGGCGATCAGGAAGAGTGTGACGGGTCCAAAATTCATCGAAAGTCCTCCGCGTCAGGCGACGCGGTAGTTGTCCTGCATGGGATAGCGGCGCGCGTAGAGTCCGAACGCCAAGGCCGCGACGAATGCGAACGCGGCGAAGAAGAACATCAGAAAAGCGTTCTCGCTCATCCCGGTCGACGCGATGTACGCCGTCACCGCGTCGTTGCGCACACCTGCGTTGGTCAGCAGCACCCACAGGCTGCCGAAGGTGCTGGTGAGATACCAGAGCGCCATGATCACGCCCTTCATCGCCTGCGGCGCCTGGCTGTAGGCGAATTCCAGCGCGGTCGCCGACACCAGCACTTCGCCGAAGGTCAGCAGCAGATACGGCACCGACTGCCAGGCGAGCGACACTTCCTGGCCGCCGTCGAGCCACAGCTGCAGGCCACCGGCGACGATCCACGAGGTGCCGGAAATCGCGATGCCCCAGCCCATGCGACGCAGCGCGGTCGGCTCGAAGCCGAGCTTGCGCAGCGCGGGATACAGCACGAGGTTGTTGAACGGGATCAGCAGCATCACCAGCAGCGGATTGAGCGCCTGCATCTGCGCCGCGTCCTGGATCAGCCAGCTCGGCCACCATGCCGATGCGTGCGGGATCACCATCTCGCGGCCCTGGATGATCCAGGTCGACGCCTTCTGGTCGAACAGCGACCAGAACGGCGTGACCAGCGCGAACACGATCAGGATGCGCAGCACCGCGCGCACGCCGTCGACGGCCGCATCGGGATGCAGGCCGCGCGCGCGTTCGAGCTGCAGCGATGCGCCCCAGCCGCCCAGCGCGATGATCACGCCGAGCGCTAGACACGCAGTGATGACGAAACCGAAGTCGGTCGGCCACCACGACAGCGACACCGTCGCCGACAGCAGCCACAGCAGCAACATCACGACGGCCGACACCACGCCGACCATCGCCACCGCCAGACCCGGACGGCCTTCGCCTGCGAGACGCGCGCGCAGCGCGGTCTTGACCACTTCGAAGAACGCGTGCGGATCGCGGCGCGTCGGCGGCACGTTGACGTATTCCTTGCGGCCCAGCCAGAACACGAACGTCGCGATGAACATCAGGATGCCCGGGATGCCGAACGCGACGGCGGGCCCGTAGTGGCGCAGGAACAACGGCGCCAGCAGCGAAGCGAAGAACGAGCCGAAGTTGATGATCCAGTAGAAGGCGTCGAAGACGACTTTCGCCTTGCTCTTGTTGGTCTGGTCGAACTGGTCGCCGCAGAACGACACCACCAGCGGTTTGATGCCACCCGAGCCGAGCGCGATCAGGAACAGACCGGTGTAGAAACCGGTCGCATTGTTCTCGAATGCGGCTAGGCACGCATGACCGGCGCAGTAGATCAGCGAGAACCACAGGATCGTGTGGTACTTGCCGAAGAAGCGGTCGGCCAGCCAGCCGCCGAGCAGCGGGAAGAAGTACACGCCGATGACGAAGGTATGGAAGATGTCCTTCGCCGCCGCGTCCCGGTCCGCACCCTGCGGCAGATAGCCCAGCAGCACCGAACTGATCAGGAACGGCACCAGGATGTTGCGCATGCCGTAGAAGCTGAAGCGCTCGCAGGCTTCGTTGCCGATGATGTAGCCGATCTGGCGGGGCATCGGCCCACTGGTGGTCTGCGGTGTCGTCATCGGTGCGTCGCGGGTGTCTGGAAGCCGCACAGACTACCCGATCGAGACTCGCCGCCAGCCGCTTGCACGCACGTCCGGCACCGGCTAGTGCCGGGCGTCCGCACCCCACGCACTTGGGCCTGCGCGCGCCGGGCGGCATCATGGCGGATCGCCTGACCGGACTCCGCCATGCCGTCGCCCCGCCTGCCGCTCGCTCTCGCCCTGCTGCTGTCCGCCCTGCCCGCCGCGGCGGCCGACGATCCGCGCATCACCATCGCCGAGCGCAGCGGCTTCGTTGAAACCGGCCGCTACGACGAAGTAATCGCGCTCTGCGACACCTTCGCGCGGCTGCATCCCGATGCGGTGCGCTGCATCCGCTTCGGCACTTCGCCAGAAGGCCGGCCGATGCAGGCGCTGGTCGCCAGCCTCAGCGGCGCGCTGGATCCCGAAGCCGCGCACGCGGCCGGCGTGCCCGTCGTGCTGGTGCAGGGTGGTATCCACGCCGGCGAGATCGACGGCAAGGACGCGGGCTTTCTCGCACTGCGCGAGCTGCTCGACGGCAGCGCCGCGCCGGGCGCGCTCGACGATGCGGTGCTGGTGTTCGTGCCGGTGTTCAGCGTCGACGGCCACGAGCGTTTCGGCGCGTGGAACCGGCCCAACCAGCGCGGCCCGCGTGAAATGGGCTGGCGCACGACCGCGCAGAACCTCAACCTCAACCGCGATTACGCCAAGGCCGACGCGCCCGAAATGCAGGCGATGCTGGCGCTGGTCGAGGCCTGGGATCCGATCGCCTACGTCGATCTGCACGCCACCAACGGCGCGCAGTTCGAGCACGACATCTCGATCCAGGTCGAACCGGTGCACGCGGGCGATGCCGCGCTGCGCGAGGTCGGGCGCACGTTCCGCGATGCGGTGAGGGCCGATCTTGCCGAGCAGGGCTCGCTGCCGCTGCCCTACTACCCCTCGTTCGTCGAACACGACAATCCGGCATCGGGTTTCGAGGACGGCGTGTCGCCGCCGCGGTTCTCGACCGGCTATCTCCTGCTGCGCAACCGGATCGGCATGCTGGTCGAAACGCACTCGTGGAAAGAATATCCGGTGCGCGTGCGCATCACCCGCAACACCGTTGTCTCGGTGGTCGAGCAGGTCGCGCGCCACGGCCGTGACTGGATGCGTACCGCGCGCGAAGCCGATGCCCGCGCCGCCGCGCTCGGCGGCACGCGCGCGCCGCTGGCGTGGAAGGCCACCGACGCCAGCCACACCGTCGACTTCCGCGGCTACGCGTATACGCGCACGCCGTCCGAAGTCTCGGGCGCGCTGATGACCCGCTACGACGAGGCCACGCCGCAACTGTGGCGCGTGCCGATGCGCGACACGCTGCTGCCGTCGGTCGAGGTCGCGCTGCCGCGCGGGGGCTATCTGGTGCCGGCCGCGCATGCAGCCTGGGTCGGCGGGAAACTCCGCCAGCATGGCATCGCCTTCCACACGCTCGCCGCGGCGCAGCCCGCCGGCGCGGTCGAGGTGTTCCGCGCGACGACCGCATCGCCCGCGGCCGCATCGGTCGAAGGCCATCAGCGCCTCGATCTGCAGGGCACGTGGACGGTCGAGCAGCACGCCATCGGTGCCGGTGCGTTGTTCGTGCCGATCGCGCAGCCGAAAGCCCGTCTGGTCGCCGCGCTGCTGGAGCCGCAGGCGCCGGACTCGCTCGCGGCCTGGGGCCGGTTCAATACGCACTTCGAGCGCAAGGAATACATGGAGGATTACGTCGCCGAACAGGTGGCGCGCGAGATGCTGGCGCGCGATCCGGCGCTGCAGGCCGAGTTCGAGACGAAGCTTCGCGACGACGCCGCATTCGCGGCCAGCCCCGAGGCACGCCTCGACTTCTTCTATCGCCGCCACAGCGCCTGGGACGACCGCTACAACCTCTATCCCGTGCTGCGTACCGACACCGTGCCGGCCACCGGAAACACCACGCCATGAAACGCCTGCTCGCCGCCCTGCTCGTCCTCTCGCTGGCCGCCTGCGCGTCCACGTCGCCGCGCGCCACCGCCGCAGCGCCCGAGCTGCGGGTTGCCACCTTCAACATCTATCACGACAAGGCCGAGTGGCCGAAGCGCCTCCCGTTGATCGTCGACCAGCTGCGCGCGCTCGATGCCGACGTCATCGCGCTGCAGGAAGTGCTGCAGACCGCGGACCTGCCGAACCAGGCACAGACGCTGGGCGACGCGCTGGGCTACTCGGTGCAGTTCGTCTCGACCGATCCCGAAGGACAGCCACATCGCTACGGCAACGCGCTGCTCACGCGGTTGCCAGTGCAGTCGCGCGACTGGACGGCGCTGGAGCCCCGCGCGGACTCGCGCACGATGGGGCATGCGCGGCTGCAGTTCGCCGGCCGTCCGATCGATGTCTATTTCACCCACCTGCATCACACGCCCGAGGGCGAGGCACTCCGCCGACGCCAGCTTCAGGACGGTCGCACGTTCATGGGCCGTCACGACGACGGCGCGCCCGCGCTGGTGCTGGGTGATTTCAACGCGGCCGCCAGTGCGCCGGAACTCGATGCGCTGGACGGCTTCGTCGACGTCTACGGCGCGCTGCACCCCGACGCCGATGCATGCGGCGTGACCACGCTCAACCCGCACTTCTTCGACGAACGCCGCCGCATCGATCACGTGTTCGCCGAGGCCGGCAGATTCGAACTCGTCGAGGCCCGCGTCGCGCTCGACACGCCCGGCGCGGACGGCACCTGGCCGTCGGATCACTTCGGCACCTTCGTCGTGCTGCGCCCGACCGGGCGTTGACCCGGCGTTCCACCGCGCCGGCGCATGCTCTTCCGCGACGCCCACCTCCAGAAAGCCAGACCATGTCCCGTGCCCTGCTCCGCCTTGCCGCGCTGCCGCTGTGCGCCTCTGCATTGCTCGCTGCCTGCCAGACCGCGCCGCCCCCGACCGCTTCCGGAACCGCACCGATGACCGAATCCACCGAGAGCGTGCGCATCCAGGGCGAGGCGATGTATTTCGAGAAGATCCTGCTGCCCGAAGGCGCGCGACTGCGCGTGCAGGTACTCGACAACCAGCTCGCCGACACGCAGCAGGCAGTGCTCGCCGAACAGGTGACGACGGTCGGCCCCGGCCCTTACGAATTCGCGATCGACGTGCCGCGCGCCAAATTGCGCGCCAACGGCCAGTACGGTCTGCACGCATCGGTGTCAATGCCGGACGGCAGCCTGCGCTTCGTCACCGACACGCGCGTGCCGGTGACCATCGCCGCCGATACGGTCGATGTGCATGTCGGGCGTATTCGCCTGACACACGTACAGCCGTAAAGCGAAACGTCAGTCGTTGACGAAGCGCACGCGGCGGGTGATGCCGCAGGTCAGCGCGTAGGAGATCGTGCCCGCGGCTTCGGCCACGGTCTCGACCGGCAGGGCATCGCCCCACAGCACGACCGGATCGCCGGCGCGTGCCTCGGGCTGTCCACGCAGATCGATGGTCATCAGATCCATCGACACGCGGCCAACCACACGGGCCATGCGGCCGTTGACCAGCACCGGCGTGCCGGCAGGCGCGAGCCGCGGATAGCCATCGCCGTAACCGACTGCCGCAATGCCGACCGGCATGTCCTCCGGGGCTTCCCAGGTGGCGGAATAGCCGATGCGCTCGCCCTTGGCCACGCGATTGACCGCGAGCAGACGCGTCTCGAACGTCATCGCCGGCCGCAGGCCGAACGAGGCGCCGCTGCGGCCGGCGACGACCGACATGCCATAGAGCGCGCCGCCCGGACGGATCCAGTCGCCATAGGCATCTGGCCAGCCGAGCACGGCAGCGGAATTGGCCAGCGAGCGCGGGCCATCGAGGCCTTCGGTCGCCGCGACGAATGCGCGCATCTGCGCCGGCGTCTGCAGCCCGTTCGGTGCGTGCGCGTCGAATTCGTCGGAGCTGGCGAAGTGCGTCATCAGCACGATGTCGCCGGCGACGCCGCGCGCGGCGCGCAGTCGCGCATGCGCCTCGCGCACCTGATCGGGTGCGAAGCCGAGCCGGTGCATGCCGGTGTCGACCTTGAGCCAGACGCGGATCGGCGCGCCGTCGGTGCGTTCGAGCAGATCGAGCTGCGCCGCGTGATGCACGATCGCTTCGGCGCCCAAAGCGCGCAGCTGGTCGAGATCGTCGGGATTGTCGAAACCCGACAGCACCAGGATCGGCTGTTCGAGCCCAGCGGCGCGGATGCGCGCGGCATCCTCGATCGCGGCGACGCCGAACGCGTCGGCCTCGCGCAGCGCAAGCGCCGCGGTTTCCAGCCCGTGTCCGTAGCCATCGGCCTTGACCATCGCCATCAGCCGCCGTCCCTGCGCCCGCGCGCGCATCGCGCCCAGGTTGTGGCGCAATGCGTCGGTATGGATGGTGGCGGTGATCGGGCGGGCCATGCGAAGCGCAGCGAATGTGAGGCCGTCTATTGTGCCCTCGCCGCGGCGCGTCCGCTGGACGCGCAGGTGAACCGCGGCGTTACTCGAAGCTGCCGATCGAATCGTGCGAGAGGTTGTCGAAACGCGTGTATTCGCCGAAGAACTTGAGCTTCACCGAACCGGTCGGGCCGCTACGCTGCTTGCCGATGATGATTTCGGCCAAGCCCTTGTCCGGCGAGGTTTCCTTGTTGTAGTAGTCGTCGCGGTAGATGAAGATGATGATGTCGGCGTCCTGCTCGATGGCGCCCGACTCGCGCAGATCGGCCATCACCGGACGCTTGTCCGCGCGGGTTTCCAGCGAGCGGTTGAGCTGCGACAACGCCATCACCGGCACGTTGAGTTCCTTGGCCAGACCCTTGAGCGAACGCGAGATCTCCGAGATCTCGGTCGCGCGGTTCTCGCTGTTGCCCGGCACCGACATCAGCTGCAGGTAGTCGATGACGATCAGGCCCAGATCGTGTTCGCGCTTGAGGCGGCGGCACTTCGCGCGCAACACGTCGGGGCCGAGGCCGGGCGTGTCGTCGATGAAGATCTTGGTTTCCTTGAGCATGCGGATCGCGCTGCTGACGCGGCTCCAGTCCTCGTCCTCGAGCTGACCGGTGCGCAGACGCGTGGCGTTGATGCGTCCGTTGGAGGAAATCAGGCGCAGCGCGAGCTGGCTGGCCGACATTTCCATCGAGAACACGCCGACCGCCTTCTTGGTCTTGATCGCGGCGTACTCGGCAATGTTCAGCGCGAACGTCGTCTTGCCCATCGCCGGACGCGCCGCGAGGATGATCAGATCGGTCGGCTGCAGGCCGGCGGTCATCTCGTCGAATTCGGTGTAGCCGGTCGGCAGGCCGGTGACGCCGCCACCATTGGCGTAACGGGTCTGCAGCACGTCGAAGGCGTCGGCCATCGCCTTGTTGATCGCGGTGAAGTCGGTGCGCCCCTGCGCGCCGGCCTCGGCGATCTTGAACACCTGCTGCTCGGCCTTGGCGAGGATCTCGCTGCTGTCGCGGCCTTCGGGCTGGAAACCGTCGTTGACGATCTCGGTGCCCACTTCGATCAGCTGTCGCAGGATCGCCTTGTCGCGGACGATCTCGGCGTACGCGCGGATATTGGCCGCCGACGGCGTCGTGCTGGCGAGCTCGCCGAGATACGCGCCGCCGGCGACGAGTTCCGACAGGCCGTTGGACTCGAACCATTCGCCGAGCGTGACCGCATCGTAGGGCTTGCTCTTCTCTGCCAGCTCCTGGATCGCGGCGTAGATCTTCTGATGGTCGCGGCGATAGAAGTCGTCCGGCACCAGCAGATCGGCGATGCGATCGAACGCATCGGGCACCAGCATCAAGCCACCGAGGACCGCCTGCTCGGCCTCGATCGACTGCGGCGGCACGCGCAGCTGTTCGACGCGCGGGTCGCTGCGCTCGTGGCGGTCGCGATCGCGATCGTTGTTGCGGAAGTCGTTGCGTGCGGCCATGGGTACCGGTTTCGGAAGAACGGAATGCTGCAACTGGATGCTAGGCCGTGCGCCTGTGGACACGCGACCCCACAACCTGTGGATAAGATTTCTGCAGGTGCCAAGGGACACCTTCATTCAGAATGATCTCGCCAACTGCGAATCGTGCGACGCAGCACTTCGGAGACAGCGCGCTCCCTGCCAGGGATTGCTCCTCGGCTCGGTCATCCATCCCTGGATGACTCGCCGCCGCGGGCCATCCGTGGCCCGCTCTACGCAATCCCCGGCAGGAAGCGCGCCTCGGTGCGGCTAGACCCGCACTTCGTTGCGCATACACCTCTGGCTCCGGGCCGAATTTCCGATCGCGACGTTCGCAAGCAGCGGACTGCAGGGCGGTCCCCTCGCCAAGCGCGCCAGGGATGGCGCGCGCCCGAGTCAGGGCAGGCGCCCTACCGAGGGAGACGCGAATGCAGCGCGGCAGGCCGCTGCACGTTTCCGGACTCAGCAGAAGCTCTGAAGCCCAAACGAAAACGGGCGCCTCACGGCGCCCGTTTCAGGTCAACCCGATCCGATGGATCAGGCGACCTCACCTTCGATGACGACCTTGACGGTGGTCTCGGCGTCGGCGTGCAGATGCACCACGACGTCGAACTCGCCGGTGTTGCGGAACGCGCCTTCACCCAGCACGACTTCCGACTTGTTGACCGGCGTGACCGCCTTGGTCAGCGCGTCGGCGATTTCGCGCGGGCCGACCGAGCCGTACAGCTTGCCTTCGGTCGAAGCGTTGGCGTAGATCGTGACGCTGGCGCCTTCGAGCTTGGCCAGACGCTGCTGCGCCTCGTCGAGCTGCGACTGGGCCTTGGCCTCGTACTCGGCGCGACGCGCTTCGAACTCGGCGATGCTCTTCGTGGTGGCCGGCACGGCCTTGCCCTGCGGCACCAGGAAGTTGCGGCCGTAGCCCGGCTTCACGTTGACCTTGTCGCCAAGGTTGCCGAGGTTGGTGACCTTCTGCAGAAGAATCAGTTGCATGGTGTTGCTCCGTATTCGTTAGCGGCGCCGGAGCGCCGCAACGGTTGCTGTCCGAATCGGACGAAAACGCGTGAACCCGGACGGGATCAGACGTTGTGGTTGTCGGTGTACGGGATCAGCGCGAGGAAACGTGCGCGCTTGACGGCCGTGGCCAGCTGGCGCTGGTAGCGCGACTTCGTACCGGTGATGCGGCTCGGGACGATCTTGCCGTTCTCGGTGAGGTTCTGGCGCAGGGCGTTGAGATCCTTGTAATCGATCTCCTTGACACCTTCAGCGGTGAACTTGCAGAACTTGCGGCGGCGGAAGAACTTGGACATGTGCGTGATCCTCAGGCGGCTTCGGCGGAGTTGTCGGACTTGTCGGCGTCGGCATCGTTGCCGCCCACCGAGTCACCGTCGTCGTCACGGCGACGACGCTCGCCACGCTCGGGCTTGTCGCCCTTCTCGTCCTTGTTCTTCATGATCAGGGACTGCTCGGTGTCCGCCTCGTCGCGGCGCACCACCAGGTGACGCAGCACGGCGTCGTTGAAGCGGAACGCTTCGACGAGCTCATCGAGACCGGCCTGGCCGACTTCGATGTTGAACATCACGTAGTGGGCCTTGACCAGGTTGTTGATCGGGTAGGCCAGCTGGCGGCGGCCCCAATCTTCAAGGCGGTGGATCTTGCCTTCGGCACCTTCGATCAGCGACTTGTAGCGCTCGATCATCGCGGGCACCTGCTCGCTCTGGTCCGGATGGACCAGGAACACGACTTCATAATGACGCATGTGGGTTTCCTTTCGGATATCGACCGCGCGTTCGCAGCGGCCTGGATAGCCCCCCGGCGCGGCGACGCCGCATGGTGGGGCAAGGGTCTCCCGACGACGGAGGCCGCAGGGAGCCGGGCATTCTCACAGAAGCGGCCCGTCCGGGCAAGCAGACCCATTTCGTAGCGCAAAAAAAAGGGGTGCGTAGGCGCTGCGACATTCGGTCGCAGTCTCACGGACCCACGCGACGTGGTGAAATGCACGTGCCGGGGCGCGGACCTTTGATCGCGTCAACCGGCCGGATCCACACCTTGATCAAGACGCGCGCCGCCGATGCGGCGCCGAGGACCGTTCCCAGTGCAAGTGTCCCGCCTTCGCATCACGCACGCCCCCCGTGGGGCGACGTGCGTGTGCGCGACGCGGCGGCGGTCAGCGCACCGTTTCGAGCGTGCGGCTGAAGGCCAGCGCGGCCAGCGTTACCACCGCGCCCGACAGCAGGTAGTAGCCCACGTACTCGAGACCGAACTTGCTGCACAGGCCCAGGGCCACCAGCGGCGCGAAGCCGGCGCCGACCAGCCACGCGATATCGGACGTCACCGCGGCGCCGGTGTAGCGGTAGATGCTTTCGAAGCGCGAGGCGATGGCGTTGCTCGCCTGACCCAGCGACAGACCCAGCAGCGCGAAGCCGACGATCACGTAGGTGGTACGGCCGCCGGTGGTGTCGCTGCCCAGCAGCGGCGCGGCGAAGAAGCTGAAGATCGCGATCAGTACGGCGGCGATCGCCAGCTGTCCGCGACGGCCCACGCGGTCGGCGAGGATGCCCGACAGCATGATGCCCAGCCCGCCGACCACCGAACCCAGGAACAGGCTGCCGAGGAAATCGGCCGCGTTGTGATCGGTGTAGAGCGTGGTCCAGCTCAGCGGGAAGATCGTCACCAGGTGGAACATCGCGTAGGTGGCCAGCGGAATCAGCGCACCGACGAACACCTGACGGGGATGCGTGCGGATGGTTTCGATCACGCGCCGCGGCTGCAGCTCCTTCTCGTCGAACAGACGCTTGAACTCCGGCGTGACCACCAGACGCAGACGCGCGAACAGCGCGACCACGTTGAGCGCCAGCGCGACGAAGAACGGGAAGCGCCAGCCCCAGGACATGAAGTCTTCCTGGCTCAGCACGCGCGTGAACACATAGAACATGCCGCAGGCGAGCATGAAACCGAGCGCGGCGCCGAGCTGCGGCACCATCGCGTACCAGCCGCGACGGTTGGCCGGGGCGCTCAGCGACAGCAGCGACGGCAGGCCGTCCCAGGCGCCGCCCCAGCCCAGGCCCTGACCGAAGCGGAACACTGCCAGCAGGATCGGCGCGAGCATGCCGGCCTGCGCGTAGCTGGGCAGAAAAGCAATCGCCATCGTGGAACCGCACAACAGGAACAGTGCGCCGATCAGCTTGGCTGCGCGGCTGAAATTTCGGTCGATGGCCATGAAGATGATCGAGCCGATCGGCCGTGCGATGAACGCCAGCGAGAACACAGCGAACGATTTGAGCGTCGCCTGCACCGGATCACTGTCGGGAAAAAAGAGATACGGAAACACCAGCACCGCGGCGATGCCGTAGACGAAGAAGTCGAAGAACTCCGACGTCCGCCCCATGACGACGGGAAACGCGATCTTGCCTGGCGAGATGTCCAGGTCGTCGGATTCCGGAGCGTCGTCGAGGCCGGTGGTGGCTTGCTGTGCGTGTTCGCTCATATGCGCGCTCTCTCCGGTCGTTATGGGGGATAATGCACCGCATTGTGAACCCGAAACGGGCCCGCCAGGCAAGGTGCGCAGCAGCAAGGTCCGGTGCCCCGCTACACCCCCACGCTAACGGCCGCGCCGTAGCGTCTCCGTCAAGTCGTTTTCCTCTCCCGTTGTCGTCGATCCCCCCAATGAAATCCATTCTTCGAGTCTCCGCGCTGCTCCTGGCAGCCATGCTGCTGTCGAGTTGCGACTGGGTCGTGATGTCGCCGGCCGGCGATATCGCCGTCCAGCAGCGCGATCTGATCGTGCTGTCCACGATCCTGATGCTGCTGATCATCGTGCCGGTGATCTTCCTGACGTTCTTCTTCGCCTGGAAATACCGGGAGTCGAACAAGGACGCGGAGTACGCGCCCGAGTGGCACCACTCCACCCGTCTGGAACTGGTGATCTGGTCGGCGCCGCTGGCGATCATCCTCGTGCTCGGCACGGTGACCTGGATCGCGACGCACAAGCTCGATCCGTATCGCCCGCTCGACCGCATCGATGCGAACACGCCGATGCCCGAAGGCGTCGAGCCACTGGTCGTGGAAGTGGTCGCAATCGACTGGAAGTGGCTGTTCTTCTATCCCGAACAGGGCATCGCCACGATCAATGAACTGGCTGCGCCGGTGAACACGCCGATCCAGTTCAAGCTCACGTCGTCGTCGATCATGAACTCGTTCTTCGTGCCGGCGCTCGCGGGCCAGATCTACGCGATGCCGGGCATGCAGACCAACCTCAACGCCGTCATCAACAAGGAAGGCGTCTACAAGGGCTTCTCCGGCAACTTCAGCGGCGACGGCTTCTCGCACATGCACTTCAACTTCCATGGCCTGAGCCAGGACGGCTTCGATGCTTGGGTGGAGAAGGCGCGCGCCGAAGGCGTGGCCCTGGGCCGCGAGGAATACCTGGTGCTCGAGCGTCCGTCCGAGCGCGAGCCGGTGCGCTACTTCAACGATGTCGATCCGGCGCTGTACGAGGCGATCCTCAACATGTGCGTCGCGCCGGGTTCGATGTGCGTGCACGAGATGGCGCACATCGACCGCAGCGGCGGCGGTGGCGTCGACAGCCAGGCCAACTACGATCGCCTGCGCTACGACAACCGCCATGCCGACGAACCGTCCGCAGCGCCTGCAGCGACGTTCCCGGAAGCGGGCCGCGAGGCCCGTGGCGACGAGCCGCAGGGCCACCAGCCGCGCGCCGTGTCGCCGGAAGAAGAGACGCCGGTCCCGACGCCGACCAACGAGGACGACGACGAAGGCGTGAAGCCGATCCCGCCGGGCCAGGCGCCGCAGCAGGAAGGCGCGCCCGGCAAGCCGGACAACGACGGCGGCCAGACCGGCCGCTGATCGTCCGCACCGCACAAACGTAATCAAGTACCAGGCAGGAACCCCATGTCCGCACCCCAGGACCAGATCAACTCACCGTGGATCGGGCGACTCTCGCTCGATGCACTGCCGTTTCTCCATGACCCCGTCGTGGGCGTCACCTTCGTCGGCGTCGTGCTGGGCGGTATCGCCCTGCTCTTCCTGCTGACCAAGTACCGCCTGTGGGGGTACCTGTGGAAGGAATGGTTCACCAGCATCGACCACAAGAAGATCGGCATCATGTATTGCATCCTCGCAATCGTGATGCTGCTGCGCGGCTTCTCCGATGCGGTGCTGATGCGCGCGCACCAGGCGATGGCGGCGAGCGGCAGCGAGGGCTTCCTGCCCCCGCACCACTACGATCAGATCTTCACCGCGCACGGCGTGATCATGATCTTCTTCGTGGCCATGCCGCTGGTGACGGGCCTGATGAACTACGTGGTGCCGCTGCAGATCGGCGCGCGTGACGTCTCGTTCCCGTTCCTCAACAACTTCAGCTTCTGGATGACCACTGCGGGCGCGGTGCTGATCATGATCTCGCTGTTCGTCGGCGAGTTCGCGCGCACCGGCTGGCTGGCGTATCCGCCGCTGTCGGGCGCCGATTACAGTCCGGGCACGGGCATGGACTACTACCTGTGGGGTCTACAGGTCGCGGGTGTCGGTACCACGCTGTCGGGCATCAACCTGATCGTGACCATCGTCAAGATGCGTGCGCCGGGCATGAAGCTCATGCGCATGCCGATCTTCACCTGGACCTCGCTCTGCACCAACATCCTGATCGTCGCCTCGTTCCCGATCCTGACGGCGACGCTCGCGCTGCTGACGATGGACCGGTACGTGGGCACGAACTTCTTCACGAACGATCTCGGCGGCAATCCGATGATGTACGTGAATCTGATCTGGATCTGGGGTCACCCGGAAGTCTATATCCTGATCCTGCCGGCTTTCGGCATCTTCTCCGAGGTCGTCGCGACGTACTGCGGCAAGCGTCTGTTCGGCTACACGTCGATGGTCTACGCGACCGCGGTGATCACGATCCTGTCGTACCTGGTGTGGCTGCACCACTTCTTCACCATGGGCTCGGGCGCGAGCGTCAACGCGTTCTTCGGCATCACGACGATGATCATCTCGATCCCGACGGGCGCGAAGATCTTCAATTGGCTCTTCACGATGTACAAGGGCCGCATCCGCTTCGACGTGCCGATGCTGTGGACGGTCGGTTTCATGTTCACCTTCGTCATTGGTGGCATGACCGGCGTGCTGCTGGCGGTGCCGCCGGCGGACTTCGTGCTGCACAACAGCCTGTTCCTGGTCGCGCACTTCCATAACGTCATCATCGGCGGCGTGGTCTTCGGCCTGTTCGCCGGCATGGTGTACTGGTTCCCGAAGGCCTTCGGTTTCAAGCTCGACGAGTTCTGGGGCAAGGTCTCGTTCTGGTGCTGGCTGGTCGGTTTCTGGCTCGCGTTCACTCCGCTGTACATCATGGGTCTGATGGGCATCACCCGCCGTCTGAGCCAGTTCGAGGACACCTCGCTGTCGCTGTTCTTCATCATCGCGGCGGTCGGCGCGGCGCTGGTGGGCATCGGCATCCTGGCCTTCCTGATGTCGATCGCGGTCGCGGTGAAGAACCGCAAGAAGCTGGTCGACACCACGGGCGATCCGTGGAACGGCCGCACCTTGGAATGGGCGACATCTTCGCCGCCGCCGAGCTACAACTTCGCGTTCACGCCGGTCATCCACGAGATCGATGCGTGGCATGACATGAAGAAGCACGGCTACCAGCGTCCGACGACCGGCTTCGTGCCGATCCACATGCCCAAGAACACGGGCGCGGGCGTGGTGCTGTCGGCGATCAGTGTGGTCCTGGCCTTCGGCCTGGTGTGGCACATCTGGTGGCTGGCCGGCGTGTCGTTCGTGGGTCTGATCGTCGCGGCGATCTGGCACACCTTCAACTACGACCGCGAGTTCTACATCCCGGCCCAGGAAGTGACGGACACCGAGGACCAACGGACGCGCGAACTCGCGCAGCAGGCGCTCTGAACATGGCACACACGATTCAAACCGAGAGCGGGACCACCGAACGCGTCTATCACGTGATCGAGGATCCGCACGCCCACGACGACGGGCACGAGCACCATCCGGAAACCGGCACCAACCTCGGTTTCTGGATGTACCTGATGAGCGACTGCCTCATCTTCGCGATCCTGTTCGCCGTCCACGCCGTGCTCGGCCGCAACTACGCGGCCGGCCCGTCGCCGGCCGACCTGTTCGACCTGAAGCTGATCCTGGTCGCGACATTCATGCTGCTGTTCTCGTCGATCACCTACGGGTTCGCGATGCTGAACTCGTACAAGCAGAACGTGCGCGGAACGATCATGTGGCTGCTGGTCACGGGCCTGTTCGGCCTGGCGTTCCTGTGCATCGAACTCTACGAGTTCCATCACCTGGCGCACCTGGGCGCGACCCCGCAGCGCAGCGCGTTCCTGTCGTCGTTCTTCACCCTGGTCGGCACGCACGGCCTGCACGTGACGTTCGGCCTGATCTGGCTGGTGACGCTGGTGTTCCAGCTGAAGAAGCACGGCCTCAATGCCGCCAACAACCGCCGTCTGATGTGCCTGTCGATGTTCTGGCACTTCCTCGACGTGATCTGGATCGGCGTGTTCTCGTATGTGTACCTGATGGGAGTCGTGGGATGAGCACCGAGACCAATACCCCGGCGCAGCACCACGCGGCCCACGAGTCGGCGCACGACGCGCACGGCCACGGCAGCATGCGCGACTACGTGATCGGCTTCGTGCTGTCGGTCATCCTCACCGTGATCCCGTTCTGGCTGGTCATGGGCGACGTGCTGGAAAGCCGCATCTGGACGGTCGCGCTGATCATGTTCTTCGGCGCCATCCAGATCGTCGTGCACATGGTCTACTTCCTGCACATGAACCGGAAATCGGAAGGCGGCTGGATCCTGATGTCGCTGCTGTTCACCGGCATCATCATCGTCATCGCGCTGGTGGGTTCGCTGTGGGTCATGCACCACCTCGACGCCAACATGATGCCGATGTCGCCCGAGCAGATGCGCGTCGCGCCCTGACACGCATCCTGTCGTGAGCGAGTCACCCCGCGCCACCGCACGCCCGGTCATCCGCTGGGCGCTGCTGGTCTTCCTGATCGCCGCCACCGTGGGCTTCATCGCCCTCGGTGTGTGGCAGGTGGAACGCCTGCAATGGAAGCGCGATCTGATCGCACGGGTCGATGCACGCGTGCACGCGACGCCGGCGCAATTGCCGGCGTCGTCGTTCCGGTCGGCACTCGATCCTGCCGAAGACGAATACCGCCGCGTCGCAGCCACCGGTCGCCTGCTGCACACGCAGGAAGTCGCGGTGTACGCGACGACCGAACGCGGCCCCGGCTACTGGATCATGACCCCGCTGGTGACCGCTGACGGCACCGTCTGGATCAATCGCGGCTACGTCGACAACGCGCATCGCGCCCGCGAAACACGCGCAAGGCATGACGAATCGGAGACGGTCAGCGTCATCGGTCTGCTGCGTGTGCCCGAGCAGCACGGTGTGTTCCTGCGCGCGAATGTGCCGGACGAAGACCGCTGGTACACCCGCGCGCCGGCGGAGTTCTCATCCGCGCGCAATGTCGATGGTACGACCGCGGCATTTTTCATCGACGCACAGGACCGTATCGACACCGGCAACTGGCCGGTGCCGGGTCTGACGATGGTGCAGTTCCGCAACAACCACCTCAGCTATGCGCTGACCTGGTTTGGCATGGCGTTGCTGGGACTGCTGGCGACGGAGTTCGTGTTGCGGAGCGAGTTCCGGCGAAAGCGGTAGATCTTCGGTTTTTCCGAAGATGCGCGTCGCGTGATTCTGTATCGGTGCGATCGTCGGCCCTCACCCCAACCCCTCTCCCGGAGGGAGAGGGGTTCGAGACGGTTCGCCTGCTGGATGCACCTGCGCAAGTTTCTCGCCACTCGTAGGAGTGCGCATACAGATGCCGTACTTCGCGTCCGCACGCCCAGAACTCGTCGCGTCCGAAACACCGCAGAGATCCGAGCCCCTCTCCCCCCGGGAGAGGGGTTGGGGTGAGGGCAACAGGTAGACGCGGACCCTCCGCCCACACTTTCAAACCAATACGTGAACGCACGCGCGAGACGCAAGCACCGCCCTACCCCGCCCCAAATTTCCCGGGCAGCCGGTTTCGCTTTCAAAGAAAAATGCGGCCGCGCGCCCGCCTCAACAGCAGCCGATTATTTCGTCGGATCCGTCGTGAAACTCTCGCCACACCCACACGCCGCAGCGGCATTCGGATTGCGGAACACGAATTCCTGGTTCAACCCCTTCTGCGCGAAGTCGATCTCGGTGCCGTCGACGATCGGCTGGCTCTGTGCGTCGACATAGATGCGCACGCCGTCGTGCTCGCTGATCGCATCGCCCGGCTGTTCCTCACGGGCGATGTCGACGACGTAACCCCAGCCGGAGCAGCCGGTCTTGGTGACGCCGAAGCGCAGACCAAGTGCGTCGGGGCTGGCCGCCAGGAAGCGGCGGGCGCGTTCGAGCGCGGCGGGGGCGAGTGCGATAGCCATGACGTGATTGTACTCCCGTGGACCCGAACGCCCGCTGGCGCCCGGAGGCGCCGGCGCGCAGGCCGGCTCCGGTAGACTGTGCTGCCGCGTGTTATCGGACCGGATTACCAGGATTCAAGGCATGACCACGATCAGCGTCCAACAGGCCCTTGCCGGGCACATTCCAGAAGGCGGCGAAGTCACCGTCCGTGGCTGGGTCCGTACCCGCCGTGATTCGAAGGCGGGGCTGAGCTTCGTCAACGTCAGCGACGGTTCGTGCTTCGCGCCGATCCAGGTCGTCGCGCCGGACGCGCTGGGCAATTACGAATCCGAGATCAAGCGCCTGACCGCCGGTTGTTCGGTCATCGCCACCGGCACGCTGGTGAAGTCGCAGGGCCAGGGCCAGAGCTTCGAGATCCAGGCGGAATCGCTGGAAATCGTCGGCTGGGTCGAGGATCCGGAAACCTATCCGATCCAGCCCAAGGCGCACTCGCTGGAATTCCTGCGCGAGGTCGCGCATCTGCGCCCGCGCACCAACCTGTTCGGCGCGGTCACGCGCATCCGCCATTGCCTGGCGCAGGCAGCGCACCGGTATTTCCACGAGAACGGCTACTACTGGATCAACACGCCGATCGTGACCACGTCCGACGCCGAAGGCGCGGGCCAGATGTTCCGCATCTCGACGCTGGATCTGGCGAATCTGCCGATGCGCGAGGGCAAGGTCGACTTCAGCCGCGACTTCTTCGGCAAGGAAGCGTTCCTCACCGTGTCCGGCCAGCTCAACGTCGAGGCCTACTGCCTGGCGATGAGCAAGGTCTACACCTTCGGCCCGACCTTCCGCGCCGAGAACAGCCACACCACGCGTCATCTGGCCGAGTTCTGGATGATCGAGCCGGAGATCGCGTTCGCCGATCTCGCCGAGAACGCGCGCATTTCCGAAGAGTTCCTCAAGTATCTGTTCCGCGCAGTGCTCGACGAGCGCGCCGACGACATGGCCTTCATTGCCGAGCGCGTGCAGAAGGACGCGATTACGCGCCTGGAAGCCTTCGTCAATGCGCCGTTCGAGCGCATCGAATACACCGACGCGGTCGAACTGCTGCGCAAGTCTGGGCACAAGTTCGAGTTCCCGGTCGAATGGGGCCTGGACCTGCAGACCGAGCACGAGCGCTGGCTGACCGAGCAGCACGTCGGTCGCCCGGTCGTGGTGACCAACTATCCCGAGCATATCAAGGCGTTCTACATGCGCCTCAACGACGACGGCAAGACCGTCGCGGCGATGGACGTGCTGGCGCCGGGCATCGGCGAGATCATCGGCGGCGCACAGCGCGAGGAACGTCTCGACGTGCTCGATGCGCGCATGGACCAGTTCGGTCTCGATCGCGAGCACTACAGCTGGTACCGCGATTTCCGTCGCTACGGCACCGTGCCGCACGCCGGCTTCGGCCTCGGCTTCGAACGCCTGATCGTCTACATCTGCGGCCTGTCGAACATCCGCGACGCGATTCCGTATCCGCGTGCGCCGGGGCAGGCGGAGTACTGAGGATTCAGGAGACGGGAATGGCGATTCTTAGAAGCAGTTCGTTGCACGGCCCGCGCACGTGCCGCGTACGCGGTCGACGCGCGTGCTCGCGAATCGCGAACTCCGCTGCTCAACGGACGCATGTCCGGTCCCATCGAATCCCGTTGTTCGAATGACCCTCTTCCTCGCCCTGTGTTTCTTCGGCGTCGCGATCGGCGGATTCACCGCCTTCGTGATTTTCTGGCCGCTGTCGCTGGTGCATCTGCGCGACCGCCACCCGCAGGTGCGCGGTCGCTTCGGCGAGAACGCGTTCGCGCAGCCGGCCGCGTTGCGCTGGTTGCTCGGCGGCGGTTACTACGAAGTGCACGACCGGCAGTTCACCGGCCTGGCGACGCCGGCCCGCATTTCCCTGATGGTGATCCTCGGCGCGCTGGCCGCTTCGGCTGTGCTGTGGCTGTGGTCGATCGCCCCCTGACCCGGAGTTCCGTTTCATGACCCACGCCCACACGTCCCATGACCAGTGGTGGCTTGCGTCCATTGCCCGCACCGTGATCTGGGCGCGCCTGCGCGTGCTCGATGCCGGCGTCGCCGAAGTGCTCGACAGCGACGGCAACACCCTCGTCTACGACAGCGAGGACACCGCGCGCGGCATGCTGCTCGATGCCGAATTCGTCGAATGGGACGGCCTCGATCCCGAAGACGCGCTCGAGCGCGGATTCGCGATCGACGAGATCGCGCCGCCGCAGGCCGACGACGATGCGCAGCTGCGCGATCGTATGGTGCAGTCGCTCGGCAAGCGCGCCTGATACGCAGCCGACGATGTACACGCCCCGCGCGTTTGCCGTCGATGACCTGCAATCGCTGGACGCGCTGTTCGCGCGCGATGCCTTCGTCACGCTGGTGACGACCGGCCCCGATGGCGCGCCGCTCGCCAGCCAATTGCCGGTGCTCTACCGGCGCGAAGCCGACATGCTGCACGTCGAAGGTCATTGGGCGCGACCGAATCCGCAGGCCACGCACGACGGTCCGGCGCTGATGATCGTCCACGGACCGCACGCCTACGTGTCGCCGGGCTGGTACCCGGACAAGGTCGAAGCCTCGCGCGTGCCGACCTGGAACTACGCCACCGCGCATCTGTGCGGCCGGCTCGAACGCTTCGACGACGAGGCCGCACTGGCCGATCTGGTCGCGCGCACCAGCGATGTCTTCGAGGCCCGCGTCGGTGGTGACTGGCGTTTCGAGCCCGAGGACGATCGCCAGCGCCGGCAACTGCGCGGCATCGTCGGCTTCCGCTTCCGTGTCGACGCCGTCGAGATCAAATACAAGCTCAGCCAGAACCATCCGGCCGCCAATCGCAGCGCGGTCGCCGATGCGCTGTCGGCCGGTGACACGAATGCCCGCGAGATCGCCGCGATGATGCGCGCGATCGCATCCTGATTCCGCACCGGAGCCCTGCATGGACCTCGATCTCACCGGCCGCCACGCCCTCGTCTGCGGCGCCTCCGAAGGCATCGGCCGCGCCACCGCGCATGAACTCGCCCAGCTCGGCGCCAGCGTGACCGTGCTCGCGCGCCGCGCGGATGCGCTGCAGGCGGTGGTCGACGCCTTGCCTACGACGCAGGGCCAGACGCATCACGCGCTCGCCGTCGACATGGACGACTCCGCCGCGTTGCAGGCCGCCATTGCCGCGCACGTGGCCGCGCATCCGGTGCAGATCCTGGTCAACAACACCGGCGGTCCGGCGGGCGGCACCGCGCACGAAGCGCCCCTCGATGCATTCGAAGCCGCATTCCGTCGTCATCTGATCGGCGGCCAGGTACTGGTGCAGGCCGTGCTGCCCGCGATGCGTGCCGCGAAGTGGGGCCGCATCGTCAACGTGGTCTCGACCTCGGTGCGCGAACCCATCGCGGGCCTGGGCGTGTCGAACACCGTGCGCGGCGCGGTCGCCAGCTGGGCCAAGACGCTGTCGCGCGAACTCGCGCCCGACGGCATCACCGTCAACAACGTACTGCCTGGCTACACGCGCACCGGCCGCATCGACCAGGTGGTCGCGGACCGCATCCGCCGCACCGGTCAGGACGAAGATGCCGTGCTCGCATCGATGCGGGCCAGCGTGCCCGCCGGCCGCTTCGCGGAACCCTCGGAAACCGCCGGCGTCATCGCGTTCCTGTGCGCGCCGGCCGCGGCCTACGTCACCGGCGTGAGCCTGCCGGTCGACGGGGGACGGATGGCGTCGATCTGATCGGCGCACGCGCGTCGCGAATGTCACGACGCCGCGACGCGTCCATTGCTTCGATGCGTCGATGCCCGAAGGCCCCGAAACCCACGCACTCGCCGATCGCCTGTCGACCCTGCTCGTAGACGAGACACTGACGCATGTGCGCTTCATAGATCCCACGCTGCAGCGCCGGCGCGGCCTGCTCGAAGGCCAGCGCGTGCTCGCAGTGGAGGCACGCGGCAAGGCACTGCTGACCGCCGTCGAAGGCGGCTGGACGCTGTACACCCACAGCCACCTGTTCGGCTTCTGGCGTTTCGTCGAAGACCTCGATGCCCTCCCCGACGGCGCGCCGCCGCGGCTGGTGCTGGCGACCGTGCGCGGTGTCGCGGCGCTGTACGCCGCGCCGTCGATCTCGCTGTGGCGTACCGATGACCTCGGCGCGCAGCCGTACCTGTCGAAGCTCGGTCCGGACGTGCTCGATCCCGCGGTCGACGCGAAGGCGTTGCTCGCGCACATGCGCACACCCCGTTTCGCCCGGCGCACGCTGGCCATGCTGCTGCTCGATCAGGCATTCGCGGCCGGCATGGGCAACTACCTTCGCTCGGAGGTGCTCTTCAAGGCGAAGCTCGCGCCGTACCGGCTGCTGCAGGACCTCACGACCGGCGAGCGGCGCCGCCTCGCCAACGCGCTGCTCGACGTGCCGCGGCGCGCGTATCGCGCCAAGCACGACGACGCGCTGCCGCCCGGCAAGGACTACCTCGCGAAGACCCGTGCGCAGTTCGGCTTCGAGGTGTTCGAGCGCAAGGGCGATCCCTGCCCGCGCGGCGATGGTCGCATCGTCGAGGAACGTCTGGCCGGACGCCGTCTGTACTGGTGCAAGAGCTGCCAGACCTGAGCCGCCTTGACGCCTCGGGTAAGCTGGCGACATGCAACGGCTGACGCACTGGATCGATGGCGCTGCGCGCGCACCCGGCCGGGATCACTGGCTGCCGGTGCACGAGCCGGCGAGCGGCCGCATCTATGCCGAAGTCGCCGCCGGCGACGCCGCCGATATCGAGGCCGCGATCACCGCCGCCGCCGGCGCTGCGCCCGCCTGGGCCGCATTGCCGAACAGCGCGCGCTCGGCATGGCTCGAAACGCTCGCCGCGGCGCTCGAAGCCCGGATCGACGAATTCGCCCATGCCGAGGCCCGCGATGGCGGCAAGCCGTTCGTCCTTGCCCGCGATGCCGAAATCCCGCGCGCGGTCGCCAACCTGCGCTTCTTCGCGCATGCGGCCACGCAGTTCTCCAGCGAGTCGCATCACGGCGAGGCCGGCCTGAATTACACGCTGCGCGCGCCACTGGGCGTGGTCGCGGCGATCTCGCCGTGGAACCTGCCGCTGTATCTGTTCACCTGGAAGATCGCGCCCGCCCTCGCGGCCGGCAATACGGTAGTCGCCAAACCTTCGGAACTCACCCCGGCCAGCGCGTCGCTGCTGGCGACGCTGTCGGGCGAGATCGGGCTGCCGCCGGGCGTGCTCAATGTCGTGCACGGCGTCGGCGCCGAGGTTGGCGATGCGTTGATCGACGATCCGCGCGTGCGCGCGGTGTCGTTCACCGGCAGCACCGCGGTCGGCCGTCGCATCGGCGCGCGCACCGGTGCGCAGCTGAAGAAGGCCTCGCTGGAACTCGGCGGCAAGAACGCGACGCTGGTCTTCGCCGACAGCGACTGGGAATCACAACTCTCCACGCTGGTGCGCTCGGCATTCCAGAACGCCGGGCAGATCTGCCTGTGCGGCTCGCGGATCCTCGTCGAACGCGGCATCTATGCATCCTTCCGCGAGCGCTTCGTGGCCGAGGTGCTCGCGCTGCAGGTCGGCGATCCGATGGATCCCGACGCGCGCATGGGCCCGCTGGTCTCGCAGGCGCAGTTCGACAAGGTGCTCACGGCCATCGCTCGGGCGCGCGACGAAGGCGGCCGCGTGTTGTGCGGCGGCCACGCGCTGGAGCGGCCGGGCTGGTTCATCGCCCCGACCGTCATCGACGGTCTCGGGCCGGACTGCGCGACCAACCGCGAGGAGATCTTCGGGCCGGTGGTCACACTGCAACTCTTCGACGACGATGCACACGCACTCGCGCTGGCGAACGCCGGCGACTACGGCCTGTCGGCCTCCATCTGGACACGCGACCTGACTCGCGCGCACCGCCTCGCTGCGGCGCTGCATGTGGGCATGGTCTGGATCAACACCTGGCTGATGCGCGACCTGCGCACGCCCTTCGGCGGTACCGGCGCGTCCGGTCTCGGCCGCGAGGGCGGCATGGAAGCCATGCGTTTCTTCACCGAGCCGAAGAACGTCGGCCTGTCTCTGGGATAATCGCAACATGGGCGAACTCGACAATCTTCTGCAGAACAACCGTGACTGGGCCGAGCGCGCTGTGCGCGAGGACCCGGATTACTTCCACCGTCTGGAAAACCAGCAGATCCCGCGCTACCTGTGGATCGGCTGTTCCGACTCGCGCGTGCCGGCGAACCAGATCCTCGGGCTCGACCCGGGCGAGGTCTTCGTCCACCGCAACATCGCCAACGTGCTGTCACACGGCGATCTCAATGCGCTGTCGGTGATCCAGTTCGCCGTCGACGTGCTCAAGGTCGAGCACATCCTGCTGGTCGGCCATTACGGCTGCGGCGGCGTGCATGCGGCGATGACCGGCGCGCGTGTGGGTCTGGCGGACAACTGGCTGCGTCATGTCGCCGACGTCAACCACAAGCATGCGTCGATGCTGGCGACGGTCGAGGACACCAGCCTGCGCCACGCGCGGCTGTGCGAACTCAACGCGGTCGAGCAGGCGCTCAACATCTGCCAGACCACCGTCGTCCGCGATGCCTGGGCGCGTGGACAGAAGCTCGCCGTGCATGGCTGGGTTTACGCGCTCGGCGATGGCCGCGTGCGCGAACTCGGCATGGACGTGACCTCGCACGATGACATCGGCCCGGCCTACGAGGCCGCCGTCGCCGACATCGCGCGCGTCGCAGCCCAGGGCCGGCGCGATGGCTGAGGCCATCCAGGCCGGCGCAGCGCCGCGGCCGGTCGGTCGCTACCCGCATGCGCGCCGCGCCGGTGGGCTGCTGTTCCTGTCGGGCATCGGACCGCGCGATCCTGCGACCGATTCGGTCCCGGGCAACGTGCTCGATGACGGAGGCCACGTGATCGGCCACGACATCGCTGCGCAGACGCATGCGGTGTTCGCCAACGTGCGCGCGGTGCTCGACGCCAGCGGCGCACGCTGGGAAGACCTCGTCGACGTGACCGTGTACCTCACCGACATGGCCGGCGATTTCGCCGGCTACAACGCGGTCTGGGCCGAGTATTTCCCCGATCCCGCCACCGCACCCTGCCGCACGACGCTGGGCATCGATGCGTTGCCGACGCCAATTGCAATTGAACTCAAGTGCGTCGCCGAGCCGAAGGAGTGAACCGATGATCCCCGGACCGCTGAACTTCCAGAAGTGGATCGACGAGCACCGCCATCTGCTCAAGCCCCCGGTCGGCAACAAATGTATCTACGACGGCGACTTCATCGTCATGGTCGTCGGCGGGCCGAATGCACGCACCGATTACCACTGGGAAGAAGGCCCCGAGTGGTTCCACCAGCTCGAAGGCGAGATGGTGCTGCGCATCCAGGAAGACGGCCGGGTCCGCGACATTCCTATCCGCGCCGGCGAGACCTTCCTGCTGCCGCCGAAGGTGCCGCATTCGCCGCAGCGCGGTCCGGATTCGATCGGCCTGGTCATCGAACGCAAGCGCCTGCCGCACGAACAGGACGGGCTGCTGTGGTTCTGCGAACGCTGCAACCACACGCTGTTCGAGCAGTACTTCCACCTGCACGATATCGAGCAGGATTTTCCGCCCGTGTTCGACCGCTTCTACGGCTCGATCGAACACCGCACCTGCGAAGCCTGCGGGCATCTCAACCCGCGCCCTGCCCGCTACGATCCAGATCCGGACACGCTGGCTGACATCACCTGATTTCCGCGCATCCAAGGAATGGAGACCGCCATGAGAACGCCTCTGCTGATTCTGTTGCTGTCCTGCCTGCTGGCGGCAATTACGCCAGTCCATGCGCAGAACACGGACAACGCCGAACTGGCTGCGCTGTACGACGACGACCAGAAAGCGCGTGCGGATGGCATGAACATTGACTGGTCGCTGGTGTACCGCGAGGACGCCGAACGTCGGGCGCGCGTTCTCGCGTTGATGCGTGAGGGCGCGATGCGCACCGCAGCTGACCATTACCACGCGGCGATGGTCTTCCAGCACGGCAACGGTCTGGACGACATCCGCATCGCCCACGCACTTTCGACGCTGGCATCGACTTTGGCACCCGATGAAATCCACTACCGCTGGCTCGTCGCCGCGTCCTGGGATCGCATCATGGCCACCCAGCTGCAGCCGCAGTGGTACGGCACCCAGTTCCAGGGCAGCGACGCCGGTCTGTTCCTGTATCCGATCGCCGACGGCGCGATCGACGATGCCGAGCGTGCGCGCATGGGCGTGCCGTCGCTGGCGCAATCGCAGGCCAGGGTCGGCGAGATGGCGGCGTCGATGGGCCAGCAGGCGCGCCCCCAGCCGCCGACGATCGAACAGCTACGGCAGGAACGCCGTTTGGGCGAGACCGACGCGCCCTGAACCCGCTGTGCGCCTGCGGCGTGATCGCCGCGGGCCGGTCGTCTACGATGACGGCCATGCTGAAGATCGACATCCACGCCCACTACCTGCCGCGCGACTGGCCGGATCTGGCATCGAAGTACGGCGAACCGCGGTTTCCGGTCATCCACCACACCGACGACGGCCGCCACCGCATCTACAAGGACGGGCGCTTCTTCCGCGAGATCTGGTCCAAGACCTGGGACGCGCAGGAACGCATCGACGACTACGCGCGCTTTGGCGTGCAGGTGCAGGTGATCAGCACGGTGCCGGTGATGTTCAGTTACTGGGCGAAGCCGGCGCACGCGCTGGAACTGCACCAGTCGCTCAACGACCACATGGCCGCGACAGTCGCCGCGCATCCGCGCCATTACGCCGGCATCGGCACGGTGCCGATGCAGTCGCCGCGGCTGGCGATCCAGGAACTCGAGCGCTGCGTCGACCAGCTCGGCCTGCAGGGCGTGCAGATCGGCAGCCACATCGGCGACTGGAATCTCGACGCGCCGGAACTGTTTCCGTTCTTCGAAGCCGCGGCCGATCTGGGCGCGGCGGTACTCGTGCATCCCTGGGACATGATGGGCAGCGAGTCGATGCCCAAGTACTGGCTGCCTTGGCTGGTCGGCATGCCGGCCGAGCAGTCGCGCGCGGCGTGTTGCCTGGTGTTCGGCGGCGTGCTGCAGCGGCTGCCGAAACTCAAGATCTGCATGGCACATGGCGGCGGCAGTTTTCCGTACACGATCGGCCGCATCGAACACGGCTTCAACATGCGCCCCGACCTCGTCGCGACCGACAATCCGCACAATCCGCGCGGCTATCTCAAGCAGCTGTATTTCGATTCCTGGGTGGCCGATCCGCGGGCGCTGCAGTACCTGCTCGACACCTGCGGCGCGGACCGCGTGATGCTCGGCACCGACTATCCGTTCCCGCTCGGCGAACAGGTGCCCGGCGCCGGCATCGAGGAAATCCCGCTCGACGAAGATTCGCGGGCGCGGCTCTATCACGGCACCGCGCTCGAATGGCTGGGCCTGCCCGCCAGCCGCTTCCTCTGACGACAAGACCCCCATGCCCCATCTGATCCTCCACCACACCGCGAACATCGACGGCTTCGATCCCCGCGCCGCGCTGGCTGCCGCCAATCGCGCGCTCGTCGACAGCGGCCATTTCGAAGACGTCGCGATCAAGAGCCGCGCGCTCGCGCTCGACCAGTACCGCGTCGGCAGCGCGGACAACGGCCATGGCTTCGTCCACGCCACGCTGAAGGTCATGCCCGGCCGTCCGGAAGACGTGCGGGCGGCCCTGGCGCGCGATGTGCACGATGCCCTCGCGTCCTGCCTGCCCGCACTCGACCTGCACTGCCAGCTGTGTGTCGAGGTGGTTGAACTGCAGGCAGCCACCTATATCAAGAGCACGCACACGCGCAGCGTGGTGCCGGAGACCCACGCATGAGCGATTTCTTCACAGACGACTACGCCGCGACTGCCGACGCCGCCGATCCTCTGCAGCGCTTCCGCGCGCAGTTCCATCTGCCGCGTTTCGGCGATGTGGAGCAGGCGTACTTCGTCGGCAACTCGCTCGGGCTGCAGCCGCGCGGCGCGCGCGCGCAGGTCGAAGACGTGCTCGACAAGTGGGCGATGGAAGCGGTCGAAGGCCACTTCCGCGGCAGCTCGCAGTGGATGACCTACCACGGCCTGGTCGGTGCACAGCTGGCGGAGATCGTTGGCGCGCAGCCCGAGGAAGTGGTCGCGATGAACTCGCTGACCGCGAACCTGCATTTCCTGATGGTCGGCTTCTACCGCCCGACCGCCGAGCGTCCGGCGATCCTGATGGAGGCCGGCGCGTTTCCGTCCGATCGCTACGCACTCGAATCGCAGGTGCGCTTCCACGGTTTCGACCCCGACACCGATCTGATCGAAGTGCAGCCCGGCGCGGACGGCCTGTTCGGCACGGACGCGATCGCTGCCGCCCTGGAACAACACGGTCACCGCGTTGCACTGGTGCTGTGGCCGGGCGTGCAGTACCGCACCGGCGAAGCCTTCGATCTGGCGGAGATCGTGCGGCTGGGTCATGCCGCAGGCGCGGTCGTCGGTTTCGATCTCGCGCATGCCGCCGGCAACCTGCCGCTGCAGCTGCACGACAGCAATGCCGACTTCGCCGTGTGGTGCCACTACAAGTACCTCAACAGCGGGCCGGGCGCGGTGGCCGGCGCATTCGTGCACGCGCGTCATGCGCAGACCGACCGCCCGCGCTTTGCCGGCTGGTGGGGGCACGACGCGGCGACGCGTTTCCGCATGGGGCCGGATTTCCAGCCCACGCCGGGCGCCGAAGGCTGGCAGCTCAGCAATCCGCCGATCCTCGGCCTCGCACCGCTGCGCGCGTCACTGGACCTGTTCACTGAAGCCGGCATGCCGGCGCTGCGTGCGAAGTCGGAAACGCTGACCGGCTATCTGGAAACGTTGATCCGCAGCCAGCTCGACGACGTGCTCGATATCGCCACGCCGCGTGACGTCGCACGTCGCGGCGCCCAGCTGTCGCTGCGCGTGCGCGGCGGTCGCGAGCAGGGCCGCGCGTTGTTCGAATACCTGTCCGACAACGGCGTGCTCGGCGACTGGCGCGAGCCCGACGTGATCCGCATTTCGCCCGCGCCGCTCTACAACACCCACGCCGACGTGCTGCGCTTCGTGCGCACCGTGGCGCGGTGGCGCGACGCGTGACGGCACCCGCACGCCATCTGACGATCATCGGTGCAGGCCTGGCCGGCGCCCTGCTCGGCATCCTGCTGCGGCGACGTGGCTGGGACGTGGATCTCTACGAGAAGCGCGGCGATCCGCGCGTGCAGGGCTACGGCGGCGGCCGCTCGATAAATCTGGCGCTGGCGGAACGCGGCCGGCACGCGCTGCGCGCCGCCGATGCGGATGATGCGGTGATGCACCACGCGATCATGATGCGCGGCCGCATGGTCCACGTCGGCGACACCGAGCCGGTGCTGCAGCGCTACGGCCGCGACGACGACGAAGTCATCTGGTCGGTGCATCGCGGCGATCTCAACATCGTGCTGCTGGATCTGGCGGAGGCCGCCGGCGCGCGGCTGCATTTCGATGCCGGCCTGGACGCGGTGAACTTCGATTCGCGGCGTGCAGTGTTCCGCGATCCGCGCCACGACAGCACGCGCGAAGTCCAGTTCGAAGCGCTGATCGGCGCCGACGGCGCGGGCTCGGCACTGCGCGGCGCGATGCATCGCGTGCGCGATCTCGGCCAGCGCAGCGATTTCCTCGATCACGGCTACAAGGAACTCGAGATTCCGCCGACCGCCGACGGCGGCTTCCGCATCGAGCCCAACGCGCTGCACATCTGGCCGCGCGGGCACTACATGTGCATCGCGCTGCCCAACGACGAGAAGACCTTCACCGTCACCCTGTTCCTGCCGCATCACGCGGGCGAGGACGGCGGGCCTGCGTTCGATCAGCTGGACGACGTCGCCGCGGCGCGCGCGTTCTTCGAGCGCGACTTTCCGTCCGCGCTGGCACTGATCCCCGAGTTCGACCGTGACTGGAGCGGCAACCCGGTCGGCCAGCTGGCCACGCTGTATCTCGACCGCTGGCATCTCGACGGCCGCGCGGTGCTGCTGGGCGACGCCGCGCACGCGATGGTGCCCTTCCACGGCCAGGGCATGAACTGTGCGTTCGAGGACTGCGTGGCACTGGCCCGGCAGCTGGATGCGCACGACGATCTCGCGACCGCGTTCGCCGCCTTCGAAATCGAGCGCAAACCCGATGCTGCCGCGATCCAGCGCATGGCACTCGACAACTATCTGGAAATGCGCAACCGCGTCGACGATGCCGATTATCTGCTCCAGCGCGAGCTGGAACTCGCGCTGCAGGACCGCCACCCCGGCCGCTTCGTGCCGCACTACGCGATGGTCACCTTCATGCGCATCCCCTACTCGCTGGCGATGACGCGCACCGACCTCCAGCGCGGCATCCTCGAACGCGCGACAGCGGGGCATGCCTCGCTGGCGACGCTGGACTGGGACGCGATCGACGCCGAAGTGCGCGAGCTGCTGACGCCGCTGGAGGATGTGCCGGCGTGAGCGACCGCTTTCTTTTCGATGACTGCGCCTCGACACGGGCGCCGCGCCCGACCGGAATGATGCCGTCGCAACTGCTTGCAGAAACGAGGCGCCAGCAGCGCTGCTTATGAACGACAGTTTTCTCTTCTACGATCTCGAAACCTTCGGTTCCGATCCGCGCCGCACGCGCATCGCCCAGTTCGCCGCGATCCGCACCGATGCCGAACTCAACGAGATCGACGACCCGATCGACTTCTTCGTCAGGCCTGCCGACGACCTGCTGCCCTCGCCCATCGCAACGCTGATCACCGGCATCACCCCGCAGCACGCGCTGGCCGCAGGCATGCCCGAGGCCGACGCGTTCGCGCGGATCCACGAGGAAATGGCGCGGCCGAAGACCTGCACGCTGGGCTACAACTCGCTGCGCTTCGACGACGAGTTCGTGCGCTTCGGCCTGTACCGCAATTTCCACGACCCCTACGAGCGCGAATGGCGCAGCGGCAATTCGCGCTGGGACCTGCTCGACGTGATGCGCCTGTGGCATGCGCTGCGCCCCGAAGGACTTGTCTGGCCGACACGCGAGGACGGCGCGACTTCGTTCAAGCTCGAGCATCTGGCGACGGCCAATGACGTACGCACCGGTGACGCGCACGAAGCGTTGTCGGACGTGCGCGCGTTGATCGGTCTTGCGCGCCTCTTCCGCAATGCGCAGCCGCGGTTGTGGGACTACGCGGCGAAGCTGCGCGACAAGCGCCATGCGGCATCGATGCTCGACACCATCGCGATGACGCCGGTGCTGCACGTCTCGCAACGCTACCCGGCCGCGCGCCTGTGCGCGGCGCCGGTGCTGCCGATCGCGCGGCATCCACGCATCGACAGCCGCGTCGTGGTGTTCGACCTCGACGGCGATCCGGACTGGCTGCTCGACCTCGATGCCGATGCCATCGCCGCGCGCGTCTTCGTGCGCCGCGAGGATCTGCCAGAAGGCGTCGCGCGCATTCCGCTCAAGGAAGTCCACAGCAACCGCTGCCCTGCGCTGGTGGCCTGGAGTCATTTGCGCGAGGCGGATTTCGAGCGGCTGTCGATCGATCCGGCAGACATCGAGCGGCGCGCGGCGCGCCTGCGCAGCGCAGGCCCCGCACTGGCCGAGAAGATCCGCCAGGTGTTCGCCGTCGAGCGCGAGTTCGGACCGTCCGATCCCGACGGCGCGCTCTACGACGGCTTCGCCGGCGACGGCGACAAGCGACGCATGGCCCAGGTCCGCGCGACGCCGCCGACGCTGCTGGGCGCGCGCGATTTCGGATTCGAGGATCCGCGTCTCGATGCCCTGTTGCTCCGCTACCGCGCACGTAACTGGCCGGACACGCTCAATCCCGACGAACAGCTGCGCTGGGACGACTACCGGCGTGAGCGCCTGGCGCCCGGCACTACGCAGGCCGAACAGGATTTCGCCAGCTACTTCACGCAGATCGACGCCCTGCGCGCCGAAAATCCCGACGACGCACGGCGCCTGCCGCTGCTCGATGCCCTCAGCGACTGGGGCCAGAGCCTGCAGACGCGCTTGCATCCGTCCCCCACGCTGCCTATCCATTCCGCATGACCACGTACTTCAGCGACAAGAGCTTCAAGTTCCTGCGCGCGCTCGCGCGCCACAACGAGAAGCCGTGGTTCGAGGAACACCGCAAGGACTACGACGCGCATGTGCGCCAGCCGTTCCTGCGCCTGATCGGTGATCTGCAGCCGGATGTCGCCGCGGTCAGCGCCCATTTCCGCGCCGACACGCGCACCGTCGGCGGCTCGCTGTTCCGCATCCATCGCGATGCACGCTTCTCCAACGACAAGTCGCCGTACAAGACCTGGCAGGGCGCGCGGCTGTTCCATGAGCGCCGTCGCGAAACCGCAGCGCCGTCGTTCTACGTGCACCTGCAACCCGGCGGCAGCTTCGTCGGCGCCGGCCTGTGGCATCCCGAATCCGATACCCAGCGGAAGGTCCGGCAGTTCATCGTCGACAACCCGGAAAGCTGGAAGGCCGCCGCGCACGCAAAGAAGCTGCGCAAGCAGTTCGAATTCGAAACCAGCGAGATGCTGGTCCGCCCGCCGCGTGGCTTCGATCCGCAGTTCGAATTCATCGACGATCTCAAGCATCGCAACTGGGTGTTCTGGCGCACGCTCGACGACGACGCGATGACCGGTCCGAAGCTGCGGCAGACGATCGCCGCCGACCTGGTCACGTTGTCCCCGTTCGTCGACTACCTGTGCGCGTCGCTGGATCTGGAGTTCTGATCACGCGCGCACCGGGGGCGCGATCGCGTCGTCGTTCAGCACGCACTGCGCCACCGTCTCCGACAATCGCGGCGTCCCCTTCGATGCGATCCCGATGAAGCGACTCGGCTGGCTCACCCTCGCGGTTCTCGTCCTGCTGCTCGGCTACGTAGCCGCTGGGCCTTATCTGACCGTCAACGCGATCCGCGAGGCCGTGCGCAACGAGGATTCGCGGGCGCTGTCGAAGCAGGTGGATTTTCCGGCGCTGCGCGAAAGCCTTCGGCTGCAGCTGGCCGACGCGATCGTGCGCGAGGCCGGACCGGATCTGCAATCGAACCTGCTTGGTGCGATCGGTCTGCGGCTTGCCGGCAGTGCGGCCGGGACTGGCGTCGACATGATGGTGACGCCGGTCGGCCTGAGCGCCCTGATGCGTGGCCAACGGCTGTGGAATCTCGCCGGCGGCGCATCGGCGACCCAGGTGCGCCCGGACGCCGAACGCGAGCCGCCGCTCCAGGATGCGCGCTACCGCTACAACTCGACCTCGCGCTTCACCGCCACGGTGCGCGACGACCGCGGCCGCCCGATCGAATTCGTACTCACGCGCAAGGGCCTGACCTGGAAGCTGTCGGACATCCGGTTACCCATCTAAACGCGTCACCCGCAAGCGGGTGACACACGCGCCCCTCTCCTTTTGGAAGAGGGGAGGACCGATTGCGAAGCAATTGGTGGGGTGAGGGCAGCGCGGAGTCCGAAAAGGCAGCGCTTCGGCCATCAGCGTACTCCCAGCGCCGCGCAGCGATGGGTTTCGCTCCGCTCTACCCATCCTACGAAGAGCGCCACAGATCGGAGCGGCAAGCCCCGCATCCTACGGCCGGTCCAACGCCCTTTGCCCGAACCGCGGCCGGTGATACATCACCAGATACACCCCCACCACCCACGCCGACGCCGCAGCCCAGCCGGCCAGAATGTCCGACGGGTAATGCACGCCCAGATACACACGCGACAGGCCGACCATCGGCACGAACACGGCCATCGCGGCGATGACCCACCAGCGCGCGCGGGTCGGCCAGGCCAGCAGGATCAGCACCGCGGCCAGCGTCATCGACCCCATCGCATGACCGCTGGGAAAACTGTAAGTCGCCTCGGGCGCGATCGAGTCCCAAAGACTGGGGCGGTCGCGCGCGAACAGGCGCTTGGTCGCGAGATTCAACAACGCCGAGCCGCCGGTCGCGACCGCGACGAACAGGCCATCGCGCCAGCGCTTCATCGCCAGCAGGATCAACACCAGCGCGATGTCGACCGGCACGACGCCCTTGGCGTAACCGATCTCGGAGAAGAACAGGAATACGCGGGTGAAGCCTTCGCGCGCGACGTCCTGCGCGAACAGCAGGATCGGCTCGTCGAACGGAATCGCTTCCGATTCGTGGACTTCGTCGGCGAGTTCCATGAAGCCCCACATCGGCAGCAGCACGCCGACGAACAGCAACAGGAATTTCAGGCCGTGACGGCGCAGCAGGCCGCCGGTTTCGCGTGAGCCCTCGGCGACGACGTCCGCGCCGTCAGACGGCATCGACGCGGCGGCCGTAGTTGCGGTGCACATAGTCGTCGACCAGCGCGACGAACTCGTGCGCGATGTTCTCGCCGCGCAGCGTCAACGCCTTCTCGCCGTCGATGAAGACCGGCGCAGAGGGCGCCTCGCCAGTGCCCGGCAGCGAAATGCCGATGTTGGCGTGGCGCGATTCGCCGGGGCCGTTGACCACGCAGCCCATCACCGCGAGCGTCATGTTCTCCGCGCCCGGGTGGGTGATCTTCCACTCCGGCATCTTGTCGCGCACGTGGTCCTGGACCACGCCGGCCAGCTCCTGGAAGAACTCCGACGTGGTGCGGCCGCAGCCGGGACACGCGGTGACCATCGGCGTGAACGCGCGCAGGCCCATCGTCTGCAGCAGTTCCTGCGCGACGACGACTTCCTTGGTGCGCGACGCGCCGGGCTCGGGGGTGAGCGAAATGCGGATCGTGTCGCCGATGCCTTCCTGCATCAGGATCGCCAGCGCAGCGCTGGACGCGACCATGCCCTTGCTGCCGATGCCGGCTTCGGTGAGGCCCAGATGTAGCGCGAAATCGCTGCGCGCCGCCAGATCGCGATACACGGCGACCAGTTCCTGCACGCCGCTGACCTTGGCACTGAGCACGATGCGATCGCGACCGAGACCGAATTCGACGGCGCGCTCTGCCGAATCGACGGCGGAGCGGATCAGTGCCTCGCGCAGCACGCGACCGGCGTCCCAGGGCACGGCGCGCTTGGCGTTCTCGTCCATCAGCGCGGCGGCGAGCGACTGGTCGAGCGAGCCCCAGTTCGCGCCGATGCGCACCGGCTTGTCGTAGCGCATCGCGAATTCGATCAGCTGACCGAACTGCAGATCCTTCTTCTTGCCGAAGCCGACATTGCCCGGGTTGATCCGGTACTTCGCCAGCGCTTCCGCACAGGCAGGTTCGCCGGTCAGCAGCTGGTGTCCGTTGTAGTGGAAGTCGCCGATGATCGGCACTTCGATGCCCTGCATCGCCAGCCGCTCGACGATCCGCGGCACCGCGGCGGCAGATTCGGGATTGTTGACCGTGATGCGCACGAGTTCCGAACCGGCGCGCCACAACTCGCCGATCTGCTTGGCGGTGGAGGCGATATCGGCGGTGTCGGTATTGGTCATCGACTGCACGACCACCGGCGCATCGCCACCGACGGCGATGCCGCCGACAAGGACCTGACGCGTGCCGCGGCGCGCGGCGGCGCCGAAGGCCGGCAACGCCACGGGTTCGGACAGGCAGGCTTCCGGCGCGTGCGCGCTGGTTGGAACAGGCTGGGCGGACATGCGCGCATTTTAGCGGGTCGCGCCGGTCTTTTCGGTGACGCCTGGCCTAACCGCCTGTGTGCCTGCCCGCGGGTGCGACCGAAGGCCGCAGGGCGGCCCGCGGCCCCCTGCACTACGATGGCCGGCGATGCAGCCGCAACCGCCCGCCACCGCCCTGCTCCGCACCCTGTACAGCCTGCGCTGGTTCGCGGTGGGCGGGCAGTCGTTGACGATCCTCTGGGCGACGCACAGCTTCGACATGGCGCTGCCGCGCTGGCCGCTGTGGGGTCCGGTGCTGATGCTGGCGGCGTTCAACGTCGTCGTGCACCTGCGCCTTGCGCACAGCCGCGACGCCGCGCCGGCCGAGGCCTTCGCGCACGTGCTGGTCGATACCGCCGTGCTGGCCTGGCTGGTGGCCTGGACCGGCGGCATCGCCAATCCCTTCGCATCGCTGTTCCTGCTGCCGATCGCACTGACCGCGATGGCGCTGCCGCAGGCCTGGGCGATCGCCGCCGCGCTGGCCTGCGTGACCGGCTACATGCTGGCGGTCAACTTCGGCCAGCCGCTGCCGCACCTGCACGACCATTTCGACCTGCATCTGGCCGGCATGGCGGTGAACTTCTTCCTGTCGATGGCGCTTGTCTCGTACTTCCTGCTGCGCCTCGCCGCCGCACGCGACCGCCGCGAGCAGGAACTGGCGAGCTTGCGCGAACGCTTCGTGCGCAACGAGGGCATCCTCGCGCTGGCCACGCACGCGGCCTCGGTCGCGCATGAACTCAATACGCCGCTCGGCACGATGACCCTGCTGCTCGACGATCTCGATACCAGCGCCATGGGCCGCGACGGCGCCGAGGACGTGGCCACGCTGCGCCGGCTGGTCGATACCTGTCGCGACCGCGTGCGTTCGCTGGCCGATCCTGCCGATCCCGCGGCGAGCACGCGCGTCGACATCGGCCGCGTGCTCGAACACTGGCAACTGGTGCGACCGGCGATCGTGCTCGAACGCAGCGGCAACGTGGACATGCACGAACGCGTGGACCGCACGATCGGCCATCTGCTGCTCGCCCTGCTCAACAACGCCGCCGACGCCAGCGAAGGCAACGGCAGCACCCGCGTCGACCTGCGCCTGCAGATCGAGGACGGCGTGCTCGATGGCGCAATCCGCGACTACGGCACCGGCTTCGATGCGCAGGCGCCGTTCCTGCCGGTGCTGTTTCGCAGCGGCAAGCCCGACGGCCTCGGCGTGGGCCTAGCTCTGTCGCATGCGGCGATCGAACAACTGGGCGGCGAACTGGACATGGAGGAAGCCGACGGCGGCGGCGCACGCGTGCATTTCCGCGTGCCGGTCGGCGCCGGCGACAGCCACCGCGACACGGAGACGATGCGATGAAGGGCCTGCTGGTCGACGACGACATCCTGTACCTGGACGCGCTGCGACGCGCGTTGACGCGGCGTGGCATCGAATGCGAGATCGCCGCCGATCCCGCCACCGCGCTGGCGGTCGCCACGCGCATCGCGCCCGATTTCGCACTGGTCGATCTCAAGCTCGGGGATGCCTCGGGCCTGTCGCTGATCGAACCGCTGCGCGCGATCCGCGCCGACATGCGCATCCTGCTGGTCACCGGCTACGCGAGCATCGCGACCGCGGTGGAAGCGATCAAGCGCGGCGCCGACGACTACCTGCCCAAACCGGTCTCGGCCGACACGCTGCAGCGCATCCTGCTCGATACCGAGACCGACACCGCGCCGGGCGCCCCGCTGCCCGAACGCGACGAGGACGACACCCTCGAAAGCCCGACGATGATTCCGCTGCACCGACTGGAGTGGGAACACATCCAGCAGGCGCTGGCGGAAACCGGCGGCAACATCTCCGCGACCGCGCGCCTGCTCGGCATGCACCGCCGCTCGCTGCAGCGCAAGCTCGCCAAGCGTCCCGGGCCGGAACGCCGTCCGCCGACCGACGGCTGAAAGCCCTACGTAGGATGGGTAGAGCGCAGCGAAACCCATCGTTGCAGTCCTGATGGGCGCGGTGGCGACTGGTAAAGCCGAGCTAGCCATCGCGGTCGCAGTCGATTGCCGTTTGCGCACGCTATAGGACGCGGACCTCGCCAGTTGTCCCGGCGAACCGACGCATGGCAATGATGGGTTTCGCTGCGCTCTACCCATCCTGCGAATGCGCTCCGTCGATCAGTGGCCGGTGTGATCGGCCGCAGGCGCATCGCCTGCGAGCGGACGCACTTCGAAGGTCACGGCCTGTTCCGGCGCATTGGCGAAGCGCAGCTTGGCCTCGATCGACTGGCCGGCGCGCACCGGCTCGACCGGATCGATGAACATCAGATGGTTGCCACCGGGCTTCAGCGTGACCTCGGCGCCCGCGGGTAGTTCGACACCGTCGGCCAGTTCGCGCATGCGCATCATGCCGCCCTCGTGCGACATCTCGTGGATCTCGACGCTGGCCGCCGCCGGCGTGTCGACCGAGAGCAACCGGTCGGCTGCACTGCTGCGCAGCGTGAGGTAGCCACCGGCGACGGCGGCGTTCGGTGGCGTCTCGCGGATCCACGCCTCGCTGACGACGATGCCGGCGCTGGCATCGGCAGCATTCGCGGCCGGCGTCTGCGACGTCGCTGACGACGCAACCGGCGCGGCGGGCTGGCAACCCGCGAGCGCCAGGATCAGACCGGCGGCGATGGGACCGATGGCGAGGGAAAACGGACGGCGTGCGGACATCGCGGTGCTCCTTGAGTCGACAGGTGGGCCGGAATCGCGCCCGATGGCGTGCAGTATCGCAGCGCGCGATATCCGGCCGTCGCGCGACACGAGCGACCGCCATGCTGGCCGCGTGGAGGCGGCGATGCCAATGCGACCGGGTGTCGCAGTGAGGTTGCGCTGCCCTACCCACGTCCAGATCGCTTCATCAATCTGTGCCGTCATCCCGGCGACGGCCGGGATCCAGCGACTTCCTGGGCAGCGCACGTTGAACAACTGTGCGCTCAAGCATCTACGGCATTGCTGCGGACCGCTGGAGGGTTACAAGGCGCTGGATCCCGGCTTTTGCCGGGATGACGATGCAGAGAGCACCACGCACGCCGGGCTCCAGTCCAAGCGCGCGCCAGCTCGCATTTACATCCGACCGGTATCCTGTCCCCATGCAAGACAGCCCCCCGTCCGACGTTCTCACCCCCACCCAGCTCAACACGCTGGCGCGTGGTCTGCTCGAAGACACGTTTCCGAACGTCGTCGTCGAAGGCGAACTCGGCAATCTGTCGCGGCCGGCGTCGGGGCATCTGTATTTCACGCTCAAGGATGCTCGCGCGCAGGTGCGCTGCGCGCTGTTCCGCTCGCGCAGCCAGGGCCTGCGCTTCGTGCCGCGCGAAGGCCTGCTGGTTCGCGCGCGCGGTCGGGTGACGCTGTACGAGGCACGCGGCGACTACCAGCTGATTCTCGATTCGCTGGAGGAAGCCGGCGAAGGCGCACTGCGTCGCGCGTTCGACGTGCTGAAGGCCCGGTTGCAGGCCGAAGGCCTGTTCGATGCCGAGCGCAAACGCGCCCTGCCCGCATTTCCGCGGCGGATCGGCGTCATCACCTCGCCCTCCGGCGCAGCGGTGCGCGACGTGTTGAGCGTGCTCGCACGGCGCCTGCCGCTGGTCGAGGTCGACGTGCTGCCGGTGCCGGTCCAGGGCACCGATGCACCGCCGAAGATCCGCGCGATGCTCGAGCGCGCCGGTGCCAGCGGCCGTTACGACGTGATCCTGCTGGCGCGTGGCGGCGGTTCGCTGGAAGACCTGTGGGCGTTCAACGACGAGGCGCTTGCGCGTGCCGTCGCCGCTTCGCCCGTGCCCGTGGTGTCGGCGATCGGCCATGAGACCGACTTCAGCCTGACCGACTTCGCCGCCGATCTGCGCGCGCCGACACCCTCGGTGGCCGCGGAGTTGCTGGTCCCGGACCGCAACGAACTCGCGACGCGTGTGCGTCGCCTGCAACGTCATGTCGACGACACGCATCTGCGTGCGATGCAGCAGCGGTTCCAGCGTCTGGACCGCGCAGCACTTCGGCTGCAGGCCCAGCGCCCGCAGGCGCGTCTGGATGCGCTGCGCCTGCGTCAGGACGAAGCGCTGCGGCGGCTGTCGATGGCGATGCGTCAGCAACTGCAGCAGCGCGGCGCACGGCTGCGCCACGCGGAAGCGGTATTGCGCGCGGGCACTCCGAAGCGTCGTCTGCAGCAACTGCGTGAGCGCCTCGCTGCGCTCGGCCCGCGACCGCGTGCGGCACTTGCCCGTCATCTCGAACGCGATCAACTGCGTCTGCGCGGACTTGCCCGTTCGCTGGAAGCGGTGAGCCCATTGGCCACGATCGCCCGCGGCTACAGCATCCTGCAGCGCGAAGACGGCGGCGTCGTTCGCAGCGTCTTCGATGCCTCGCCGGGCGAGCCGCTGCAGGCGCGGCTGGTGGATGGCAGCCTGCGCGTGCGGGTGGAGTCATCGGAGTCCTGATCCGGGCGCTGTCCTGACCGGGCATCACGTGCCTGCGCGGCCGCAGCGACCCGGCTGGCCTTGCATGCGGACCGGACGCAGCGTTCCGCCCCATCTCGCCCGCCGCTCACGCCGCCGCTGTCATGCTGGGCGCCCACGTCACGACGGAGTTCCCGCACGATGACCAAGGCGTCCGATCTGTTCGTCCAGGCGCTCGAAGCCGAGGGCGTGACCCACGTCTTCGGCATTCCCGGCGAGGAAAACCTCGACCTGCTCGAATCCCTGCGCGCGTCCGACATCGCGCTCGTCCTCACCCGTCACGAGCAGGCCGCCGGCTTCATGGCCGCGACCTACGGGCGCCTGACCGGTCAGGCCGGCGTGTGCCTGTCGACGCTCGGCCCCGGCGCGACCAATCTCGTCACGCCGGCCGCCTATGCGCAGCTCGGCGCGATGCCGATGCTGATGATCACCGGGCAGAAGCCGATCCGCACCAGCAAGCAGGGCCATTTCCAGATCGTCGACGTCGTCGACATGATGCGGCCGCTGACCAAGTCGACGCATCAGCTGGTGTCCGCCGATGCCATTCCGGCGCGCGTACGCGATGCGTTCCAGCGTGCGGAAGAAGAACGTCCCGGCGCGACCCATCTCGAACTGCCACAGGACATCGCCGGCGACGATACCGATGCGCGTCTCCTGCCCGCGCCCTATACGCGCCGACCACTGGCCGAGCACAAGGCGATCGCCCACGCGGCGGAAGCCATCAGCAATGCCAAGCATCCGCTGCTGATGATCGGCGCGGGCGCCAACCGCAAGACCACGGCGAAGATGCTGCGCGCCTTCGTCGACCGGCTCGGCATCCCGTTCTTCAGCACGCAGATGGGCAAGGGCGTGCTCGACGAAACGCATCCGCTGTGGCTCGGTACCGCCGCGCTGTCGGACAAGGATTTCGTGCACCGCGCGATCGACGCGGCCGACTGCATCGTCAACATCGGTCACGACGTCATCGAGAAGCCGCCGTTCTTCATGCGCAGCGGCCGGCGCACGGTGATCCACGTGAACTACGAGAGCGCCGTCGTCGACCAGGTGTATTTCCCGCAGATCGAGGTCGTTGGCGACATCGCCAACACGGTCTGGCAGCTCGCCGAAGCGCTGGATGCACCGCAGGCGCATTGGGACTTCGCGTTCTTCGATCGGGTGCGCACGGCGCTGTGCGAGAACATCGCCGCGCTTGCCGCCGACGACCGCTTTCCCGTGCACGGCCCGCATCTGGTCAAGACGCTGCGCGACGCGCTCGATCCGCATGACATCGTCTGTCTCGACAACGGCCTCTACAAGCTGTGGTTCGCGCGCAATGACCGCTGCCGTGCGCCGAACACCCTGCTGCTCGACAACGCGCTGGCGACGATGGGCGCAGGCTTGCCGTCAGCAATCGCCGCGAAGCTGGTGCATGAGGACCGCAAGATCGTCGCGGTCTGCGGCGACGGCGGTTTCATGATGAATTCGCAGGAGCTCGAAACCGCAGTGCGTCTGAAGCTTGATCTCGTGGTCATCGTGCTGCGCGACGATGCCTACGGCATGATCAAGTGGAAGCAGCAGCACGAGGATTACCCCGTCTACGGCATGGACTATGGCAACCCTGATTTCGTGCGCTACGCAGAGAGCTACGGCGCGCGCGGCCATCGTCCGGACAGCGCCGCGGCCTTCGCCGACGTCCTGCGCACCGCGCTGGACACACCGGGCGTGGATCTGATCGATCTCGCCATCGACTACGGCGACGACGACGCCCTGCTCAACACCGAAATTCCCGAGCGCAGCGCCGCGATCGACTGATCCGCGCCGCGTTTTTCCTTTCGTCCGATTCCGGAGCGCCCCATGGCCACGAAGAAGACCGCCCGCAAGCCCACCGGCCTTGCCCGCAGCTACCCCTACTACCTCGCCAACGCCGCAGTTGCCGCGAACACCGATCTCGAGGTGCGCGACAAGTACAGCGGTAAGGTTGCCACGCGCGTCGCGATGGGCGACGCCGCTGCGATCCGCAAGGCGATCGTCGCCGCACACAAGGCGCGCGGACCGATGGCCGACTTCCCGCCGGACAAGCGTCGCGACGTGCTCGAACACTGCGTGCGCCGCTTCGAGGAACGTTTCGACGAACTCGCGCTCGCGCTGTGCATCGAGGCCGGCAAGCCGATCAAGGATGCGCGCGGTGAAGTCACGCGCCTGATCGACACCTTCCGCATCGCGGCCGGCGAAGCCACCCGCAGCGAAGGCGAGTTCATCGAGCTGCAGATCTCGGAACGCACGCGTGGCTATCGCGGCATGGTCAAGCGCGTGCCGATCGGCGTGTGCAGCTTCATCACGCCGTTCAACTTCCCCTTGAACCTGGTCGCGCACAAGGTCGCACCGGCGATCGCGGCGGGTTGTCCGTTCGTGCTCAAGCCGGCAGCGAAGACGCCGGTCGGCGCGCTGATCATCGGCGAGATCCTGGCCGAGACCGATCTGCCCAAGGGCGCGTTCTCGGTGATCCCGTGCAGCAATGAAGATGCAGCGGCGCTGACCGAGGACGAGCGCATCGCGCTGCTGAGCTTCACCGGCGGCCTGATCGGCTGGGACCTCAAGGCGCGCGCAGGCAAGAAGAAAGTCGTACTGGAACTCGGCGGCAACGCGGCCTGCATCGTCGACGAGGATCCCGGCCTGCCGCTGGACAAGGTGGTCGAACGTCTGGTGTTCGGCGCCTATTACCAGTCTGGCCAGAGTTGCATTGGCGTCCAGCGCATCTACGCGCATCGCACGGTGCACGAGGCGCTGCGTCGCAAGCTCAAGAAGGCGATCAGCGCGCTGCGCAGTGGCGATCCGCGCGACGAGAACACGTTCGTCGGCCCGGTGATCGACAGCGACGCGGCCGACCGCATCGAGTCCTGGATCGACGCCGCACGCAAGGCCGGCGCCAAGGTCATTGCCGGCGGCAAGCGCGAGGGCAACATCATTCCCGCGACGCTGCTGGAGAAGGTCCCGCGCGACGCCGACCTGGAGCGCAAGGAAGTATTCGGCCCGGTCGCGTTGCTTGAACCGGTCGACAGTTTCGACGAGGCGATCGCGCGGGTGAACGACAGCGACTTCGGCCTGCAGGCCGGCGTGTTCACCGGCAACCTGTCCCACGCGATGCGCGCGTGGGACAGGATCGAAGCCGGCGGCGTAGTGGTCGGCGACGTGCCGAGCTTCCGCGTCGACAACATGCCCTACGGCGGCATCAAGGATTCGGGCTGCGGCCGCGAAGGCGTGAAGTACGCGATCCGCGACATGACCGAGGAACGCCTGCTGGTGATCCGCGACCCGGCCTGAGGCCGGCGATCCGTCGCGCGATCAGGCAATCGCGCGGCGGGGCGGCACGTCCGCCAACGTGACCGGCTCGCGCACGATCTCGCGCAGCAGTTCGATCGTCTCCACCACCGCGTTCGCATCGTCGATGCCGGGCGCGTACACACGCACCTGCCGGCGCCCGCCACGCTTGGCGGCGTACATCGCCTGGTCGGCGTGACTGAGCAACGTCGCCAGCGCATAGCCGCCCTGCCGGGTTTCCGCGACACCGAAACTCGCCGCGAGCCGGAAGCCGTAACCCGCCGCGGCGGTATCGATCGCAGCGAAGCGTGCCTGCGCATCGCCCGCCAGACGCACGGCCGCCGATGCGTCCAGCCCCGGCAGCAGCATCGCGAACTCTTCGCCGCCGAGCCGCCCGAACGCGTCCATTCCGCGACACAGCGGCTGCACGGCTTCGGCGATCTGGCGCAGTGCCCAGTCGCCGGCGGCATGGCCGTGCCGGTCGTTAACCTGTTTGAAGTGGTCAAGATCGAACATCACCAGCGTCGCCGGCAGGCCGTCGCGCTCGCATTGCAGCAGCGCCGCGGTCGCACGTTCGGCAAAATGCTGCCGGTTGAAGATGCCGGTCAGCGCATCGGTCTCGGTCATGCGCTTGAGCCTGAGCTGCATGCGCTTGGTCTTGTAGGCCCAGTAGCCCACGGAGGCGACCAGTCCGACCAGCACCAGCGCGAGCAGCAGCCAGCTGCGCGCACGCTGCTCGGTGACGTTCTGCTGCAGCACCAGCAGCTGGTTCTTCTGGTGCAGCAGTTCGATCTGCTGCGCCTGCTGCAGCGACTGGTGACGCACGACCTGGTAGGCCATCTCGCGCGATTTGATGTCGTTGAAATGGGCGCGCTCGGCATCGGTGTAGAGCCGATAGGCGGCCAGCGCAGCGACCGGATCGTGATCCGCCATCGCGAGTTCGTACTGGACGCGGTGCGCGGTGACGCGCGCCTCGGTGGCGTTGGCGTCGTGGCTGTTCGCGAGCGCGGCCTCGGCATGCATGCGTGCGGCCGTCCGTCGTCCCGCGTGTTGCGCGAGCGCTGCGAGCGCGGCGCGGGTCTGCGCGATCAGGAAGGGGTACCCGGTGCGTTCGACATCGGCCAGGCCGCCACTGAGCATCGGCAACGCTTCCGCCTGCCGGTCCTGCGTTTCCCACTGGCGCGCGATATGCAGACGGACGAAGCCGGAGAAGATCGGCTCGCCCTGCGATTCGCAGCGCGCCAGCGATTCCTGGCCGAACCCGTCGGTGAAATGCTGGCCGATCCCGTTCATGGCCTCCAGGATCACGCCGCCCGCCGCGCAGGCATTGCGGCCTGCGGGATCGTCGCGCAGCACCCGCTCGGCGTACTGGCGCGCGAGGCGGAACTCACCGACCTGGTTGTAGACGATGGCCGCGACCATGAGCCCGCGGTGGCGAAGCTGGGTATCGCCGACCTGCTCGGCGATCGGCAGCATCGTCTCGAGCATGCGCAGCGAATCCTCGAACCGCCGCTGCACCGCGTACACGTTCGCCAGCATCGACGCGGTCTCGAAACGCGCGACCGGATCGGTCGTCGAGGACAGCAGGTCCGTCAGCTCTTCGATCGCGCGCGCGGACTGGCCGCTCGTCATCATCCGGTGCGCGCGCAGGATGCGGACCTGGTCGCGCTGGCTTGTCGTGGCGCCGGCCAGCATGCCGGACATCTGGTCGAGCAAAGCGTCGACACGCTTCGGGTCCGACGTCCGCAGGGTCGTCGCCTCGTCGATCAATGCATCGAGCGCCTCGCTCGCGAACACATGCGTCGGACATACGAGCCCCAGCAGCAGCACGCAGCTGAGCCAGCGCGCGCGCGATCGTCGGGATCGCGCAACGCCAGGCCGCACGTCAGACGGTGCGTTCGCCCGGCGCATCCCTGTCCTGCCCATCCTGATCGCCACCGTCATCGTCCTGATCGGGTTCGTCCTGCGCCGGCTCGCTCTGCCCGTCGTCGGGGGTCATGATCATGCAGGCGACGACCGTGGGCACGTCGGCTCCTTCGGCCAGAAACGCCTGCACCGCATCGGCCACGTTGGCGTCCACACGGTCGAAAGCCGTGCCCGCGCCCGCCGATTCCAGCAACGCCACAACGTCCAGCATGCAGTTCCCCTGCGTTCTGTTTCAGTCGTCCGCTTGCGGAACACGGGCCGGACGCACCGGCTCGCATTCCATCCCCACTTCCCGCTCCATCGCCCGAGCCGGCGGCACCACCAGCGTGGTGTGCTGGTGCAGCCTGGCATCCACGAGTTCCCCGAGCGGCAGCCGCTCGACGCGCGGCCGCACGGTGGGAAGCGTAGCAGCTTCGTAGAGCGTCACAACATGTTCAGGCGGGTAATCCCGGCCGAGCCGGTGGACGAGCATGGCCCGCTCCTCCCGTGTGTTCTGGAAACGGCCTGTGTCACGGATTCCGGCCACGCCGACCTGCCACAACACCAGCCAGGCGGACGGATCGATGATCCGGCGATAGAACAGGAACTGGCTCGCCTCGTAGTGCTGGCAGCCGACATCTCCGGGATCCACACCCAGATCCGCGTAGAGACAGTCCTCTGCCGAAATCCCCGGCTCCATGACGGCCTCGAAGCCCTCGGCCCGGGCGGCGGCAATCGCCTGGTGCGGCACCCGGGCGAAGACGCCCGGATGGCCGTAGAACGCGCCGCAGACGTCGTGGCCGGCGCGCACCTCGGCCATTATCGCGGCGACCATGTCGGCGTAGCTGCGGTGCCGGGAGCGGCCTGCACGGTAGAACGGCTGCAGGCTGCGGACAGCGGGGTTCATGCGCTGCACCCACAGTTCGACCAGCGGATCGGACACGGCGACGAACACGACGTCGGCCGTTTCGATGTGGCGCCGTGCGCGCGGACCCAGATGCGCGCCGAGCATCATCCCGACCCCGACACATGCCAGCCGGCCCTTGCTCTCCATCGCGATTTCCCCTGTGCGAGCGCGGAATCTAGTCGGCGGGCGGTGCGTCCACAAGCGCGCGCCAGGTCCGGCGATCGAGGCGCCAACGCTGCCAGCCATCGGCGGGCGCTTCCGGCACGAAGCCCAGGCGCTGCATCAGACCCATTGCCGCCGCATGGCCGACGCGATGCCGGGTCCACAGCGCATCGAATGCGCCGACGCGGAGCACGGCATCGCACAGATGACCGAGCGCGGTGGTGGCCACGCCCTGCGCCTGCATTGCCGGGGGCAGCAGCAGGCCGGTCTCTGCGGCGCGGCCATCAGCGTCGGGCACGAGGGACAGCAGCCCTCGCGCGCCTGAAACGGTGTCGAGCCGCCAGTAACGCGCGACCGACGGGGCGGCCTGCATCTGCCGCCGCGCCGCTGCGAACGCCCGGGTCGCGGCGTGATGATCGAGCACGGGCGCGACATGTCGCATCGTCCCGGGATCGGCGTACAGGGCGACGAACAGATCCGCATCCCCGTCGGACAGCATCGTGGCGCGTACATCGGTGGCGTGGAAATCCGCGGGCCAGCCGTGTGGCGAAGTCGCGCTTGCGGTGTCGGCGGTCATGGCCGGATCGCAGCTAGCACCGACCGAACGCCGGCAATCGCGGCACACGGTGCGTTCCGATGGGGCGTCAGGACAACGGGGTGGTCGGTGGGCACGGGCGCCGTCATCGAAGACACGAATCCCGCGATGATGCGCCCCGCCCGCCCTCAGCTGCCCCGCGCCGTCAGCACCCGCTCGACATCGGCCAGCGACAGGCCGCGCGCGCGCAGCAGCACGATCAGGTGATACAGCAGGTCCGCGCCCTCGCCCAGCAGCTCGTCGTCGGTCTGCACCAGCGCGGCAAGTGCGGTTTCGACGCCCTCCTCGCCGACCTTCTGCGCGATGCGGCGCACGCCGCCTTCGAACAGGCGGGTCGTGTAGCTGCCTTCGGGGCGTTCGCGCTCGCGGGTCTCGATCAGCGCGTCGAGTCCGGCGAGGACGCCGGCCGGCGCGGTCGGAAAACAACTCGGGCGCTGCAGATGGCAGGTCGGACCGCGCGGCGAGGCCAGCACCAGCAGCGTGTCGGCATCGCAATCGGCTTCCATCGAGACGAGCTCGAGCGTGTGCCCGGACTGTTCGCCCTTGGTCCACAGGCGGTTCTTGCTGCGGCTGAAGAAGGTGACCTCACCGCGGCGCAGGGTTTCGGCGAAAGCGGCGCGATCCATGTAGCCGAGCATCAGCACGCGCAGCGTGGCGGCGTCCTGCACGACGGCGGGGAGCAGACCGTCGCCCTTGGACCAGTCGAGCGTGTCGACGTCGGGGGCGATGGCGATGGCGGGGGTGTCGTCCTGCGGTTCGGTCATTGGAGTCTGATGTCGATGGCCTGATCGGCCAGTTCGCGCTTGAGCGCGGGGATGGCGATGCGGCCGCTGTGGAACACGCTGGCCGCGAGCGCGCCGTCGACATCGGCATCGATGAAGGCAGCGGCGAAGTGTACGGATGCACCCGCCCCTCCGGATGCAATCAGCGGCACCGGACACACCGCGCGCGCGGCCTGCAGCTGGGCGATGTCGTAGCCGGTGCGCACGCCGTCGTTGTCCATGCAGTTGAGGACGACCTCGCCTGCGCCCAGGCGCACGGCCTCGGCGATCCAGTCGAGCGTGCGGATCGGCAGTTCGCGGGTGCGGTCGGGATCACCGGTGTAGCTGCGCACGCGCCATTCGCCGTCGGTTTCGCGGATCGAATCGATGCCGACGACCACGCACTGCACGCCGAAGGCTTCGGCGAGCTCGGAGATCAGCGCGGGACGCTCCAGCGCAGGTGTATTGATCGAAATCTTGTCGGCGCCGGCGTGCAGCACCGCGCGTGCGGTGTCGACGTCGCGGATGCCGCCGGCGACGCAGAACGGAATGTCGATCAGCCGCGACACGCGCTCCACCCAGCCGCGATCGACCGAGCGGCCCTGCGGGCTGGCCGAGATGTCGTAGAACACAAGTTCGTCGGCGCCCTCGTCGCGATAGCGCAGCGCGAGATCGACGATGTCGCCCATGTCGACGTGATCGCGGAAACGCACGCCCTTGACCACGCGCCCCTCGCGCACGTCGAGACAGGGAATGATGCGGCGGCTCAGCATGCGAGCGCCTCGGCGACGCCCAGACGACCTTCGAGCAGCGCACGGCCGAGCACGATGCCGCCGCAACCCTGGGCCTTGGCCGCGCGCACATCGGCGAGCTCGCGCACACCACCGGAGGCCTGCACGTCGAGCGTGGGCACCAGCGCCTTGAGGTGCGCATAGAGATCGAGATTGGGACCCGACAGCATGCCGTCGCGGGCGATGTCGGTGCTCAGCAGATGGCGCAGGCCGCCCTGCGCATAGCGCACCGCGAGCACGTCGAGCGTGGCATCGGCGGTCTCGGTCCAGCCGTGTACCGGCAGATGCCAGACGCCATCGCGGCCCTGGCGGGTGTCGAGCGCGACGGTGATGCGCTCGGCGCCAAAGGTCTCGATCCACTCCAGCACCTGCGCCGGCTCGCGTACCGCCAGCGAGCCGACCACGACACGTTCGGCGCCTGCATCCAGGATGCGGCGCACGTCGTCTTCGGTGCGCACGCCACCGCCGGTCTGCACGCGCAGGCCGGTATCGGCGCGGATGCGCGCCAGTAGCGGCGCCAGCGTGTAACCACCTTCGCGCGCGGCATCGAGATCGACCAGATGCAGCCACTCCGCACCGGCGTCGGCATAGGCCTCGATCTGCACCAGCGGATCGTCGCCATAGCGGGTCTCCTGCGCGTAATCGCCTTGCGCCAGGCGCACGACGCGGCCGTGTCGGATGTCGATCGCGGGATAGACGGTGAATGCCATGACTCAGGCCTCGAACGCAGGGGACAGGAAATTGCGCAGCACGCGCGCGCCGACAGCGGCGGAGCGCTCGGGATGGAACTGGGTGCCGGCGATGTGGCCGCGACGCACGGCGGCCGCGAACGCCTGGCCGTGATCGCCAACCAGCACGCAGTCGTCGGTGACCGGCGCGGCGAAGCTGTGCACGAAGTAGGCCTGCGCGCCATCGACACCTTCGACCAGCGCATCGGGCCGCGTTGCGTGCAATGTGCTCCAGCCCATATGCGGCACGCGCAGTCCCGGACCGCCGCGCAGGCGCGACACGCGGCCCGGCAGCAGACCGAGACCGGCGACCTCGCCCTCTTCCGACGCATCGAACAGCAGCTGCATGCCAACACAGATGCCGAGCAGCGGACGGTCCAGCGTGCGCAGCACGTCGACCAGATCGAGCTGCTGCAGCCGCGCCATGACCTGCGCCGCCGTGCCGACACCGGGCAGGATCACCCGGTCTGCGGCTCGGATGCTGTCGGCATCGGTGACCAGAGCCGCGTCGATGTCGAGACGCTCGAAGGCGTAGCGCACGGAACCGGTGTTGGCGCCGCCGGCGTCGACAATTACGACGCGCATGGGTTTTCCTTCGAAGGTCGGCGATCTTTCGCGCGCAGCTCAACTACCGTCATTCCCGCGAAGGCGGGAATCCAGGGACTTTGCTGTCGGTTCATTAAGAACATCGCGCACAGCGACTTCCTGAAAGGAAGGCGCTGGATTCCCGCCTTCGCGGGAATGACGACCTCAAGCTTCGTCGCGTCCAACCCCATCACAACGTCCCCTTGGTACTCGGCAGCGCATCGCCACTGCGGCGCACGGCCTGACCGAGCGCGCGGGCGAAGGCCTTGAAGCAGGCTTCGACCTTGTGGTGATCGTTGTCGCCCTCGACCTTGAGGTTGAGGTTCAGCGCCGCCGAATCACAGATCGACCGGAAGAAATGCTCGACGAGCTCGGTCGGCATGTCGCCGACGCGTTCGCGCACGAAGCTGCCGTTGAAGACGAGATACGGCCGGCCGCCGAAGTCGAGCGCGGCGCTCGCCAACGTCTCGTCCATCGGCAACGTGAATCCGTAGCGCGCGATGCCGCGCTTGTCGCCGAGTGCTTCGCGCAAAGCCTGACCCAGCGCGATGCCGGTGTCTTCTATCGTGTGGTGTTCGTCGATCTGCAGATCGCCTTCGGCCTGCACCACCAGCGAAATGCCGGCGTGCTTGCCGATCTGGTCGAGCATGTGGTCGAAGAACGGCAGGCCGGTCGACACGCGCGCATCGGCAGCGGCATCGAGATCGAGTTCGATGCGGATGCGGGTTTCTTTGGTGTTGCGGACCACGGTCGCGCGGCGCGGCGCATCGCACAGTTCATGCGCGATGCCGGCCCAGTCCCACTCGCCGCCGAATTGCGCGGTGCGCAGCTTGAAGCCGCGGATGCCCAGGTTCTGCGCGAACTGGATGTCGGTATCGCGGTCGCCGATCATCGCCGAGCGGTCGAGATCGATGCCGCGATCGCGCAGGTAGTGCATCACCAGACCGAGCGCCGGCTTGCGGGTCAGTGCGTTGTCGGCCGGCCAGCTGCGGTCGACCAGCACTTCGCGGAACACGATGCCCTGGCTCTCGAAGATGCCGAGTATCAGATCGTTCGGGCCGTCGAACGTGGCCTGCGGATAGCCCTCGGTACCGAGGCCATCCTGGTTGGTGACGATGACGAACTCGAAGCCCGCATCGCGCAGGCGCAGCATCGCCGGAATCACGCCGGGCACGAAGCGCAGCTTCTCGAACGCGTCGATCTGGAAATCCTCGGGCTCCTGGATCAGGGTGCCATCGCGGTCGACGAACAGAATCTTCTTGCCGCGTGCACTCATGCCGCGATCTCCAAAGCTTGCAGGGCGGACAGCACGCGGGCGTTCTGCGCGGGCGTGCCGAGACTGATGCGCAATGCGTCGCCGAGCTGCGGCGCAGCGCGCTGGTCGCGCACGACGATGCCGGCCGACAGCAGCGCGGCGAAGGCGCGATCGGCATCGACGAAGCGCACCAGCAGGTAGTTGCCGGCCGACGGATACACCTGGCGCACGCCCGGCGCGGTCGCCAATGCAGCGGCCAACGCATCGCGCTCGGCGATGGCCTCGGCCACGCGTGCCTGCGTGACCTCCAGCGCCGCGGGCGACAGGCCGGCCAGCGCGAGATCGGCGCACGGCGTCGGAACCGGGTACGGCGCTTGGCAGCGTCGCAGCACCGCGATCAGGTCGGCATGGGCGATCGCCACGCCGATGCGCGCGGCGGCCAGCGCATGCGCCTTCGACAGCGTGCGCAGCACGACGATGTTGTCGTACGCGGCGAGTACGGTCGTGGCCGAGTCCGCGCCGGCGAATTCGATGTAGGCCTCGTCGACGACGACGACCGCCCTGCCCGCCAGCGCCTCGGCGAGGCTGGCGACATCGGACAATGGCACCAGGCCGCCCGTTGGATTCGACGGCGAACACAGGAAAACAAGCCGGGCCGAACGCGTGAGCGCCGCAGCGCGGACCGCCTCGACATCAACTGCGAATCCATCGGCGCCATCGACCAGCGGCACTTCGACGAAGTCGGCGCCCTGCAACCGCGCGCTGACCGCGTACATGCCGAACACCGGCGGCGTCGCCAGCACGGCATCGCGGCCGGGTACGCACAGGGCACGCACCAGCAGATCGATCGCCTCGTCGCTGCCCCGCCCGATCAGCAGCTGCCCGACATCGACGCCATACAGCTCGGCCAGCCGCGCCTGCAGTTCGGGCGGCTGCGGCGACGGATACCGCCGGCAGCGGCCGTCGGCATCGCCCGGATTCGACAGCGGCGCCTCGTTGGCGTTGAGCCAGACGTCGCCTTCGAGCCGCTGCGTGCGCGCGGACGCGTAGCCGGCGAAATCGCGCAGGTCTTCGCGGACCAGATCGCGCACGCCGCTCATGCCGACGCCTTCGTGATGCGCAGCGCGACCGCGTTCGCATGCGCGTCCAGACCCTCGGCGCGCGCCATGGTCACCGCGTCAGGGCCGATCGCACGGATGCCGGCAGCGTTCGCCGACTGCACGCTGACCGTGTTCTGGAAGCTCGACACGCTCACCCCGCTCCACGCGCGCGCCGCGCCGCCGGTGGGCAGCACGTGGTTGGTGCCGCTGCAGTAGTCGCCGAGCGCTTCGGGTGTCCAGTCGCCGAGAAACACCGAGCCGGCGACCTCGACCTTGTCGAGCCAGTTGCGCGGTGAACGCAGCGCCAGAATCAGGTGTTCGGGCGCGTAGCGGTTGCTGATGCCGAACGCGGCGTCGAGCGTTTCCACCAGCAGCAGACGCGAACGCGCCATCGCCTGGCGAGCGATCGCCGCGCGCGGCAAGGCCGCCAGTTGTGTGGAGAGTTCTGCGCGCACTTTCTCCAGCAGTGCATCGTCGTCGGACAGCAGCAGCACCTGCGAGTCCGGACCGTGTTCGGCTTGCGACAGCAGATCGGCGGCGACGAAGGCGGCGTCCGCACCGGCATCGGCGATCACCAGCACTTCCGAAGGGCCGGCCGGCATGTCGATCGCGACCGTGCCCGACTGCGCGACCTGCTGCTTGGCCTCGGTGACGAAGCTGTTGCCGGGCCCGAACAGCTTGTCGCAGGCAGGCACGCGCGCAGTGCCGAAAGCCATCGCGGCGATCGCCTGCGCGCCGCCGAGCTTGAACACGCGGTGCACGCCGGTGAGTTTCGCAGCCACAAGCACCGCCGGATCGGCACTGCCATCCGGACGCGGCGGCGTGCACAGCACCACTTCCCGGCACCCGGCCAGGCGCGAGGGCACGCCGAGCATCAATGCAGTGGAAGGCAGTGGCGCGGTGCCGGCGGGAACGTACAGGCCGACGCGCGGAATCGGGCGCACGATGCGCGCGCAGTTGACGCCGTCCGCGGTGTCGACGTTGTAGCCGGCGGTCATACCCGCAGCGTGGAAGCGCTCGATGCGCGCCGCGGCATTGACCATCGCCTGACGAAGTTCCGCGGGCACGGCAGCCTCGGCGACTGCGAATTCTTCGGCATCGACTTCGAAGTCTTCGAGGACGACGCGATCGAAACGTTCGGTCAGTTCGCGCAGGGCGTCATCGCCGCGAGTGCGCACATCGTCGAGCACATCGGCGACCGCGCTGCGCGTCTGCGCGGCCACGGCCTGCGTGGGCCGGCGCAGCAGTTCGGTGCGCGCGTCGGCATCGGCGGCGTCCCAGTCGACGATCACGGGAATCGCGCTGTCGATGGACGAAGTTCTGGTGGCGCTCATGCCAGCATCCGCTCCACCGGCAGCACCATCAGACCGGCGGCGCCGGCCTGCTTCAGCGCTTCGAGACGCGGCCAGGTCATCTCGCCGTGGCAGAGCACCTGCAACGCGACCTTGTCGCTACCGTCCACCTGCAGCAGCGTCGGCGCTTCGGCATCGGGCAACAGCTTGAGCAGCGCGTCCACACCGTCGCGGCGCGACTGGAACATCACCAGCCGGCTGTCACGCAGTCGGAGCACGCCGTCGAGACGGCGCAGCAACAGCGACGCGAGCTCGCCACGCACATCGGCGAACGGCGTGACCGGGCCGGCCAGCACGGCTTCGCTGGTCATCAGCGTGACCGCGGGCTTGAGCTGGTTCGCGGTCAGCGTGGCGCCGCTGGAGACCAGATCGCAGATGAAGTCGGCCTGGCCCAGACGCGGCGCGATCTCGACCGAACCCGAGAGATTGACGATCGTCGCCTGCACGCCCTGCGTGTCCAACCATTGCTGCAGCAGGCCCGGATAGCTGGTCGCGATGCGACTGCCCTGGAGCTGCGCCGGCCCGGTCCATTCGGTGGACTCGGGAATCGCGATATCGAGCCGGCAGCCACCGAAACCGAGACCGCGCACCGCTTTCGACACCTGCGGCAGGCCACGCAGCGCGCGATCCGCGCCGACCTCGTCGAGCACGTTGCGCCCGACGATGCCGTAATCGCAGACGCCATCGGCGAGCAGGCCCGGGATGTCGTCATCGCGCACCAGCAGCAGATCGACCGGCAGCGTTTCGCCGTAGCAGAACAGCTTGTCGCGGCTCTCGCGCCAGGACAGACCGCAGGACGCCAGCAGCGCACGCGCCGGCTCGCTCAGCCGACCGGACTTCTGGATGGCGATGCGCAGGCGATCGCGCGTGGCGCCGCCGTTCACAGGACTCATGGGGATGACCTCAGTGGGATTCGGGTGTGCGCGCCACACGGCGCGCCGCGATCGCATAGCCGCCGGCGCCACGATCGAGCGTGCGCGCGACGCGGCCGACGGTCGTCACGCTGACGCCGGTGCGCTCGTGGATTTCGCGATACGGCACGCCCTGCTGCAGCAGCGGCACCACGCGCCAGCGATCGACCAGTGCTTCCAGCTCGGCCGGCGTGCACAGATCGTCGAGAAACCGCGCGACCTCGTCGGCCGTCTTCAAGCCCGCAAACGCGCGTGCCAGCGCCTTCAGCGAGGCACTGGCTTCATGGTCCGGCAGGGGTTCGGGGCGTTGCTTCACGGGCGTGATTGTTTGTATCAATGTAATAGCGTGCTAGTACATTACGCCGATTCCGATCGAAGTCAACTGGCGGGTCGATGCCGTACAGCGTCCGTTGCCACGCGCCCGAGCGATACGCGGGCGTTCTGAGGGCTGCGTCCGCAGGGCACCGGCTGGACTGCAGCGTTCCACCGCGCTCGCGCGCGATCAGCGAGAATCCTGCGTCGATCTTCCGGACACAGGTGATCCATGCGCGAACGATTGCAGGCGCTGCTCGATGCCGGGCGCGACGATGCGCTGCTGCGCTTCGGGCTGGGCAATGCCTGTCTGCAGGCTGGCGACCTGGACGCAGCGGCGACGCATCTGGCGGCCGCGACGCAGCTTGATCCGGATTACTCGGCCGCGTGGAAACTGCTCGGCAAGACGCTACTGGCGTTGGAAAGAGAAAACGAAGCCGAAGCGGCTTGGCGCGCGGGGCTGGAGGCAGCGGCTCGGCGCGGGGACGTGCAGTCGTCGAAGGAGATGACGGTGTTCCTGCGGCGGATCGAGCGCGGGCGGCAGGCGGGTGCTGATCGCGGGTAGCGCCCTGCACTACAACGATGGATTCGATGCGCGCGCCTGGCCTTTGGGATCGCCGGCCAGGGCTGTGGAAGCAGGCTAGCGCGCGATCGGCTCGCGCCGGAAGGCCTCATCGCGCGAAAGCGCACGCCCACACCAGTCGGCGGTCTTTCAGTCGACGCGCTTGCGCATGTGCATCGCCATCCATGCCAACGCGACGCCCGTCAGTGCGCCGGCCGACGACATGAACACCCGGGCGGCGAGGAAGTTCGGGTCGTGGATCTTCTGCAGTGCGATGCGCGCGTAGACCGGCGATTCGAGCCGCACCACGCCCATGTAGAACAGGTGCCAGGCGTCGATGCCGGTCGCGATTGCCAGGGCGACGAGGCTGCCCCATCCGATCGCGTGTCCGTGCGTCCAGCGGCTGCGCGCGCCGAGCCAATGGAACACGAGGTAACAGACCGCGCCGACCACGAGCGCGATCAGCGCCGCCTCCAGCACGCCCAGCCAGCCGAAGTGCAGCGCGAGGTTCAAGCGGCCGGGCCGGAAGACTGCACGCGCCAGCGCGGCAGCACGCCGAGCAGCGCGCCATCGGACACCAGCTTCACCGCGGCAGCGACTTCACCGTCGAGCGCGCGGTCGCGGTCAAGGAACGGGATCGACTCGCGCACGATGGCGTGCGCCGCGGCGACGATCTCACCGGGGTGGAAGGGCTCGCAGGCGGCGAGCTCCGCGCGCAGCGCTTCGACCTCGTCGACGAAGGCACCCCGGGTCGGACGATCCGATGCGGGACCGCCCTGCACCTTCGCGGCCAGCGCTTCCGCATCACCGCGCCGCGCGAGATCGCGCGCCGCGTTGATCATGTCCACGCGCAGATCGAGCGCCTGCGCGGCGGTGTAAATCTCCAGCGCCAGCACCTTGCCCAGATCCTCGGCCATCGACAGCACGTGGCGCGCTTCGTTGGTGCCCATCGACACATGGTCTTCGGCGTTGGCGCTGGTCGGGATCGAGTAGACGCTGGCCGGATGCGCACGCGTGGCGAGATCGTTGACGATCGCCGCCGCGGTGTACTGCACGATCATGTAGCCCGACTCGGTCGCGTCCTCGTTGCCGATCAGGAAGCCCGGCAGGCCGTCGTTCGTCGCCGGATCGACCAGCTTGTTGAGACGACGTTCGGAGATCGACGCGAGCACCGGAATCGCCGCCTTGACGTAGCTCATCGCCAGCGCGAGCGGCATGCCGTGGAAATGGCCGGCGGAGATGACCTTCTCTTCGACGTGCTCGGCCTCGCGGTCGGGGAACACCAGCGGATTGTCGGTGACCGCATTGAGTTCGATCTCGAACACGCGCTTGCCCTGCTCGATCGCATCGCGCACGGCGCCGTGCACCTGCGGAATGCAGCGCAGCGAATAGCTGTCCTGCGGCTGGTGCTTCTTGCCGCCGCGGAACGGACGGAAGCGCGTGTAGAACTTCTCGCGGCCGTGGCGCTGGTCGCTCGGCACCCAGTCCCAGCCGATGTCGAAGCGCAGCGCTTGCGCATCGGTGGTGTCCCAGCTGGTCGGCAGCCACGGGCGGAAGCGCGGCACGAGGTGATAGGGAATGTCGGCGAGCGTGGAGCCGGCGAGCAGTTCGCGCAGATGCGCGGCGACCTCGACCTGGCCCGGATGCGGTCGCAATGCATGCACGTCCGCATCGAACGCGCCCAGACGACCCGCGAAGGCGTCGATCGTCATCGCCGCGGCGAGATCGGCGGTGTCGAGCAGCGCGTCGAGCTTCTGCAGCGCGAGCACGCCGGTGGCGAGCATCTGCGCGGTGCCGTTGTTGAGCGCCAGACCTTCCTTGTACGAGAGCGTGACCGGCTCGAGACCGGCGCGCTTCAGCGCCTCGGCACCCGGCATCCGTTCGCCGTCGACGAAGGCCTCGCCCCCGCCCAGCAGCACGATCGCCAGATGCGACAGCGGCGCGAGATCGCCCGACGCACCGACCGACCCCAGCGCCGGCACCACCGGCACGATGCCGGAATTGAGCAGCGCGGCCAGCGCCTGCAGCGTCTGCACGCGGATGCCCGAATGACCCTTGAGCAGCGTGTTGATGCGGATGCACAGCATCGCGCGCACCACGTCCGCGGACAGCGGTTCACCGACGCAGACCGCATGGGTCACGATCAGATTGACCTGCAGTTCCTCGTGCAGCGAGCGGCCCGAGGGCGTCGCGCCCGGCAGATCGTCGCGCAGCGGACGCGCACCGAGCAGTCGGTCGGCATTGCTGCCGAAGCCGGTCGACACGCCGTAGATCGGTTCCTCTCGGCGCACCTGTTCGGCAAGGAAATCGGCGGCGCGGGCAACGCCGGTCAGTGCATCGTCATCGAGCGCGACCGGCGCGCCGTGCGCGACCATGACCAGCTGTGCGCGCGTCAGCGAACGGCCGTCGATGCGGATGGATTTCATCGTTCGTCTCCCTCCCGGAGCACAGAGGCGGCGCGATGCGCCGCCGACAACATCAGGGCATCGACCGCGCCTGCTCGCGCTCGACCAGCAGCGTGCGCGGCAGGTCGTCGTCGGCGACCTCGAACTGTTCGCCGCGGCGCAGATCCTTGACCGCGACCACGCCCTTGGCAGCTTCGTCCTCGCCGCGGATAACAACGAAGCGGATGCCGGCGCGGTCGGCGTACTGCATCTGCTTGGCGAGCTTGCGCGGTTCGAGCTGGGTTTCGACGTTGAGACCGCTGCTGCGCAGGCGCTGCGACAGCGCGAGCGCATCGGGCAGCGAGGCGTCGTCGAGCAGCGTCACCAGCACGTCGACAGAACTGTCGGCGGTCGCGATCAGACCGGCTTCGCGCAGCTGCCAGAACAGGCGCGTCAGACCGATCGAGATGCCGACGCCCGGCAGCTTCGACTTGGTGTAGTGGCTGGCGAGATTGTCGTAGCGGCCGCCCGAACAGATCGAACCGATCTGCGGATGCGCATCGAGGATCGTCTCGTAGACCATGCCGGTGTAGTAATCGAGGCCGCGCGCGATCGACAGATTCAATGCGTAGCGCGATTCCGGCACGCCGAGCGCGCGCAGCTGGTTGAGCAGGTCGCGCAGTTCAGTGCGGCCCTCTTCGAACAGCCCGGTGCCGGCGCCGAGCGCATCCAGCTTCTCCAGCGCATCGTCGTGGCCGGTCGAGCGCACGCGCGAGAATGCGAGCAGGCGCTCGGCGACCTCGTCGGACAGGCCGAAGTCTTCGCCGGTCAGCGTGGCGCGCACCGCGTCCTCGCCCCGCTTGTCGAGCTTGTCGATCTCGCGCAGCACGCTCATCTGCCGCGTGTCGTCGATACCCTGCCCTTCGAAATAGCCGCGCAGCAGCTTGCGGTGGTTGAGCTGGATCGTGAACTCGCCGATGTCGAGCGCAGCGAACACCGCGCTGATCACCGCCGGCACTTCGGCGTCGTAACGCGGCGACAGCGCATCCTTGCCGATCACGTCGATGTCGCACTGGTAGAACTCGCGGAAGCGGCCGCGCTGTGCGCGTTCGCCGCGATACACGCGCTGCATCTGGTAACGGCGGAACGGGAATGCGAGGTCGTGCTCGTGCTCGGCGACATAGCGCGCCAGCGGCACGGTGAGGTCGAAACGCAGGGCCAGTTCCGGCAGGCCTTCTGCCGCTTTCTCGAGCGCTCCGGTGGACTGCACGAAGTACACCTGCCGCTCGGTCTCGCCGCCCGATTTGGTCAGCAGCGTGTCCGACAGTTCGAACACCGGCGTCTCGATCGGCAGGAACCCGAAGCCCTCGAACGTGCGGCGGATCGTGTCCAGCATGCGCTGGAAGGCGATCTGGTCGCGCGGCAACAGTTCCATGACGCCGGGCGGGGTCCGGGGCTTGATCATGCGGGCAGGCTCTTCGGTGATGCGGATGGAGACCGACATTCTAGTGCCCTGCCCGGGGGCTGTCCTGCCGCGCGCTGAAGCGTCCGGCGAAGCGGACAGCGGTCGTGGGACGGGGTGCGCGCAGCGAAACCCGTCATTGCCATGCGCCTGTCCGCGATCAAAACGATCGGAACCGCGACCCCTGGCAAGCAGTGGATGCATCAGGCGCAGGGTCCCTCGATGGGTTTCGCCGCGCTCTACACATCCTGTGCAAGCGACGACGGGCGCTGGTCGTGCAGGCGTCCATCGCGCAGCCACAGATGCCGGTCGACGAGACCATCCGGCAGCACGCCGTGGGTGATCAGCAGCAGGCTGCGCCCGGCCAGCAGTTCCGGCAGGTCGCGCAGCAGGGCATCGGCAGTGTCGTGGTCGAGGCCTTCGGTCGGCTCGTCGAGCACCACCAGCGGTGCATCGCGCAGCAAGGCGCGCGCGAGTGCAAGGCGCCGGGCCTGACCGGCAGACATCGTGACGCCGGCCTCGCCGACCCAGGCATCGAGCCCGCCGATCCGCTCGGCCCAGCCATCGAGCCGCACCTGCGCGAGCATCGCCCACAGCGTGGCGTCGTCGGCATCGGGCGCGCCGAAGACCAGGTTGTCGCGCACGCGACCGGCGAACACCGGCGCGTTCTGCGGCAGCCATGCGATGCGCGCATACCAGTGCGCCTGCACCATCGCGCGCAGGTCGATGCCCGCCCAGGTGACCTGCCCGGTCTGGGCTTCGGCGCTGCGCAGCAGCAGCGCGGTCAACGTGGATTTGCCGGCGCCGCTGTCACCGCTGATCGCAATGCGCTCACCGGGCGCGACGGTCAGATCCAGGCCCTGCAGCACTGGGCGTGCATCCGGGGTCCAGGCGAAGCCGACGTTCTCGAAGCGCAATGCGCCATGCGTCGGCACTGCGACGGGTTCCGCGGGATCGCCCACCGCGGGCGACGCGCCGGCCACCGCATCGAGTCGTGCGATCGAAGCGCGCGCAGCCAGCAGCGCCTGCCAGGCGAGGCCGGCGGCCGCCCAGGCCTCGAACAGACCGATCGCGAGAAACAGGATCGCCGCGGCATGCGCCGCCGGCAACGCCCCGGCGGTGAAGCCGGTGGCGACACTCCACAGCAGGCCGAGCAATCCGACCCCGGCGATCCCGCCGTGCAGCGCCTGCGCATCGGCGAGGCGGCGACGACGCGTGCGTTCGAGGGTGGCGACATCGTCTGCGTCGGCGTCCACGCGCGCCAGCCAGCCCGATGTCGCATCGAGCGCGGCGAGATCGGCGCGGCCTTCATAGAGTTCGTGCAGGCGCGCACGCAGCGCCGCGCGTCGTTGCGCCCGCAGGGTCTCCTCGGCCGCACGCCCCCAGGCGACGCGAGCCGGCACCACGATCGCGAGCAGCACGGCGATCGACGCCAGCCAGACTGCGCTGGGCGGATGCAGCCAGGCGACGATGCCGAGGCCGAACACGCCGATGCCGAGCAGGGCCAGCAAAGGCCCGGTCGCGCGCAGCAACAGACCGTCGACGGCGTCGATGTCGTCGAGCAGCCGCGCGAGCAGATCGCCGGTACGCAGACGTCCGAGCTGCGCCGGGCTCAGACGCAGCGCGCGCGCGAAGAACCAGCTGCGCAGATCGCGCGCGATGCGCAGCATCGTGTCGTGGCCGAGCAGTTTTTCGAGATAGCGCGACACGATGCGCGCCAGCGTCAGTCCGCGGATGCCGGCCGAAGGCGTGAAGAAATTGAAGCTGCCGAGCACCCCGAAGGTCAGCGCCGCGCCGGTCAGGAAAGCGCCGGAAACGCCGAGCAGGCCGACGCCTGCCACCAGCGTCAGCAGCATCAGCGCGACCGCGAGCAGCACGCCGCGGCGATGACCACGCAACAGCGCGCGGGTCGACTGGATACGTGCCGGGTCCTGAGCGCTCACGGCGCGACCTCCGAGGGCGCCGGCACCTGCCACTGCGCGCCGGCCCATGCGATCACCGCATCGCTGTGGGTGGCGACGATGACGGTGCAGCCGCCCAGATGCGCATCCAGCGCGGCGAGCAGATCGGCCTCGGTGTCGGGGTCGAGGAATGCGGTCGGTTCGTCGAGCAGCAACAGCTGCGGCCGCAGCAGCAGCGCGCGTGCCAGCGCGACGCGACGCGCTTCGCCGCCGGACAGGCCGAACCCGCGTTCGCCGATCACCGTGTCCATGCCGTCGGGCAGTTGCGATGCGAACCGCGTGACCTGCGCGACGCGCGCGGCCTCGGCGAGTTCGGCATCGCTGGCGTGCGGCGCGCCGATGCGCAGGTTGTCGGCGATGCTGCCGTGGAACAGCCACGGCCGCTGGCCGGCCAGCGCGATGCGCGTGCCAGCGGCGATGTCGATGCGTCCGGCGTCGGGTGTCAGCCAGCCGGCCATTGCATCGAGCAGCGTGCTCTTGCCGGAACCGCTGGGGCCAACGAGGGCGAGACGCGCGCCCGGCTGGATTTCCAGAGAGATGTTCTGCAGTGCGGGCGTGCGGGCTTCGGGGTGGCGCAGCGTGAGGTCGGAGATGCGGACGAGTGCCAGAGCTGGTGGTTCGCCAGTTGCGCCCCCTCCTCCGCGCGCGGGGGAGGACTGGGGTGGGGGCGATGTCTGAGCGGCCGTGGTGTTCGTCGGCCCGCACGGTTTGCCCCCATCCCGACCTTCTACCCCGAGGGCACGTCGCCTCGCATGCGGGGGAAGGCGCCGATCAACTGCGAGCTCGGGCAATCCATCGAACGCCGCTTCGATTTCCGCCACCGCTGCCAGCGCATTCGCGCGGTCGTGATAGTGCGCGGCCAGGCGCCGCATCGGCGCGTAGAACTCAGGCGCCAGCAGCAGGCAGAACAGGCCGGTCGACAGCGGCAGCGTTTCGCCGCGCAGGTCGAGCATGCCCAGATACGTGAAACCGAAGTACACCGCGACCAGCGCCACGCTGACCGACGCGAAGAACTCCAGCACCGCCGACGACAGGAACGCGATCCGCAGCACGCGCATGCTGCGCACGCGGATGGTTTCGGTCGCCTCGCCGACCTGCGCGAGTTCTGCGTCGCCACGGCCATAGACGCGGATCAGATCCAGTCCGCGCAGGCGATCGGTGAAGTGCGCACCCGCGCGCGCGAGTGCGGCGAGCTGGCGGCGACCGGCGGTTTCGGCACCCTTGCCGATCAGCATCATGAAGAGCGGCGCGAGCGGCGCGGTCAGCAACAGCACCAGACCGACGATCCAGTCGACGGCGAATACCGCGACCAGAATCGCCACCGGTACCAGCATGATGTCCGCGCGCGCGACGAGATAACCGCCGTAGTAGCCGGCGGTCGCATCGACATGACCGGTCGACAGCGCGACCAGCGCACCGCTGCGTCGGCTGCGCAGCCACACCGGGCCGCGCGCGGCGATGGCGCCTGCCAGTCCGGTGCGCAGATGTGCGATCACCGATTCGACGACATCCGCCTGCAACCGCTGCCCCGCCCACACCAGCGCGGTGCGCGCGAGCAGCGTGGCGGCAAGCAGCATCAGCGGCGCATGCAGCGCATCGAGCCCGGCGCGCGCGAACAGCAGTGCATCGAGTGCCCAGGCGATCGCTGCGGCCTGCGGAATCCACAGCCAGCCGGCCAGCACCTGGCAGGCGCACGCGCGGCGGTGGCGGTCCCGCCAGGGCGCGAGCTGCGCATCGAGCCAACCGGTCCGCCGACGCCGCGCATCGGCCGTGGATTCCAGCGAAGGCGCACTCATGCGGCTGTGGTCATGCGGATGCGGACATGCGGGTTCCGGAACGCGGACACCGCACACCGGTATCGCGAGCCGGTATTATCGCAGCCCGCCGCGTCCGGGACGTGGCCGACATCGCTCCCGAAGCGCGGCTGCAAATTCCCTTCACGAAGTGCTTGCCCTCCCCGAGGGTGCATCAGTAGAATGCGCGGCTCACCTTCGGGGTGTAGCTCAGTCTGGTAGAGCGCTACGTTCGGGACGTAGAGGTCGCAGGTTCGAATCCTGTCTCCCCGACCATCCGCAGCAGTGCGGTAGGTGATATCGAAAACCGGCCCTCGCGCCGGTTTTTTCGTTTTTCCGGCCGTGCCCGGTTCGCGGCGATGGATGGTTCCCCCGCCGCCATGACTTCGCGTTCCCCCGCGCATTCCGCGTCCCGTCTGCTGCCCGCACTCGTGCTGGCCGGCATCGCCCTGTCCGCGTTCAACCTGCGCACCGCGGTGACCTCGCTCACGCCGCTGCTGGACGTGCTCGGCGACGTCTTCGGATTCGGTTCCACCACCGCCGGCCTGCTCGGCATGCTGCCGACGGCCGCGTTCGCGGTGTTCGGCGTCGCGACGCCAGCGCTGACGCGCCGCATCGGTCTGGAACGCACCGCGCTGCTGGCGATGTCGCTGGCGGGCGGTGGACTGGTACTGCGTTCGCTGGCCGACGGTGTCGGCGTGCTCGGCCTCGGCGCGACGATCGCGCTGGCCGGCATGGGCATCGGCAACGTGGTGCTGCCGCCGCTGGTCAAACGCTGGTTCCCGAACCGCGTCGGCGCGATCAGCACGCTCTACATCACCGTGTTGCAGCTCGGCACGATGCTGCCCGCGCTGCTGGCGGTGCCGGTCGCCGATGCCGCGGGCTGGCGCTGGGCGCTGGGCATCTGGTCGCTGACCGCATTCGCGGCCGCGTTGCCATGGCTCTGGTTGCTGCTGCGCCATCGCGAATCGCTCGCCCCGCCGGCGCCCATCGTCGATGCGAACGCCGTCGCCCCCGCGGCCGGCCGCATCTGGCGCTCGCCGATCGCCTGGGGCATGGCCCTGATGTTCGGCATGACCTCGTTGATCACCTACGCGATGTTCACCTGGCTGCCGCTGCTGCTGACCGAAGCCGGCGCGTCGCCCGCGTTCGGCGGCACGATGGTCGCGCTGTTCTCCACGCTCGGCCTGATCGGCGCACTGGGCATGCCGTCGATCGCGGTGCGCATGCGCAACCCGTTCGTGATCGTGCTGCTGTGCGCGGGCTGCCATCTGGGCGCGTACGCGGGCCTGCTGTTCGCGCCGATGGCCGCGCCGGTGCTGTGGGTGATCCTGCTCGGCCTCGGCCCCAGCACCTTCCCGCTGGCCCTCACGCTGATCAACCTGCGCACGCGCACGCCGGCTGGCTCGGCCGCGCTGTCGGGCTTCATGCAGGGCACGGGCTATGCGCTCAGCTGCGCCGGACCGCTGCTGTTCGGCGTGCTGCATGCCGCGACGGGCGGCTGGCGTTGGCCGTTCGCGATGCTGCTGGTGGCGGTCGCGGTGCTCGTCATCGGCGGCTGGCTGGCATGCAAGCCGCGCTGGCTCGAGGACACCTGATAGCCGGAAGTACCCGGGCTTCTCCAAGGCGTCCTCGCGCCTGTACAGGTTCCGTTGAGAATTTTCGTATGGCGCTGAACAGGTTCAGCCACAACCCTGTTCAGTCGCTATCTTCACGCGAACGTGCTTCAAAACTGCATCCAATTCGCCGGCATTTCGCCCGATTGCGTGACGCGCTCCTCACTTTGTAACCGCCAGCATCCCGCCGCCGCTGCACCTCCCGTGCAGCTTCCAGCCCAAGCGAGATGCCGTGCCAGTCCGTTCGCGCCGTTCCGGTCACCCCCATTCACCTGAATTGCGTCCGCGCGTTCTGTGCCAGGCACTGGTCTTCGCCTGCCTTGTTGTGCCGCTGTCGAATGCGCTCGCGGCGTCGGATCCGGAAGTCCGCAGCCAGGCGGAGCAGCTGCGCGGAGAGGACCGCCCCGCCGAAGCGCTGCTGATCGTCGAGCGCCGACTCGCGGCAGCGCCCGATGATGACGATGCGTTCCGCCTGCGGGTGCTGATCCTCACCGATCTCGGCAGCTCGCGACTTGCGGTGGAGGCGATGCGCCAGCGCCCGCAGCTGTTCGCAGATCACGAGCGCGAGCGCGAGCGCATCGAAGGCGACGCGGTCGCGCGGGCGATCGGCTGGGGGCGGGTCGAACCGGAAA